>CAZVDS010000001.1:0-43566 GCA_964626315.1 uncultured Desulfurellaceae bacterium
GGCGCTAAGTGGAAGCTGAGTAATCAGTGAAGCGGAAGCGTACTAATAGACCGTGTGGCTTAGGCCTTACTTCTTAATGCTTTGATCTCTCTGGTGGTCATAGCGGAGAGGAAATACCCGATTCCATTCCGAACTCGGTAGTTAAGCTCTCCAGCGCCGATGGTACTGCAGAGGTGACTCTGTGGGAGAGTAGGTCGCTGCCAGGGAGTAAAGTTAAAATTATAGAATTAACATAGCGTCGCCAAAGCTGTAAAACATATATTTTCTTTTTATCGCTTCTTTATAACAATGTAGAATTTCTTCTCTTCCTGCAAATGCACTAACAAACAAGAGTAAGGTTGATTTTGGTAGGTGGAAGTTCGTAATAAGCGCATCTATTGATTTGAATTTGTATCCTGGATATATAAAAAGATTTGTAGAGCCTTTTCCGTTTTTTAAAATTCCCTGTTCTGTTATATTGCTTTCCAGTGCTCTTACTGTTGTTGTTCCGCAAGCAAATATTTTTTTTTGTTTTCTTTTTGTTTCATTGAACAATTTTGCTGTTTTTTCTTCTATTTCGAAATATTCTGAGAACATTTTGTGCTTTTCCACACTTTTTTCTTTAATGGGTTTGAATGTACCTATACCCACATGTAGTGTGATATATGTGATATTTGTTCCTTTTTTTATTATTTTAGACAATAGATTTTTTGTGAAATGTAATCCTGCAGTAGGAGCTGCAATAGCCCCTTTTTTTCTTGCAAAAATTGTTTGGTAATAGAGCATATCTTTTCTTCTATTGTATGACTGATAATTTCTTTTTATATATGGAGGCAATGGTACCTCTCCAATTTCATTTAAGATTTCATCAAAGTCTCCTTTATAATCAAAGTGTACAATGCTTTCCGCTCCTTTTTTATATATTTGGGCTTGGATGCCATTTTTTAGCGTCGCTATTGTTTTTTCTTTTAATTTTCCTTTTGTTAAAGCTTTGTAAATATTAGGAGCAATCTTTTCTACAAGAAATATCTCTATTTTTCCTCCTGTTTCTTTTTTACCAAATAATCTGGTAGGAATTACTTCGGTGTTATTAAGTACGAGAAGATCACCTGGCGAGATATAATTTATAATATCTTTGAATATACTATGTGTTATTTGTTTTGTCTTTCTGTTATATATCAAAAGCTTACAGCTGTCCCTTTCTTCTTTCGGGTGTTGGGCGATGAAGGATGATGGTAAATCGAAGTTAAATAGGTCAATATTCATTGTTATTTTTATTATAACAGAAAATTACTAAAAAATAAGGCTGGACTTGACACCTTGTTTTCTCCTATTAAATTTTATGTAACATAAATTGATGGAGGTTTTGTAATATGGGTGGTGATGCTTTGTTAGGGTCGGAAATTGGTAGAGAGCTTTTGGGCAGAAGTAGAGAAAAAGGTTATGTAACCTATGATGAGATAAACAATCTTTTACCAGAAGGCACCTCGGTGGAGGAGATAGATAAATTATTTGCTCTGTGTCATAATTTGGAGATTGATATTGTGGATGTGGCGCAGTCTGAAGAAGCAAAGGAAAAAGCAGAGGGGAAAAAATCAAAGCAACAATTGATGTTTCCTGATGAGGAAACAGAGATAAGAAGCTCCATTCGTATGTACTTAAGAGAAATGGGTGAAATTCCTCTTCTTTCAAGAGAAGAAGAAATTGAAATAGCTATGAATATTGAGAATGAAAAATTTGGAATCTTAAGTTGTTTAGTGGATATACCCTATTTTAAAGATACTATTTCTCATTTACAAGAGGGAATAAATGCAGGCGATGTGAAATTAAAAGATGTGTTTGATTGTATAGTAGATAATGATGATTTTAGTGATGGTCAGCAGATGTATCAGGACAAGATATTGCAGTTGTTAGATAGGTTGAAAGATTTGTTGAATAAATATTTGATGAATAGGAGTAATGGACAGGCAAATGTGCTAAAAGAAAATATTGTACAATGTTTGATGGATATTTCTTTCTCTGATAAATATGTAGATGATATAATCTACAATTTGAAGAAAAAAATTCAAAATTGTGATGATGACTCAAAGAATGAAAAATTACAGATGCTGCTTTCACGGATGAAAATTCACAAGGATGGAGTGCAGGAAGCGAAGAACAGAATGGTTCGTTCTAACTTGAGGTTGGTGGTGAGTATTGCTAAGAAATATTTAAACAGAGGGCTACCGTTTTTAGATCTTGTTCAAGAAGGCAATATTGGTTTAATGAAAGCAGTTGATAAGTTTGATTATCATAAAGGTTTTAAGTTTTCTACATACGCTACTTGGTGGATAAGACAGTCTATTTCCCGTGCAATAGCCGATCAAGCGAGAACAATTAGAATCCCCGTGCATATGATAGAAACAATAAACAAAACTGTGAGAACTTCTAAACTTTTATTACAGAAATTGGGAAAAGAACCTGCTCCCTTGGAGATTGCTGATTATTTAGATGTGCCCTTAGATAAAGTGAGAGCAATAATGGAGATTGCTAAGGAACCTGTTTCATTGGAAACACCTATTGGTGATGAAGAAGATGCTCACTTGGAAGATTTTATAGAAGATACACGCACCAGATCCCCTATAAATACTGCTATAGACACCAATTTAAGAGAAAAAATTGATGAAGTATTTGGAACATTAACGGAAAGGGAAGAAAGGGTTTTGCGAATGAGATTTGGAATTGGAGAAGATGAAGAACATACATTGGAAGAAGTAGGTAAGGTATTGGGTGTAACCAGAGAACGGGTAAGACAAATAGAGGCGAAAGCTATAAAAAAGTTGAGACATCCCAAGAGGAGCAAACAACTTTCTCACTTTTCAGAATAAGACAGATTTGTGATGCCTTGACAGAAAGAAGTTTTTTTGTAAAATTTCAATTGAGGGGCTGTAGCTCAGTTGGGAGAGCGCTACGCTGGCAGCGTAGAGGTTACGGGTTCGAAACCCGTCAGCTCCACTATTGCCGGGATAGCTCAGTCGGTAGAGCAAGGGACTGAAAATCCCTGTGTCGGTGGTTCGATTCCGCCTCCCGGCACTGTTTTAAAATTATATGACAAATCTACGTTAAGAAAAAATTAAAGAAGTAAATGTTTGTGTAGTAAGCGATATTACAAAAGATGTTTCATGAAAACCATTTTAAAGGCATATTCCTTTTTTATGTGTATTGTTGTTAGTTTTTTTTCACAACTATCACTGTTTTTGCCAAGTTTAATGAGATGAGTCTATTTTAACAGATAATTGAAGATTGCCATCCTCACAAATATACCGTTTTCTACTTGTTCACGGATTAGAGAATGAGAATGATGAAGAAGAGAGTTGTCTATTTCCACATTTTTATTTACTGGTCCAGGATGAAGAATGTAAGCATCTTTTACCTCTTTTAATGCAAAATATCTATAATATTCAGATAAAGAAGGAATAGATTTTTCACTTTTTCTCTCCAATTGTATTCTTAAAGGCATTATAAAATCTTTTTCTGTGCATGCTTCTCTAAGATTTTTTGCTACTTTTATTCCCAATTTTTCTATTTGAGAAGGAATCATGGTTTTAGGACCAAATACAATCACCTTACCTTTAAATAATCTTTGTAAGAAAATGTTTGATCGGGCTACTCTACTGTGTGAAATATCGCCAATAATGGAAAGTTTTATTCCTTCCATTTTTTTCTTTTTTCCCCACATTGTAAAAAAATCCAATAAAGCTTGGGAAGGATGTTCAAACACCCCATCGCCGGCGTTTATAACAGGGATAGAAGTTTTTTTGCTTAAATAAAATGGAAAACCAGAATTGGGATGACGGACAATAAATGCTGATGGATGCATCTGTTCTAAGTTTTGAACCATATCCTCTATAGTTTCTCCTTTTTTTAAGCTGGACATTTTTGTATCCATGTTTATCACTTGTCCGCCTAAATTTTTAGCGGCTATTTCAAAGGAAGTGCGAGTGCGAGTGCTTGCTTCAAAAAAGAGATTGATTACTATTTTTCCCTGCAGGATTTTTTTGAAATCTTTTTTATTGTAAAATATCTCTTTATAAATCTTTGCAGTATTCAATATAAACATTATATCTTCTTTATTTAAAAAGCTTATTCCCAATAAGTTCATGTTTTTTCTATATCGCGGTGAAGAATGTTTACCGCAAACTCCTTTTTTTGCAAAATTTTTTCCATATACTCCACAATGGCTACCGATCTATGTTTTCCTCCTGTACAGCCATAAGAAAGAGTAAAGTAACTTTTCCCCTCTCTTTCATAAAGAGGAAGTAAAAAAGATAAAATTTCTTCATTCTTTTTTAAAAATATTTGTGTTTCTCTCCTATTGATTACAAATTCGTATGTTTTTTTATCTTTTCCCGTAGTGTCTTTTAATTCCTTTATAAAAAATGGATTAGGCAAAAAACGAACATCAATTACCATATCACTCTCTATCGGCACCCCATATTTAAACCCAAATGAAATAAGCATTAAAATGATCTTTTTTCTTATTTCTTCTGAGAATTCTTCTCTTAGAATTTTACCAAAGATTTGTGGTGCAAGATATGATGTGTCAATGACTGCATCTGCAAATGATTTTATCTTATCCATGGTTGTTTTTTCCTCAGCAATGGCCTGCGAGAGGGAAATATTTTTGCTTATGCTTAGAGGATGTATTCTTCTTGTTTCTTTGAATCTGGAGATGATTATTTTATCTTGTGCTTCAAGATAAACAATCTTTTTGTACAATTTTTTCTCATTCAAAAATTGCACCAGCTTTATAAATTCTTTTTCTATTTTACCACCTCTTATGTCCACCACCAATGCAATTTTAGGAACAGGAGCTTTGCTGTATTCTAACATTTGAATAAATGTAGGGAAAAGGGTTATGGGAAAGTTATCCATAGCAAGAAAACCTGAATCTTCCAACATCTTTAGAGCTGTGCTCTTTCCTCCACCGGAAAGACCGGTGATAAGGGCGAATCTTGTATCTATCATGAGTTTGATGTATCTTTAGTTATGAGTTTTTTATATATATCTTTTACATTTTCTATTATTAGTATGTTTTTTCTAAATTCTTTATCCTTTGATACTTTTGCTATCTGTGCTAAAGCTTTTAATAATTTTGCTGGTTTTCCTATAGGTGCAATAAGAACAACAAAGATTTTTACCGGTTCTCCATCTACAGCGTTAAAATTTATACCTGTTTTGTTCCTGAACACACCTGCAATAATTTTATCTACCATATCTGTTTTTGTGTGAGGAATAGCAAAACCATCACCGATACCCGTAGTGCCCAAGATTTCCCTTTCCTTCAAGAGTTCTTTTAATTTTTCTTTATCTATAGATAAATATTTTTGTGAAAAGATGTGAGCAATTATTGAAAAAAGGCTATCCATTCCATTTACATCTATATCACATATAAGTTCTTTATCTAAAAATTCCTCTATTTTCATCTTGTCTCAATCAATCCATAGTTTCCACTTGCCTTACGAAAAAGCACATTCACCTTGTCATTTTCTGTATTTTTAAAAACGATAAATTGTTGTTCGTTGGCGTTCAACTGCATTACTGCTTCATCTATGGATATTGGTTTTAAGTTGTAGTTTTCCTTGATTATTTGTGGCTCCGCTGATATTTCTGTTATGGTTGTCGTTACCTTTCTTCTATCCTCATATCGCTCCTTTAATCTTCTCAGTTGTCTCTCTAATAGCTCATAGACAAGGTCAACAGAGGTGTACATATCCTTACTTGTCTCTTTAGCTTTAATGATCTCTCCATTTGCATTCAGTTTCACATCTACAATCTGCCTATATTTTTCTACACTTAATATTACTTGTGTCTCATTTATATTTGCTATCTTTTCTAATTTGTTCATTTTCTTTTCTACATAGTTCCTTAAAGCATCCGTTAGTTCTACATTTTTTGCCGTAATGTTCAGATTCATAAATCCTCCTTTATTAAAATTTGTGCTGTATAAAATACATCTCCTCCCATTAATTTGTCACATACTTTTAATGTGCATTCTTTGCATATCCTTTTCGTTATTTTTTTAATTTTGGAAGGTGTTATAATTTTCATGTGACGAAAGGGAGAAGAGTAAAAAAAAGATTTCAATTTTCTCTTTATATTAATGAAGTGAAATGGATTGAGTAACAGGAAAATGATTGCTTTTTTGGTAATTCTTATAGCTTCATTAAGCACTTTGTCACTTTCTTTTATAAATTCAAAAGATGTAACAAATAAAGAAACATCAAAGGATTTATTCTTAAATGGGAGAAGGCGTGCATCTGCTCTTATACTCTTTATGCCTTTGAGGTGTGTAAGTTTTAACATTTGCCAGGCTTTATCCAATCCTACTACCTGAAATCCCTCTTTTTCCAACAGGCGAGAAAAATAACCTGTTCCACAGCCTATTTTTAAAACATGTGACCCTTTAAAATCTTTTAAGAGTAAAAGCAGAGCTTTAGTTTCTCTTTTGGCAACCTCCTTTCCTTCTTTTTCATACCAACTTTCATATTTTCTTGCACCTGTTTTGCTTAATGCATCATAAAAATCATCCATTCAGTTTTTCTCTCACTGCACTGACTTTTCCCTTCATGGATAGTTTTTTGTCTGTTCTTTCATCCATGTGAATGTGCACCGATACTCTTTTTAAGCCTATTTTAAACATGTGTTCGTATATATTTTTTACTACATCAAATATCTCATCTATTTCACCTTCTAAGATGGTATCTGCTGGTGTAAGTTGATGTTTTATTCCTTTTTCTTCAATCACTTTATGTACTTCTGCTACATATTTACTTACACTTGGCGAGCCTGTGCCGATCGGCGTAACCACTAATGAGGCAACAGCCATGAATCACCTCCTACCTATAAGAATTTTTCTATCCACCAAGCAACATAACCCCATTCATTCTTTGTTTTATATTTTTCATCGTTTTCTTTTTTATTTGTATTAAACTCTATGTTATTTATATCTATATTTTTATCTGTTAAAATTTTGTACGATAGCAGTATTTCTTTAAATGATTCTTCATCTCCTCCCTTATCGGGATGGTGTTTTTTTGCCATCTCTAAAAATTTTTTCCTAATATCTTGTTTAGAAGCGCCTTCCTCTAAGCCAAAAAGGGCTAATGCCTTTTTTAATAATGCTTCTCTTTTTTTAAACTCGTCTTGAAATGAATAATCATACATTATAATTCAACCAGCGTTTTTTCAAATTTAGTTAAGCTCTCCACTCCTTTTGTTTTTACCACATATGTATTTTCTATTCCTACTGCTCCTTCTTTGAATACTATCTTGGGTTCAAATGCAAAAACCATTCCCTCTTCTAATGAATAATCCATTCCTCGAGCAATAAATGGATGTTCGTCAATTTCTAATCCTACTCCGTGTCCTATAAAAGGGACGGGATTGTGGTTGACACCCATGAAATTTTCTTCAAATCCATATTTTTTTGCCCATTGCCATCCGCGATTATACAGATCGACTGCTTTTATTCCTATTTTTGCTGTCTTTTCCATATCTTTCATTATAAAGATACAAAGATCTAAGGCCTCTTTCATTTTAGAGGAAAGCTTACCTAAAACAAAGGTGCGTGTTTCATCTGCATAGTATCCATTGGGAGTAGTTACATAGTCCACGATGATAGGTTCATTTTCTTCAATAGTTTTTTGTGAAGGACCTTGTGGAAATACAGGATAGAGACCCTTGCCGGATATAGGTACCAGAAGTGTAGAAGGAGATCCAGCTGAATATCCACTTACTACCTGTCCAATAGCCTCGCCACTAAATCCACGCATCCGGTGGAAGGGCATATTTCCTTGTTTTCTAATTTTCATTTCTATTTCAGCCGCTATATCTATTTCTCTTTTGCCTTGTTTTATAATATCTTTTGCTATATCCATAACCTCGTCACAGAGTAAAGCACTTTCTCTTATCATTTTTAATTCATAGGCGCTTTTTATTCTTCTCTGCCAGCGTATATCATCGCCTATATCTTTGAATTCTGAGTTTGGAAATAATTTTTGGATGTGTGAAAAAATCTTATATGGTAAAACATCGAATTCTAAGCCTATACAGGTAGAAGACGTCTTTTTATTTTGTATTGTTTCTTTTATGTCATGAAAGCCCTTTATTTTTATTACTTCCCACGGAGATTCTTGTTTTACCCTTTCTTCTCCTCTTCTTGTAAAATACAGCACATCTTCATTTTTTGATATGAGTAATGTTCCGTCGCATATGCTACCCGTAAAATAAAAGAGGTCTACATTTTGTAAAATGAAAGCAAAGTCTATATTTTTTTCTCTTAGTTTTTGAGCCAATATCTTTATTCTTTCTTTAAATTCCATATTCTCATTATAGGAATATATGGGCGTAATTCAATCTAAAATCATAGATAAAAACATCTTACCTTCCTATTAATTATAGTTTTTAATGGAGGAAATTCTTTAATGCATTTCTCTTTCTTTTTTTCGCAGATGCTTTGATAAGGGCAACCTTGAGTTGAAGGTGAAAATTCCTCTACCTGTAGATGGTTTTTTTTATAGTGCATATTTTCTTTAGGAATGGCATTTAAAAGATAGTTAGTATATGGATGTAAAGCATTGTTCATTATCTCCCTTGTGTTTCCCTCTTCTACAATTCTTCCTCCATGCATTACTATTACTCTGCCTTGCATTAACTTTACTATATTGAAATCGTGAGTAATGAGAACCAATGCTACGCCTTGTTCATTTATTTTTTTTAAAAGTCTTAAGATTTGGGCTGAGATAGTTATATCCAGTGAAGAGGTAGGCTCATCTGCAACAATGAGCTTGCTATTCATAGCTATTGCCATTGCAATAAGTATTCTTTGTTTCATTCCCCCACTTAAGTGGTGGGGATAGCTCTTTAAGATTTTTTCAGTATCTTTTAGTCCCACTGCTATTAAGGATTTTTCTATTGTTTTTTTTACTTCCTCCTTAGAAAGCTTTTTTAAGGTTGGAATTTCTCTCATTTGCTTGTATATGGTAAATACGGGGTCTAAGGATTCTCCTACGTTTTGTGGCACAATAGCAGTATTTTTCTGTATATTTATATTTCCTGTTAACTTTAAATTGTATAGTTTATGTAAGCCAACCATAATGTATGCCAATGTGGACTTTCCTGCTCCACTTTCTCCTACGATATTTAATATTTCTTTTTCTTTTACATTAAAATTTATGTGATGAAGAACGGATTTCTCTCCGTAATATGCACAAAGATCTTTAATATGGATTATCCCCATATTCTCTCTTTAAGTTATCTCTGTAGTTGTTTATTTTCTCTTTCAATTTTTTATCACCTGTGGCAAGAATCTGTATGGCAAATAAGGCGGCATTTATAGCTCCCGTCTTTCCAATGCTCATCGTTCCTACCGGTATACCGGATGGCATTTGAACAATAGAAAATAGAGCATCTAAACCTTGCAGAGGACCACATTCTACAGGAACACCAATTACCGGCAATGTAGTGTAGGAGGCAATGATTCCTGGCAGATGGGCAGATAAGCCAGCAATTGCGATAACAACAGAAAAATTCTTCTCTAAGTTTTGGGACAAAAGAACCGTTTTTTGAGGTGACCTATGAGCAGATGAGATAAATACTGTATATTCCACCCCAAAATCCCCGAGTATTTTTTCCGTTTCTTCTACTAAGGGCAGATCATTTTTACTACCTGCAAATATTGCGACCTTCATTTTAACCTCCGGAGAGCTTTATTGCCAATATCCTTCCTGTAATGCATCCCTTCAAAATATATTTTTTCTACAGCCTCGTATGCTTTTTCTTGAGCTGTTACAAAATTCTCTGCATAGGATGTAACACCCAATACTCTTCCTCCATTTGTTACAATTTTTCCCTCTTTAATTTTTGTTCCTGCATGAAATACATATACATCCTTCATTTTTTCTACATCTTCTAGACCCTCAATGATTTTTTCTTTTTCATATTTTCCGGGATAGCCACCGGAAGCTAAAATCACACATATACTGTATCCTTTTTTCCATTTTATTTTTATTTTATTTATATTTCCTTCAATAGAGGAAGTTAAGGCAGGCAAGAGATCACTTTCCATAAGCATTGCCATAGGTTGCATCTCGGGGTCACCAAAACGGCAGTTGAACTCTAATACATAAGGTTCATCATCTTTGATCATCAATCCGGCATAAAGAATGCCTTTGTATTCTCTTCCTTCTTCTCTTAGTCCTTTGACGGTAGGATAAATAATTCTCTCCATTATCTTCTTATACAATATTTCATTAACTAAAGGGGCAGGTGTGTATGCACCCATACCGCCGGTGTTTGGACCTTTATCTCCATCAAATATTGGTTTGTGGTCTTGAGCACTAATCAAAGGAAGCACATTCTCGCCATCGCTGATGGCGAAGAAAGATATCTCTTCTCCTATGAGTTTTTCTTCAACCACGACCTTTTCTCCTGCTGAACCAAATCTTTTATTTATAAATATATCGTTCAATGCCTTATTTAGCTCATCATTGTTATCAACTACAAATACTCCTTTCCCTGCACATAACCCATCCGCTTTAATTACAATAGGCAAACCGTGTTTTTGTATAAATGTTTTTGTAGTCTGCAGCTCATCAAATATATAAAAATCGGCAGTAGGAATATTATGTCTTTGCATAAATTCATTGGCAAAAACTTTACTAGATTCAACAGTGGTGGCTTTCTTATTTGGTCCAAAAGTTTTTATTCCTCTTTTAGTTAAACTATCTACAATGCCTAAAGCAAGGGGGTTTTCTGGTCCTACCACCACCAAATCTATTTTTTTCTCAATACAAAACTTTTTTATTTCTGGTATGTTTTCTGGTGGAATATCTACATTTTGAGATAATTTTTGAGTGCCTGCATTTCCTGAAGCAGTAAAGAGCTTTTTTATCTCTTTGCTTTGTTTTAACTTGTATGTTAAAGCGTGCTCTCTTCCTCCACTACCAATAATCAAAACATTCATCTTAAACCTCTACATAATACTTATAGCATTAAAGATACTAATTTTCAATTTACTGAAAAAAAATATATTTCTCTTTGCGAATGCCTCTGGCATTCGCAAGGAAATAACTTTGTCATTTCTCTTGACAATTGCTATTTTTTTCCATAAAGTGGGTATAAGTGGGGGTAAGTGGGAATGTTTCGTGGAAGATACGAACATATTATAGATGAGAAAGGAAGAGTTAATGTTCCTACTAAGTTTAAAGAAGCAATGCCCAAAGGTAGCTTTGTGGTGCTTACTTTCTTTGATAGGTGTATTTATTGTTATCCCTTAGAACAGTGGAAAGTAATAGAGAAAAAAGCAGGTAATTTGCCTATAACCAGTCAAGCGGCACGTAGATTTAAAAGGATATTTTTTTCATCGGCGATAGATGTTCGAATTGATTCTCATAGACGTATTTTGGTACCGCTTTTATTGAGGAATGATGCAGGCATAGAAAAAGAAGTGGTATTTATCGGTAATTTAGATCATGTGGAATTGTGGGCAAAGGAAAAGTGGTGTGAAGAAAGTGAAGAGCTTAGAAAGAACGAAGAAAAGATAATGGAGGAACTTTCCAAATTGGGGATTTTTTAAAAAAACATTTACCGGTAATGGTTAAGGAGGTAGTGGATATTCTTCAACCAAAAAGTGATTCCATATATATAGATGCGACCATTGGATATGGTGGACATGCAGAAAAGGTCTTAGAACTTTCTTCTCCCAATGGTGTAGTTGTTGGTATTGATAAGGATGAGGAAGCTGTGAGATGGGTTTTAACAGAGCTTAAACCACATTGGGGGAAAAGGTTGATTGTAGAACATTGTGGTTTTTCAGAAATGGCTCAAGTGCTTCAGAAACAAGGGATAGAAAGCGTAGATGGGATTTTGATGGATTTAGGCATGTCTTCTTATCAGGTGGAGGATGCAGAAAGAGGTTTCAGCTTTAGATTGGGTGGACCATTGGATATGCGGATGGATAGGAGGCAATCTCTTACTGCATCGCAGATTGTAAATGGATGGCAAGAGAAAAATATAGCAAGTATTTTAAGGACATACGGCGAGGAACGGTTTGCAACGCGAATTGCTAAAAATATTGTTAAGTTTAGAAAAGAGAAGAAAATTACAACTACCAGACAATTGGCGCAAATCGTGGAAGATTCTATACCACGCAAGTTTTGGAAGAGAATACACCCAGCGACACGAACCTTTTTAGCGTTACGCATTGTGGTGAATGATGAAATGGAAAATCTCAAGAGAGGGTTGGAAGAAGGGATAAGTCTTTTGAAAAAGGGAGGAAGATTATGTGTTATTTCCTTTCATTCTTTAGAAGATAGGATTGTAAAACAAACTTTCAGGAGAAAATTTAGTGAAGGTATAGCAAGGGTATCAAAAAGAGCCATTTTGCCACAAAAAGAGGAGATATTAAAGAATAAAAGGGCAAGAAGTGCAAAACTGAGATGGTTAGAAAAACTGTAAAAGGAGGATAACACCATGGAAGAAAAAATATTTGTTAAGCAAAGTAAGACTGTTTCATTACCTCTTTTTTATTTGTGTGTCATATTCTTAATCTTTACTGTCTTGTTCATCAATCTTTTTCAAAATATAAAAATAACCACTTTAAAATGGGAGATTACAAACATTGCATCCTATATCAAAAATGAGGATGATAATTTGGCTTTTTTCAACTCCAAATACGCCCAACAAAATTCAACTATGTTTATTTTATCTAAATTGAATAAGTTAGGCTTAGAACCCGGGCAAGTACAGGTTGTCTGTCGGTGAATATAAAACGATTTAGGTTCTTGATTATATGCATTGGTTGCTTCTTTATACTGTTTTTATTTAGAGCAGGATACGAGCAAATTGTAAATTATAAGCAAAACAATCTTTTATGGAAAAAGAGATTAACGCGTTTCGTTAGAGTTGAAGGAAAACGAGGTAAAATTTTTGATTCTAAGGGGAAACTTCTAGCGTTTAATGTCCCTTATTATTCTGTGTTTGCAGATCCTTTTATCTTAAAAAGAGATAAGAGAAATTTGAGCCTACTTTCTAATATTCTTAGTATGAGGCGAAAAAAACTTCTTTCAAAATTGGAATTAGACAGGCGCTTTGTATGGTTAAAAAGAGATGTAAAGAGCAAAACAATAAAAAAATTAAAAGATTTAAACATTAGAGGAATAGGAATCATTGATGGATATGAACGATTTTATCCAGGGGGTAATATCGCTTCTCATGTTATAGGATTTTGTAACATAGATAATGAAGGCATAGAAGGAATAGAAAAATACTATAATAAATACCTTAATCCTAAGTGCTCAACTGTAGAAGCATCTCTTGGAATGAGAGGTATTTTATCGTGGAAGAGCGATTCTTACAATATCATAGATGGTGCAGATGTATTTCTTACTATAGATGAAAACATACAATCTTTTGTTCAACAAATATTAAAAAAAGCGGTAGAAGAAAATAAGGCAAAAAAAACCCTATGTATAATTATGAAACCAGGAGGGGCAATTGTTGCTTGTAGTAGTTTCCCTGATTTCAACTTGAATTTTCATAATGCTTATTCATATAGTAGATGGAGAAATAGGGTAATTCTTGATGTGTGGGAGCCGGGTTCTATATTTAAACTGGTTACAATGAGTGCGGCTATAGATAGTGGTAAAGTGAAAAGAAATGAAGAATTTCTTTGCGAAAACATGAGAGTGGGAAAACATATAATACATGATGTTCATAGATATGGTAAGTTAAGTTTTGATGATGTTTTTATCAAATCCAGCAATGTGGGAGCGACTAAAATAGCATTTAATATGGGGAAGGAAAATTTTTGGGATTATGTTTTAAAATTTGGTTTTGGTGAGAGAACAGGTGTAGATTTTTTGGGGGAAGCTAAAGGATTGGTGAAAAGAATTAGTTGTTGTTCGGATATTGATGTAGCGAATATGGCTTTTGGTCAAGGTATTGCTGTTACGGGAATTCAACTTTGTTCAGCCTTTTGCGTTATAGCAAATGGCGGGTTTAAAATAAAACCTTATTTCGTAAAAAAAATAGTTTCCTCCAAAGGAATTGTTTTATATGAAGCTAAAGAAGAAAAAAAGAGAATTTTAAAAGCAAGCACAGCAAAAACAGTAAAAGAGATACTGGAAAAAGCAGTGGAGGAGGGAACAGGAAGAAAAGCAAAGATTCCTAATTGTAAAATAGCAGGGAAAACAGGCACGGCTCAAATACCAGAGAATAGAACATATAGCAAGAAATATATATCATCCTTTGCTGGTTTCTTTCCGGTAGAAGATCCGCAATTTGTTATTCTTGTTTCCTTGTTTGAACCTCAGACAAAGCAGGGCTATGGTGGAATTGTAGCTGCTCCTGTATTTAAGGATATAGCTCAGATGTTAATAAGTTATAAAGGTATTTCTGAAAATGAAACTAAAAGAACTTTTTGAAGATATTGATTATAAAAGAAGTTTGTTTATTGATTGGGAAAAACAGATAGAACATATCTGTTACAACTCCCACCAGGTAAAAAAGGGAGATATCTTTGTTGCGATAAAGGGATTCAAGGAGGATGGAAATACATTTATTCCTCAAGCTTTAAAAAAAGGTGCAGAGGTAATTATTACGGAAAACTGTTTAAAAGCTGATTTTCCGTGTATAGAGGTAGAGAATGCACGGATAGCTTTATCTCGTCTTTCTGCAAATTATTTTTTTCATCCTTCAAGAAAATTAAATGTCATAGGCATCACCGGCACAAATGGCAAGACTACAACCAGTTTTTTAATAGACTCTATATTTAAACAAGTGGGTAAAACAGGTATTGTGGGAACAACAGGATGCTTTTATGATGGAGTGAAAAAAAAATCATCCATAACTACACCTGAATCATTAGATATACAAAGATTATTTTGTGAAATGTTGAATAGAGGTATAGAATATGTTTCTTTAGAGGTTTCTGCACACGGTATAACACTTTATCGCCTTCATGATGTAGACTTTAAAGTAAAGGTGTTTACCAATGTTTCCCAAGATCATCTAGATTTTTATAAGACTTTAGAAAATTATGGAAATACAAAGTTTTCTTTCTTTGATGAAAAAACAAGGGTAGTGGTAAATACAGATGATAAATTAGGAAAAGAAATAGAAAAAAAAACATCTGCTATAAGCTATGGTTTTGATAAATTATGTGATATATATCCCATCTCTTTTATATCTGATATTCATGGTATTGAAGCCTCTATTTCTACTCCTAAGGGTGAAATTCTTATAAAAAGTCCATTAGTTGGAGAGTATAATTTATACAATATAATGGCATCTATTGGTGTGGCTTTGTGGATAGATATAGATTTTTCTAAGATAAGGGAAGGTATCTTCAACCTAAAAGGTGTATCAGGAAGAATGGAAAGATTTTCTTCAAATGGTGTAGATTTTTTTGTTGACTATGCTCATACTCCTGATGCTTTGGGTAATGTCTTAGTTGTATTAGAAAAGTTGAAGAGGAACAGATTAATCGTTGTGTTTGGCGCAGGGGGAGATAGAGATAAAGTAAAAAGACCAAAGATGGGTAAAGTTGCATCTCTTCTCTCTGATGTGATTATTCTTACTTCAGATAATCCTCGTAGTGAAGATCCACAGGCAATTATTGATGGTATATTAATAGGAATAGACAATAGAAAAAAAGTCATAGTAGAAAAGGATAGAAGAGAAGCAATAAGAATGGCTGTCAATATAGCAAAAAAAGATGATATTGTTCTCATTGCTGGAAAAGGTCATGAAACATATCAGATTGTTGGTAAAAAAAAGATTCCGTTTGATGACAGAAAAGAATTAAGGAAAGTTTTATATGATTAGTTCTGAAATTGTTAGAGTGGTTGATGGAGAAACGCTAAATGCAAAAGATTTATTTATAAAGGAAGTAAAGATTGACTCTCGTGATGTAAGTGATGGTGATATGTTTATTGCCTTGAGAGGAAAATATAAAGATGGGCATGATTTTATTCCTCAAGCTCTTTCGAGAGGAGCAAGGGTTGTGATTTCCGAAAAGCCTATAGATGCACCGTGTATAGTGGTAAAAGATTCACAACAGGCCTTGATAAAGTTGGCTAATTTTTATCGAATGCAGTTTAACATCCCTATAATAGCGGTATGCGGTAGCGCAGGTAAAACCACAACAAAAGAACTTATCTATTGGATCTTAAAATATCATTTTAAACAAGTGCACAAGAATTTTCTTAATGAAAATAATGTTATTGGTGTATGCAAGACATTATTTGGATTGAAAAGATATCACCAGGTATTGGTAATAGAGTTGGGCACCAATACACAGGGTGAAATTGAGATGCTTTCTCATATTGTGAACCCCACTCATGTAGTGATTACCAATGTTAAAAAGGTGCATTTGGAAGGCTTAGGTAGTATAGATGGTGTGGCGAAAGAGAAACTTTCTGTTTTAAGTTTACTTACAGATAGGGATACATTTATATGGAATGTTGATGATAGCGAGATAACAGGATATGTTACCAATAATTCTATAAATTTTAAAGGAAAGGTAATAAGTTTTGGGAGTAAAGAGGCAGATTTTACACTTCTTTCTGTAAAAGATTCAATTATAGCAGTAAAACACAGATTGTGGGGCACAAAAGAGTTTATTTTTCCCTTGAAAGGTTCTTTTAATGCAATAAATGCGGTTGCAGCTTTAGCTACTGCCTCCGATGTATGTGAATTGTCTCCTTTTTTAGTTCAAAAGGCTCTTTTATCTTTTAAGGGATTGCCTTTAAGAATGGAAGAAAAAATATTGCATGGTGTGAAATTCTATTTAGATTGTTATAATTCAAATCCTGATGCAGTAAAAGCTACAGTTGACGCTATTTGTGATGTGGAAAAAGAATTCATTGTAATTTTGGGGGATATGTTAGAATTAGGAAAAGATAAGATTTCAATTCACCAAGAGATAGGCGAATATTTGGCAAAGAAAGATAATATTCGTTTCTTTATAGGTTTCGGTGATAGTATGAGTCATGCAGTAGAGAGATTTAAGAAGTATAGGGATGATGCGTTGTTTTTTTATGATTTGAAAGAGGTTGCTAAATTTTTAATTGTTGAAAATAAGGATAAAATACCTGTTTTTATAAAGGGTTCACGAGCAATGCATATGGAAAAGATAGTAGGGATAATAGATTAAAATGTTTTTTGTTAGTGATTTAGTTCTTCGCACTTTATTTGCTTTATTAACCGCTTTAGTATTTGGTTTTATTTTTATGTATTTTTTTATTCCCTATGCTAAGAGATGGGGTTTAGGTCAAAGTGTTAGGTTAGATGGTCCCAAGGAACATCTCTCAAAGAAAGGAACACCAACTGCAGCAGGCTTAATTATATGGTTTAGTGTAATATTATCTATTCTGTTGTGGGCAAACCCAAAGAATACATTTATACCCATTGTATTATGGGTTATCTTTTCCTTCACATCTATAGGATTTATAGACGATCTTCTCAAGATAAAGAGGGGGGAGGGGAGGGGATTTTGTATAAGGAGTAAGCTTTTGCTACAAGGATTTTTCGCTTTAATTACAGCTTACTGGATTTATATTGCAATGGATGGTTTGAGTTATTTATATATTCCTATTATAGCTTATCATCTTAATTTAGGATTATTTTATATTTTGTTTGCAGGAACAGTTATTTTTTTCTTCTCCAATGCTGTAAATTTGACTGATGGTTTAGATGGCATGGTTACTATTCCTTCCCTTTGTATTATCCTGGTGTTGATGGTTTTTCTCTATAGTGCTGAGGGTTATGTAAGAGGGGCAAAAGAGTTAATAGTTGTTTTAGGTGCTATCTCTGGTTCGCTTATTGCTTTTTTATGGTATAATTGCTATCCTGCACAGGTTTTTATGGGTGACACCGGGTCTTTAACCTTGGGCGCATTGTTAGGAACATCGGCTGTAATTGTTAAGCAGGAGATTTTATTTTTTGTGGCTGGCGGTCTGTTTATATTGGAAGCAATATCTGTTTTTCTACAACTTTTTAGCTTTAGATTAAGGGGAAAGAGAATTTTCAAAATGGCACCTTTGCATCACCACTATGAACTTAAGGGCTGGTCTGAGACAAAGGTGGTGGTGAGATTCTGGATTATATCTGTAATACTGGCTATTATTTCTATAGGTGTTTTGAGGGTAAGATGAAATTCGCTGTAATTGGTTATGGTAGAAGCGGAAGAGCAGTTGTAGATTATCTTTCAACGCATGGAGAGGCATGTTGTGTTTTTGACGAAGGAAATCTTAAGGCTGAAAATAAGAAGAATGTGCATTATTTTTTTGGTGATGAAGCAAAGAATTTCTACAAGCTTGAGTTTGACACAATAGTGACAAGTCCTGGAATTAGGCGTGATCATCCCTTTATAAGGTATGCATTGGGTAAAAGAAAACATGTAATAGGAGAGATAGAATTTGGATATGAAATAAGCAGATGTCCTATAATAGCAATTACAGGAACAAATGGTAAAACTACATGCACTTATCTCATAGAAAAGATGTTGAATGTCTCGGGTCTTAAGGCAAAAGCTTGCGGGAATATAGGTTTTCCTCTCACTGCTGCTGTGGCAGCAAGCAATTGGGATTTTTTGGTGGTGGAAGTAAGTAGTTTTCAATTGGAGTTTATTGATAGATTTAAACCATCTATTGCAGTGCTTTTAAATATAAGCAAAGATCACTTATGTAGGTACGAAAATCTTCAGGAATATAAGATGACAAAGTTAAAAATCTTTAGTAATCAAGATAAAGATACTCGTGCTGTGTATAATTGTGATTTTTACGATATGGAGATGATAAATCCCTTACCTTATATAGTACCTTTTTCTCATCGGTGTTTACCTCTGGGTGGAGCACAGGCGAAAAAAGACAGAGTGTTGTTATCCGTAAATGGTGGAAAAGAGATAATTGATCATACAAGATTATTTGGCAAACACAATATGGAAAATATAGCCGCTGCATCATGTGCATCTTTAGCTTGCGGCGTAAATATTGATACAGTCAGGGAGGTGGCTATGGCTACAGAGACACTTGCTCACAGATTGGAATATGTGGGTGAGATAGAAGGCGTAAAATTTTATAATGATTCTAAGAGCACGAATATTGATGCGGTAAAGAATGCAGTAATGGCTTTTGATAAACCTATTGTCTTAATTTTGGGAGGCAAGCATAAAGGTGTGTCCTTTGCGGAACTGGTGCCATTTTTAAAAGAAAAGGTTAAGATGGTAATTGTGTTTGGCGAAGATAGAAAAAGAATAGATGAGGAATTAAAGGGTATATTTGCCGTTCCGGCATTGGATGTGGCAGGAGCAATTAGTGGTGCTTTCTCTTTCGCTGCCAAAGGTGAGATCGTTTTATTTAGTCCTGGTGGATCGAGTTTTGATCAGTACAAAAATTTTGAAGAGAGAGGGGAAGATTTTAAAAGAAAATTCGCTCGATTCAAAAAGAAATATGAAAGCACTCCCTGACGGTTTTGATGTCCAGTTATTAATTATCAGTGTTTTTGTGCTTACTCTTATAGGCATATTGGAGGTATGGAGTTCGTCTTTTGTTTATTCACTTTCACACATGCATACCTCTTATTTTTTTATTAACAAACAGATTGGATTTGTAATTTTAGGTATAGTTTTTACTTATCTGTTTTACAGGGTAGATTATAACATTTTACGTAGAGGGTCTTATTTTCTTCTTCTTATTTCTTTTCTCTTTCTTATTTTGCTCCATTTTGGGTTTGGTGTATGTATAAGGGGAGCTTGCAGATGGTTAAATGTAGGAGGTTTTTCATTTCAACCTTCGGAACTTGCTCGTTTTTCTATTGTTTTATATGCTGCTCATTTCTTAGCTAAGAAAGGAAGTAAAATAACTAATTTTAAAGAAGGTTTTCTGCCATTGTATATCGTTACCTATTTGCTTTCTCTTTTAGTTGTTATAGAGCCGGATTTAGGTTTTGCCTTACTTCTTATGGTATGTGTGACTACTGTTATGTATGTTGCTGGAGCGAGAATTATTCATATAGTTTTGGGATTTTTTCCTATGCTAATGGGAATTTTTGTGATTATTTTAGTTTATCCTTCAAAGTTTCATCGTCTCATTCAATTCTTTCAGCATACTACCGTATTTCAAGTTCAGCAATCATTGATTGCCTTAGGTTCTGGAGGCTTGTTTGGTAAGTGGGCACAGGGCGGTGGACACTATAAGAATCTTTTTTTACCTGATGCTTATAATGATTTTATACTTTCAGGTGTGGGAGAAGATTTTGGTTTTTTAGGTATTTTTGTTGTCAGTTTGGCTATTTTTTGTCTGATTTTCTCTATTTTTCGCATAGCCTGGCGGGTTAAAGATGATTTTGCTCATTATTTGTGTTTGGGCATAGGGATAAGCCTTGCTTATCAATCAATGATAAATATGGGAACGGCGGTAAATCTATTGCCATCTAAAGGAATTACTTTGCCCTTTGTAAGTTATGGTGGAAGTAGTTTATTGATAAATTTTATTATTTTAGGTATTTTGTTGAGTATTGTGAGTAGAAATGCATAAGAAAGTGTTAATAGGTGGTGGAGGAACAGGAGGACATTTGTATGCTATTATTGCTTTAAGTAAGTTTTTAATGGAAAAAGATGTAGATGTTTTAATTATTGGCTCTTCTTTCGGTTTGGAGAAGAAAATCTTTGAAAAATATGATTTTAAATATTATTTATTTCCTATATATGGTTTCATGGGAAAACAGATATTCCACAAATTAAAGAGTGCCTTTTCTTTGTTTTATTCAACAATTAAAACAGTTTTGATTATTTTTAAATTTAGACCACAAGCTGTAATTGGCGTAGGCGGTTTTGTTTCTTTTCCTGTTGTTTTTGCAGCTTTTATATTAAATAAAAAGAGGGCAATTTTGGAGCAGAATTTTGTACCTGGTAAAGCAAACAGATTACTCTCTCACATATCAAATAGGGTGTTTCTTAATTTCCCTCAAACTAAAAATTATTTTAAATGTAAGGTTGAAGTGGTAGGAAACCCAATAAGAAAATCCATTTCGCACCTCAAGAAGGAAGAATTTTTATACCAGGGCATATTACATCTTTTAGTTTTTGGTGGAAGCCTCGGTGCACATAGTATAAATGAGGCAATGATGGAATTTGCAGAAATATATAAAAAAAATAAGAAAAGGGAAATTTTTGTTGTTCACCAAACAGGCAAACAAGATTATAAAAAGGTAAAGAGATACTATGAGAAGTTGAATTTGTCATGGAAGGTCTATGATTTTATAGAGGATATAGGGAAGGTGTATGAAAAAAGTGATATTGTTTTAAGCAGAGCAGGAGCCAGTACGATTACTGAAATTGCTTGTATAGGGATACCTGTGATTTTTGTGCCGTATCCCCATGCTATATATAATCATCAGTATATAAACGCAAAATGTGTGGAAGAGATAGGGGGGGCTGTAACAGTAAAGGATTCAAAACTTAATGGGAAAATAATTGATGATATTATTTCTGACATAGATAAGGATAAATTACTCTCTATGTCTAAGAATATAAGAAAATTGTATAACAACCAAAATATTGAAAGAATCTATCACTGGATTTAGATTTTGCTTGACAAGTATCGAAGATACTTGCAAGGAAAAGTTTTGTTAAAACAAAACTTTTCCTTGATATTCTTTGCAAAAAATGTAAAAATTTTAATTTATGAAGGGTATAATAGCGATTGCCAATCAGAAGGGTGGGGTAGGTAAAACAACCACTGCTATAAATCTGGGTGCATCATTAGCTTTGGCAAAAAAAAGAATATTATTGATTGATTTAGATCCACAGGCTAATGCTACATCAGGATTAGGTTTTAGTATAAGAGACTACGAATTTAATATTTATCATGCTTTTATAGGGAGAAAAAAACTAAAAGATATGATGTTGGAGACAGAAATAAAGAGTTTACATCTCATACCTTCGCATATTGCTCTTATTGGTGCGGAAGTAGAATTGGTTGCTTTAGAGGGGAAAGAAAGCATATTAAAGAAACTGATTACAAATGTTAAAAAAAATTACGATTATATATTAATCGATTGTCCTCCATCGTTAGGTATTTTAACAATTAATGCATTGGTGGCCACAGATTCTGTTATTGTGCCCGTTCAATGTGAATATTATGCTATGGAAGGCTTAGCACATCTTTTAAATACCGTTCGCTTGGTGAGAAAATTATACAATTCCTCCCTTGGAATAAGGGGGTTTTTATTAACTATGCATGATAGGAGAAATAACCTTTCAAAACAGGTTGCGATGGAGATAAAAAAACATTTTTCTTCTCATGAAGTTTTTAAAACACTTATTCCTCGTAATGTGCGATTGAGCGAAGCACCCAGTTATGGTAGACCTGTTGTTATATACAGCAAGAGTTCATCAGGTTCTCGCGGTTATTTATCGTTGGCTAAGGAAGTAATAGAAAATGACACTTAGAAAAAAAGCTCTGGGTAAAGGATTATCTGCCTTACTTCCAGATTTATATGAAGATGATATAGAACAGGTTGATGTAAAATTAATTAAATCCAATCCTTTTCAACCTCGAGGTAGTGTCAATGCTTCTGAATTAAAAGAATTGGCACATTCTATAAAAGAAAAAGGCTTGATTCAACCTGTTGTAGTGAGACAAAAAAAGGATTATTACGAATTGGTAGTGGGTGAAAGAAGGTGGAAAGCAGCAGTTTTGGCAGGTTTATCTAAAGTTCCTGCTATCGTAAAAGATTTTAGTGATATAGAGTCTGTTGAAGTAGCCATTATAGAGAATGTTCAGAGAAAAAATCTTTCACCGATAGAGGAAGCGATGGCCTACAAGAGATTGATTGAAAATTTTGGATACACTCAAGAAAAGGTGGCACAGAAAATAGGTAAAAACAGAACGACCGTTGCCAATATTTTAAGAATACTTGATTTGCCACAAGAAATTGTAAACATGATTCATGAAGGTAAAATCAGTCAAGGTCATGCTCGGGCATTACTTGCTTTAAAGAATGATAAAAAGAAAATCTATTGGGCAAATGAAATAAAAAGAAAAAAACTGACAGTAAGAGAGATAGAAAATATAAAAGATAGAGATGAAATAAAACGAATATCTCAATCCATTTCAAGTAAAATAGAGCTATCTGCCAGCATAAAAGGAACATTAGAGAAGGGAAAATTGGAGATAAGATTCAATAATAACAAGGAATTTAAGAGATTGCTCTCTCTTTTTGATTTTTAACATGCTCAAAAAGCTATTTTTACCCATACTTTTTGTTTTTATTTTTTCATTTTCTGCTTATGCAAATACAACAGTGAATGTCAGTGGGGTAGTGAAAAATATGCATGGTGAACCAGTAGACGAGGTATGTGTTAAACTTCTTTATAATGATAAGCAGATAGCAGAAGCATATTCTGGAGACAATGGAATATATAATCTTACTGCAGGTTTAGATAAAAAACCCGATAATCTTTATATACAATTTTCTAAAAGTAATTACAAAAAGGTAACAAAAAATATATCTGTTTATAGCTATGATACATCAAAGCAAATATATCTCTTCCATGCAAGTTCTATATTGGATAGGACGATTACCCCTGCATTCTATATTTCTGTTCTTGCTCTTATTATGGTTTTTGTGTTGATTTCATTAGAGCTGGTGCATAGAACATTAGCAGCATCTTTGGGTGCTGCTCTGGTTTTATTCATCTCTTATACACTAGGTACCTTAGATAAAAACTATTTTATCATTTCGTTTGGAGAAGCGACAAAATCTATAGATTTAAATGTGATACTACTCTTGATGGGAATGATGATCATTGTTGGTGTGATGAAAAAAACAGGTGTTTTTCAATGGTTGGCATATAAATCTTTTTCCTTTTCTAAGGGGAATGTGTTTTTACTTTCCGTGATTTTTATGTTTACTACTGCCGTTTTATCTGCTTTTTTGGATAATGTAACCACTATGCTTCTCATTGCTCCTGTTTCTATAGAGATTGCACTGGTTTTGGGTATATCTCCCTTTAGTTTACTTATACCGGAGATTTTGGCGTCAAATATGGGGGGAACATCTACATTAATAGGTGACCCTCCTAATATTTTGATAGGTTCTTATGCTCATTTAACATTCAATGATTTTTTCATCAACCTTTTCCCTGTTATATTGATTATTTTAGTTGTTAATGTGTTTTTAATGAAGCTTTATTATGGAAAAGAATACAGAAAAGCAAAAATAAAAAATATAGATGAACTTTTAATTAAGCTGAAAAAGGAATACAAGATAACAAATAGAAAACTCCTCAAATATTGTCTTTTTGTTCTGATTTTTGTCGTATTTATGTTTATCGTTCATGGCTTTTTAAATATGGAGCCATGTATTGCTGCTTTGACAGGAGCGGCAGTGCTCCTTGTGATAAGTGGAGTAGATGTTGTAGAAATAATAGAAAGAGAAGTAGAATGGCCCACGCTCGTCTTTTTTATTATGTTGTTTATTGTGGTAGGAGCTGTGATTTCCACTGGTGTAATTCAGCTTATTGCTTCCTGGGTAGTGGATTTTTCAGGTGGCAGCTTAATTGTATCTATGATACTAATTGTATGGGTTTCTGCTATTGCCTCGGCTGTGGTTGATAATATCCCATTTACAGCGACTATGCTCCCGGTGGTGGCTTACCTGACATCTGCCATACCTTCATCTCGTCCTGATATTCTCTGGTGGGCATTGTCTTTAGGTGCTTGCTTGGGTGGGAATGGGACACTTATTGGAGCGAGTGCAAATATTGTTACTGCTGGATTTGCAGAAAGATCAGGGTTCCCGTTAAGGTTTGTAGATTTTCTTAAGGTTGGCGGACCGGTAACAGTGGTGAGTTTGATTATTGCTACTCTATGGCTGATTATTGGAGGATAAATGCAGTTGGTATGTATTGCAAAGGGATCTCCATCTGGTGAAAGAGCAGCTAAAAAGGCAGCAGAAATAGCCAAAAAAGATGGATATAATAAGATTTCGCTTTTGTTTATTGTTGATGTAGATTTTCTTTCAAAGAGTTTAACAGGATATACAAAGGAAGAAAATAGAGCAAAAGAAGGACTTGTGCACATTGGAAAAACAATTATGGAAAAGCTGAAGAAAATCATATTGGATATTTTTCCGCAGGTAAATGTAAGGAAGATTTTTAGAGAAGGTTCAACGGCAGAGGTTATTAGATGTTTTGTGAAAAACAATACGATTGCTAAACTTATCATTCCTAAAGAGGAGAGGGGTCCTATTGAAAAAACATTAGTAGGTGGAGATATTGAATCATTTATTAAGGAACTATCCAATTATACGAAGGTTACTATTGTATTATAGTCGCACTTGCATAAAGAGAATATATATGGTAAATTTCTTTCCAATAAAATTTGGAGGTAACTAAGAGTTGGTAGAGCTTAATAATATGATTATTGCACAGATGATTGCTTTTATAGTTCTTCTTTTCCTGCTTAATATTGTATTATATAAACCTATTCTTTCTACAATGGGTAAGCGTAGAGAGAATGTAGAATCTCAACTTTCACAGGCAGAAAAAGTCACCGAGAATGCACAAGAGAAAAAAAAAGAGCATGAAAAGATATTGGAAAATGCAAGGGCAAATGGAAAAAAATTGTATAATGATCTTGTTTCAGAAGCAGTTTCAGAAAAAGATAAGCTCTTACATGAAACGGAGGAAAAACTGAAGACAGAGATTCATAAGTTCAATGCTTATATAGAAGAGATAAAGAAAAAAGAGCTAAAACAGGGGGAACATCTTTCTGATGATATTGCTGATAAAATATTTAACAAACTTACTGTTTAGGAAAGGCATGATATTGCTGTTGTTTATCGCATTTATTTTATTTCCCACTTTTGTTTATGGAGCTGAAGAAGCGCTTCCTCCCCATATGATGTGGAGAGTGATTAATTTTGTTATATTTGTTGCGTTTCTGTACTATGTATTGAGGAAACCAATAGGTAGTTTCTTCAAAAGCAGAAAAGAGAAAATATGGAAAGAGATGGACGATGCAAAAAAGTCTTATGAAGAAGCTATGAGAATGCTTAAAGAGATAGAAGAAAAATTATCTCAAGTGGACAACGAAATAGAAAAAATCCTAAGTCTGAATCGTGCTATAGGAGAAAAAGAAAAAAAGGATATATTGGAGAAACTTAAAGATATGATAGAGATGATTGAACGCAGTAAAAGTTTAGAGAAAGAAATTATGGAGAAGAAAGCGCGAAGAGAAATTGTAATGAATATTGTAGAGCAAGCAATTGAAAAGACAAAGAGAAATTTGATAGAGAAAATGGATGTATCACTTCATCGAAAGATAAATAGAAAATCTCTTGCTGCTTTAAAGGATATAGTAAAATGAAAAGAGTAGAAAGGATTGCGTGGCGTTATGCAAAGTCTTTGGTGAAATTGTGTGAAGATTATAAATACAGCTATGACGATGTTAAAGATGATATGAAAAGTTTAATAGAATTATTAGGGAGTAAAAGGAAACTAATGTTTCTGTTAAAATCTCCAATAGTTAGAGAAGATAAAAAGATAGAGGTTTTTTCTAAAGTTTTCCAGTTGTTGAATATAATAGAAGGACTGCAGAAATTCATTAAATATTTAATAGTAAATCATAGAGAGAATATGTTAGATGATATATATTTTTCTTTTTCTGAGATGGTTGACAAAAAGTTGGGTAGGGCAAGAGCCAAGGTGAAATCTGTTATTTCTCTTTCTGGCGAAGAGGAGGCTAAGATTAAACAATATTTGGAAAGCGCTTTGGGAAAAACAATAGAAATAGAGAGTAGCGTCGATAAAGATATAATCGGAGGAATATGGATTCAAGTAGGAGATGTTGTTTTTGATGGAAGTGTGAAAGGTTTTCTCTTTCGTTTAAAAGAAAACCTTCTTAATATAGGAATGTGAGAGGTGTTTAGATGCAGATTAAAGCTAGCGAGATAAGTGATATTATTAGAAGAGAGATAGAAGGAGCGGCTTACGAAGTTGATGTTCAGGAAACAGGCATTGTGCTTTCTGTAGGAGATGGCGTGGCGCGTGTATATGGTTTGAACAATGTTATGGCAAATGAGATGGTGGAATTTTCCAACGGCGTATATGGGTTAGCTATGAACTTAGAAGAAGACAACATAGGTATTATTGTGATGGGTGAAGATACAGGTATAAGGGAAGGAGATATTGTAAAGAGAACAAAACGAATTGTTGAGGTGCCGGTAGGTGAAGAAATGGTGGGGAGAGTGGTAAACGCAATAGGTCAACCTATAGATGGTAAAGGATTCATTGATGCAAAACATCATAGAAGGGTGGAGATTAAAGCACCGGCTATTGTGTGGAGAGATCCTGTTTCTGAACCATTACAAACCGGCATAAAAGCAATAGATGCGATGATACCTATTGGAAGAGGACAAAGGGAACTTATCATTGGAGACAGACAAGTGGGAAAAACAGCAATTGCTATTGATACCATCATTAATCAAAGAGAAACAGATGTTTACTGTATATATGTAGCAATAGGTCAAAAAAGGTCTGCTGTAGCGAGAGTTTGCAAAGTATTAGAAGAACATGGTGCAATGGAGTATACTATTGTTATTGCCGCTACAGCATCAGATCCAGCAGCACTTCAGTATCTTGCACCATATGCAGGTGCGACAATGGGGGAATATTTTAGAGATTCGGGTAAACATGCATTAATTATATATGATGATTTAACAAAGCATGCCCAGGCCTATCGTCAAATGGCTTTGCTTTTAAGAAGACCACCAGGGAGAGAAGCTTATCCTGGCGATGTTTTCTATCTGCATTCTCGTTTATTGGAAAGAGCAGCGAAATTAAGTGCTAAAAAGGGTGGAGGTTCACTTACTGCTTTGCCAATTATTGAAACGCAAGCCGGTGATGTTTCTGCTTATATTCCTACTAATGTCATATCTATTACCGATGGTCAAATATATCTTGAAACAGACCTTTTCTATGCAGGTATAAGACCTGCACTTAATGTAGGTATCTCTGTATCCAGAGTAGGAGGAGCAGCTCAAATCAAAGCGATGAAGAGTGTTGCCGGTACTTTAAGGTTATTTCTTGCTCAATATAGAGAGATGGCAGCGTTTGCTCAATTTGGCAGCGAATTAGATAAAGTAACACAAGAGCAGTTACACCGAGGTATCAGGTTAACAGAAATATTGAAACAAGCACAATACAAACCATTGCCAGTAGAAAAACAAATACTTATTATATATGCAGGTGTAAATGGTTATCTAGATACATACCCAGTAGATGCATGTAGAAACTATGAAGAGGAATTGTACAAATTCGTAGATGCTCAATATCCAGATGTTTTGATAGAGATAAAGGAAAAGAAAGCGATAGATGATGAATTAAAAGAAAAAATGAACAAGATATTAGAAGAATTTAAAAACATTTTTAAGTTCGAAGAGTGACTATGGCTACCACTAGAGATATTAAAAGAAAAATTGGCAGCATAGTAAAAACACAACAGATTACGCGAGCAATGAAGATGGTAGCGGCGGCTAAACTAAGAAGGGCACAGGAGGCAGCTTTTCATTTGAGGTTTTATTCAACAAGGATTGAGGAATTGATGATGGGCTTACTAGAAAGAATGTCTCCAACTTTTCATCCTCTTTCTTATTATAGAGATGTTAAGAATGTTGAACTTATTATTATCACTGCGGATAGAGGGTTATGTGGTTCTTTTAATCATAATGTGCTCAAAGAAGCAGAGGACATGATAAAGAATTTTAATAAAGAGGGAAAGACTGTTTCTCTCAATATTATCGGTCGTCATGGTTATAATTATTTGAAATTTAGAGGATATAGTTTTCGCAAAACTTACATGGATATTTTAGCAAAAGAGGCGAAATTTACAGACGCAATGAGAATAATGGATGATGTAATGGCTGTATTTTTAAAAGAAAAATTGGATGAAGTTTATTTATTGTATAATAGGTTTATTAACACATTAGTTCAAAAACCAACGATTAAAAAAGTGCTCCCCTTGAGTTTAGAAGAAGCAGAAAAAAAAGAGGCAGTAGAATATATTTTTGAACCATCTAGAGGAGAAGTATTAGAAGCGTTATTTCCCCGTTATGTGTATATTATGTTGTATGGTGCAATGTTGGAATCTTTAGCCAGTGAGCACGCGGCACGAATGACAGCGATGGATAATGCAACCAAAAATGCAGAAGAGATGATTAGAGTCCTTACATTGTCATTCAATAAAGCGCGACAAATGGCTATTACTAGAGAATTGATAGAGATTACTACCAGCAATGAAGCTATGAAACATTGAAAGGAGTAAAATATGAATAAAAAGGGTAAAATTTCTCAAGTAATGGGACCAGTAGTAGATGTGGAATTTGAGGATGTGACATTACCTTCCATTTATACTGCATTAGTTGTGCCTGAGGAGAAAATAGAAGGTGCAAAATCAGATCTATTTTTGGAAGTAGCACTGCATTTGGGTGAAAATAGAGCAAGAACAATAGCTATGGATTCTACCGATGGTTTAGTAAAAGGCATGGAGGTAATAAATACGGAAAAACCCATTACTGTTCCTGTAGGCGAAGGTGTTTTAGGTAGAATAATGAATGTGGTAGGTGAAGCTATAGATGAACAAGGACCTATTGAATATGAGGAGAGATGGCCTATTCACAAAGATCCTCCTTCACTGACAGAGCAGAGCACATCTAGTGAGATGTTTGAAACAGGTATAAAGGTTATTGATCTTTTATGTCCCTATATGAAGGGGGGAAAGACAGGTCTCTTTGGTGGTGCAGGAGTGGGTAAAACTGTGCTTATTATGGAACTTATTCATAATGTGGCCCTGCATCATGGAGGTTATTCTGTTTTCTGCGGGGTAGGAGAAAGAACGAGAGAAGGAAACGACCTATGGCTGGAGATGAAAGAATCTGGTGTTTTAGGAAAAGCAGCTTTAATTTATGGACAGATGAATGAACCGCCCGGAGCAAGAGCAAGAGTGGGATTGAGCGGTCTTACTGTGGCAGAATATTTCCGTGATCAGGAGATGGACATCCTGGTATTTATAGATAATATATTCCGTTTTACCCAGGCTGGTAGTGAAGTTTCCGCACTTTTGGGCCGTGTTCCGTCTGCTGTGGGTTACCAGCCAACATTAGGTACAGACATGGGAGAATTACAAGAGAGAATTACCTCCACTAACAAAGGTTCAATCACCTCTGTCCAGGCGATATATGTTCCAGCTGATGACCTTACGGACCCTGCTCCAGCTACGACATTTTCTCATCTTGATGCTACCACGGTTCTTTCACGAAGATTGACAGAATTGGGTATATATCCTGCAGTAGATCCATTGGATTCTACTTCTACTATACTTGATCCTCAGATAGTAGGGGAAGAGCATTATCATGTTGCACGGAGGGTACAAGAAATATTGCAAAGGTACAAAGAACTTCAAGATATTATTGCTATTTTAGGAATGGAGGAATTGTCTGAAGAAGACAAGGTTATTGTTGCTCGTGCCCGAAGGATACAGAGATTCCTTTCTCAATCCTTTTTTGTAGCGGAACAGTTTACGGGTCTGCCGGGTAAATTTGTGTCAGTAAAAGATACAATTAAAGCTTTTAAAGAGATTATTGAAGGAAAATATGATGATTTACCAGAGCAAGCCTTTTATATGGTGGGGACAATAGATGAAGCAGTGGAAAAGGCGAAGAAACTTGTGGGATGAATTATGAGATGCACTTTAGTTACACCAGAAAGGGAATTATTTTCAGACGATGTAGATTATTTGAGTGCACCAGGTGCTTTGGGTGAATTTGGCATCTTACCGGGCCATGCACCGTTTATCACCTTACTTAAAGCTGGCATTGCCCATATAGAGAAGGAAAGTAAGACAAAAAGATTTGCTCTGATTTCTGGTTTTTGTGAAATATTAAATGATAATGTTATTATTCTTGCTGATGAAGCTTATACTGAGGGTGAAGTGAATAAGGAACAATCAAGGAAAGAATGGGAAGAAGCAAGGATGGAATTAAGTAAATTGAGACCTGATGATCCAAAATATGACGAGATAAGAAAAAAGCTGGACAGAGTAAAAGTTCTTGTGGATATAACAGAAGGTAGATGAGTTCTATCATAAGCTTTTCACACCTAGGCTGGGTAGCAATATTAGTGCTTATTGTTTTAGGCATTATGTCTATTGTATCCTGGGCAATCATCTTTTATAAATGGGTTTTGTTTAATCGTTTAATAAAAAAGGATAAAGTTTTCTTAAATCGCTTTTTTCGCAAGAAGGATTTGAGAGGTTTTTCATACAACATAGAGGATAGTTTTCTGTCTGGAATATTCAATATGTCTGAAAATGTAGGTTTAAAAAGCATAGATATTTTTATCTCTCGCAGACTTGATGAATTAGGCAGTGGTTTATCTTTTATCGCTTCTGTGGGTTCTACCGCGCCATTTATTGGTTTGTTTGGAACGGTGTGGGGAATAATGAGTGCGTTCAGTAATATAGGAGTGATGGAGTCAGCAAGTATAGTAGTGGTTGCACCTGGTATTTCTGAGGCCTTATTTACTACCGCCGCTGGACTGTTTGCTGCTGTTCCTGCGGTAATAGGTTATAATATTCTTTCCCATAAGTTATCAATTATTGCTCAATTAGCAGAAGATTTCAAAAATATATTAAGAGAACAAAAATAGATGTATAGAAGATATAAAAGTTTTTCTGAGATTAATATTACTCCCATGGTGGATGTGGTATTAGTTCTCTTGATTATTTTTATGGTAACTACTCCTATGCTTATAAAAGGAGTGAAGGTTAATCTACCAGCTGCACACAGCGGTAAAGTGAAATTAGATAAAAAAGATATTGTTATATGTATAAGTAAATCTGGGCGCCTGCTTTTAGATAAAAAGCCCATTACAATAGCTAAGTTGAAAAAAATGTTGGTTAACGACAGATCAAAAAATGTGATTATTAAAGCAGATAAAGCAGTTGCTTACGGTGCAGTGATAAAAGTGATAGATACACTCAAGGGGATAAATGTAGAAAATGTTGCTCTGGCAACAAAACCTGTTAAGAGATGAAATTTTTCTCTATTGTTCTTTCTTTATGTTTGCATCTTATAGTGATAGTACTATTGGTGCATTTTACCTGCGTTTCACAAAAGCATGTTTCAAAAGAGGAAAAATTATATAAGGTAAGTCTGGTTTCATTACATGAAAAAAAAGTAAGGAAGGTTACGTATGTTAAGAAGAAACCAACAAAGAGAACAAAAAGTGTTCCCAAAAAGGTAACAAAGAAAAAAGAAATAGTGACAAAAACTGTTCCTGAGAAGAAGAGCGAGAAAAAAAAGGAAATGGTATTATTGGAAAAGGTAAGAGAAGAAATACATTCTAAAAAAATTGAAGAGATGAGGGAAAAGGAAATAGAGAAAAGAAAATCTACTATGAGAGAAGAACTTCAAGGCGAGGGGGAAAAACAAGAAAAAGTTGGTAGCTACAAAGATTTATTAAAATCGATTATAGAGGAGAACTGGTTTTTGAATAAAGCATTTATAGAAGAAAAAAATCTTAAGACAATGGTGACTATAAAACTGAGTGATAGTGGAGATGTAAGTGAAAAAAAACTCGAAGAATCATCAGGCAATGATTACTTTGACAGGACTGTGATGAATGCTATTTCTTATTCTAATCCTTTGCCGTCGGTACCGATAGACTTAAGAGAGAACCATGGTTTACATGTAGAGTTATATTTTACATTGGAAGAATATGAAAAACTACATAATTAGAATCTTGATATTTGTGATTGTATTTTTTTCTTTTACTTCTATTAGTAGAGGAGAAATGAGAATACGAATTACCACCGCTACTTTAAAACCTACAGTGGTTCTCATGTTCCCTTTTCTTCCAACAACAATTGAGTCTAAACATATAGGCAACAGGCTGGAAGATACAATAGTAGATAATTTAAATACTACAGGATATTTTAAAATCATCAGACAATCCACTCCATGCGGATTTTTTACGGATATTGCGGATATAGTGGCAGATAGTGCAGGCAGTGGAGCAGATTATGTTGTTTTTGGCAGTATTTCAAAAAAAGGTTATAATAATATATTGTTGAGTATGAAGATATTTGATAGGAATAAAGGGGAAATAGTGCTAAGTCGAATCTATACTTCAAAAAAGGAATATTGCCGCTGGGTTGCTCATAGGGTTTGTGATGAGTTTTTTCAGGTTATCACTGGTAAATACGGACCGTTTGAAGATAGGTTACTTTTCTCTAAAGGTAACAACAAGTATAAGGAAATTTATGTATCGGATTATGATGGACATGGTGAAAAAAAACTTACAAAATGGAAAACAATCAATATATTACCAAAGTGGATTAATAACTCTTCATTCTTTTTTACATCTTATCAAACAGGAAAACCTGCATCATATCTATATAATCTTTTAACAGGTAAGGTAAAATTATTCTTTAAACATAAAGGTCTAAGTATTACACCTACACCCTTTAAAGACAATCTATATGCTCTTTCTTTAAGTTTTAATGATAACATAGATATCTATTTGGTAAATAAGAATGGAAAGATAACCAAGAGACTTACTTTTGATAAGAATATTGATGTTTCTCCTACCTTTTCACCGGATAGAACAAAGATGACGTTTGTATCAAAGAGACATGGTAGTCCTCAGATTTTTATTAAAAATTTGAGGACAGGAAGAGTGAGTAGACTTACTTTTGATGGTAGTTACAACACATCACCATCATGGTCTCCTACATCCGATTATATTGCTTATGTTTCTGTTCATAGAATGAGTTCAAAATTATGTATTATAAAATCAGATGGAAGCGATAGAAAAGAATTAGCAGAAGCAAAAGGCATTGATTGTCCTTCATGGTCTCGAGATGGAAGATTTATTTCCTATATCTCTCAAAAAAAAGATAGAAGTTATATTTCTATTGTGTGTATAACAACAGGACACAAAAGGGTTGTTTTGGAAACTAATGGGTTGTATAATGGTTTGGATTGGTTAAGTTTAAAAAAGAAATAGGAGGTAGAATATGCGTAAGATAGGAATAGGTATTGTGTGTATTTTATGTATGTTACTTGTTGGTTGTGCAGTAGGTAAAAAACAGGTTGAAGCTCCATCCAAGGTTGCACCGGAAAAGGCTATATCTCCAGAAGGAGAGGCGGTAGGTGTTCCATCCGTAAGAGAAAAAGCAGTCCTTACACCAGAGGAAATATTTGCCAAAGAGGTTAAAGAAAGCTTTATAAATATACATTTTGATTTTGACAAATACAACATCAAACCTAATGATATATCTACACTGAATAATATTGTTGCATTTTTAAAGAAATATCCGAGTGTGAAGATTAGGATTGAGGGAAATTGTGATGAAAGGGGAACAGAAGAGTATAACCTTGCTTTAGGGCAGAGAAGAGCAAATGCCGCTTTGAAGTATATTATTGCTCGTGGTATAGCGTCTTCAAGGATAGAAACTGTAAGTTATGGAGAAAGCAAGCCCGTTGATCCTCGTCATTGCGAAGAAGCATGGGCTAAAAATAGAAATGATCATTTTGTGGTGATTGATAGATGATGCGATTTTTAATCATCTTTATGATGCTGATATTAGGGTTGCCTGTTTTGTCTTATGCACAAAATCCTTATGCGCAGGGAGGTGTAAAAGCTCATACAGAACCAGTTGAGGATGTGGGGCAAAGTCAGGCAATCCTCATGCTAAAGTATGGAGAGATATTGAGTAAAATAGGGGAACTAACAGGGAGGATAAGTGAATTAAGGCACAGTAATGAGTTGTTGCAAAATAAAATTGATAAGATGAATATTAAAATAGTTAATCTTGAAAACGAAATAAATGCATTAAAAGGAGGGGTGCATGTTTCTACTCTTCCTAAGGCGCCTGTTGTAAGAGGTGAAGAAAAGAAAGCTTCCTACAAACTTGATGCGAAGAAAGCTTATGATGGAGCAAAAGAGATATTTGATACTAAAAAGTATGTGGAAGCAATGACTGCATTTAGAAAATTTGTTAAGAATTTTCCTGACTCTCATTATGTTTCCAATGCAAAATTTTGGATCGCAGAGTGTTACTATAAATTGGGCGATTATGATAAGGCAATATTGGCTTATGATGAGGTAATAAACAGTTATCCAAAGAGTATAAAAGTGCCAGATTCTTATTATAAAGAAGGTTTGGCATTTATGGAATTAGGAGATGATATTGATGGGAGGTTTTTGTTAAAGAAACTTATAAAACTCTATCCCGACTCAATTCAAGCAAGGGAGGCACAAAAGATCTTAGAGAAAAAATGATTCTTGAGCAGATAAACAATCCTCATGATCTATGTAGCCTCTCTATAGATGATTTAAACATATTAGCGGAAGAGATAAGAGAATTAATCATAACTATAGTTTCTCAAAACGGTGGACATTTGGCTTCATCATTAGGTGCTGTAGAGTTAACCATTGTTCTGCATTATGTTTTTGATACTCCCAAGGATAAGTTAATATGGGATGTGGGACATCAAACCTATGCACATAAAATTCTCACCGAAAGAAAAAACAGATTTCATACTTTAAGGCAGTATGGCGGAATAAGCGGGTTTCCAAAAACTGAAGAGAGTATATATGATTGTTTTAATACTGGTCATTCCAGCACTTCTATTTCTGCTGGTTTGGGGATGGCAGTAGCCCGTGATCTTAAAGGAACAAACGAAAGCATCATAGCCGTCATAGGAGACGGAGCATTAAGTGCAGGGCTTGCCTATGAAGGTTTGAACAACGCAGGAATAATAGATACCAATTTGATTGTTGTCTTGAATGACAACAAAATGTCTATTTCTCCTACAGTAGGTATTATAGCTTATCTTTTGTCAAAAAAAATGTCAGGACCTATTTACAGTGCTTTTAGAAAAGAATTTGAAAAAATGTTAAAAGCGATGCCGGTTTTTAATGAGCCATTCTTAAAGTTTGCAAAGAAATTAGAAGAACTTTTGAAATTTTTTTCTCCCGGCCTTTTATTTGAAGAATTTGGTTTTAAGTATTTTGGGCCGATAAAAGGACATAATATAAGTGAACTTATAGGTATCTTTAATAATGTGAAAAAACTAAGAGGCCCCATTTTAGTGCATGTGATAACCGAAAAAGGTAAAGGATATGAGCCTGCTGAAAAAAATCCTTCTTCTTTTCACGGTGTGGGAAAATTCAATGTAGAAACGGGAGAAATCCTAAACACAGGTTCTACCTATTCTTCATCTTTTGCTGAAGCTTTAATGGATGAATTTGACAAAGACAAGACTGTTGTAGCTATAACTGCAGCTATGCTTACGGGCACCGGTTTGGATAGAGTAAAAGAAATCTATCCGGATAGAGTATTTGATGTAGGTATAGCCGAACAGCATGCTGTTACTTTTTCTGCAGGATTAGCTATTAGGGGCATGAAACCTATAGTGGTTATATACTCTACATTTTTGCAAAGAGCGTATGACCAGGTGATACATGATGTTGCTTTACAAAGGCTCAATGTAACATTTGCCATAGATAGGGCAGGGCTGGTAGGGGAAGATGGAGAAACACATCATGGCGTTTTTGATTTGAGCTATTTAAGAGTTATTCCTCATTTTGTTTTAGCGGTACCAAAGGATATAAGGGAATTAAAAAGAATGTTGCATTTGAGTTTGTCCTATAATGGTCCTTTTGCCTTTAGGTATCCTCGAGGTAAAGTTATAGATTTGGGTAAGCAGTTAGATGAGGAGTTTTCCATTGGCAAAGCACAGATAATAAATAAAGGAAAAGATATAGTGATATTAACTTTAGGAAATATGGTGGAAAAGACTATAGGTGTTGTGTCTTCTTTAAAAAAAGAAAACATCAATCCTACCTTGGTCAATGTTCGATTTGTTAAGCCCTTAGATGAGGAAACAATTTTAGATGTAACCAGTAGGGCAAAACTTATAATAATAGCAGAAGAAAATGCATGCATAGGTGGATTAGGCGATGCTATTTTGGAAATTATGTATCGTAATAATATAGATAATAAAATAATTAAGCATATTGCTGTACCGGATAGATTTATAAAACATGGAGAAACAGAGGATTTAAGGAAAGAATGCAATATGACTGAAGAATATATATATAATATAATAACTAATTGGTATAAAGAGTTTCCATAGTTATATTATCTTGAGTATTATATGTAGATTCTATAAGAACAGTAAAAGCAGGTTTTTGTTTACTGCCATATATGGATTTTAATCTTTTTACACCAAAACGATATTTTCTCAATAAAATAAGAGTATCTACCAATCTTTGGGGAGAGATACATAGATAAAAATAGGATCTATCTTTGAGGAGGATAGACGATTCTTTAATAATATTTTCCATTTGTTCAAGAGTGGAGGTGCGAGCAAGTTTTCTTTGCATATAAGGAGAAGGACGACTTTTCTTTTCATCGAAATAAGGAGGATTACATACTATAAGGTCTACTGTATTGGGGGTGATAAATCTGTGAGCATTTTCTATTAAACATTCAAGAGAAAAGATATTATTTGTCCTTTTTGTATTTATATTCAGTTTTTGGAAATTTTCTTTTTCACATTCTATAGCAAAGATTTTAGATTTTGGAAAGCGAGATGATAAGAGAATTGAGATGATACCACAGCCTGCACCTAAATCTACTATGGTTTTATAATCTTTAATTTTCATAAAATTTTCTAAGAGGAAAGGCTCTTCAGAAAATTTATATTTTCCCTGTTGCATAGAAAGTTTACATAATATAAATTATCAGAAGTTGAATTCTTCTATTATATTTACAATTCGTGCAGGGGAAGTTTCTTTTTCTGTTTTATTCACTAAGCACAAGACATCGGGATTTTCAATCAGTTTTTTTATAATTTTATGATTCAATGTATGTCCTGATCTGTAAGCGATAAATCTTCCTCTTATGTCATACCACAGAGGAGATATATCCCCTATCGCATCTAAAATTTTATGTCTTACAAATTCATCTTTATATCGTAGACCATCTTCATTAAGTATCTTATATTCATTTACAACTATAGCATTATCCAATGAACCACCCAACGCTAAATTATGAGATTGAAGATATTCAACATCTTTTAAGAAACCAAATGTTCTTGCTCCACCAATCTCATTTGTAAATGTTTTTTCATTGATATTGATATTCATCTTTTGTCTACCAATGATAGGATGATCAAACTTTATGGCATAGTTAATCTTAAAACTTCTATCAGGCACCATAGCCACAAATTTTCCATTTTCTTTTATATAAATTGCTTTTTTTAATATGAGTGTAGGTTTAGGCTTAGTTTGTTTAATAATTCCTGCATTTTTTATAACATAGATAAATGAAGAAGCGCTACCGTCCATAATAGGCACTTCTTCATTGTTGATTTCTATCAATACATTATCTATTTTAAAAGCCCATAGTGTGGCCACTAAGTGCTCTACTGTTTTTACAATTACGCCATTTTCGCCTATTGTAGTTGACAGTTTAGTGTTAATTACATTACTGGGTTTAAGTTTTATTGGTTCAGTATGAGGAATATCTGTTCTTAAGAATTGTATACCACTGTTTTCTTCAGCAGGCTTTAATCTCATATTGACCTTTTTACCACAATGGAGACCAATGCCTGTAATTTCTACTTCATGTCTTATAGTTTGTTGTTTTCTCATCATTTTTACCTCTTTAAATCATGGCATAAAACATATTAAACAATATTTGTGCATCGTGTGGACCGGGAGAGTTCTCGGGATGATATTGAACGGAAAATATAGGCAGGTCTTTATGTCTCATTCCTTCTACCGTTCCGTCATTCAAATTTATATGCGTAATCTCAAATCCCTTGCCTGTAGCATCTTTTCCATCTACTGCATAGTTATGATTTTGAGCGGTTATATCTATTTTGCCCGTTTTTATATTTTTTACAGGTTGATTGCCTCCGTGATGACCGAATTTCATCTTAAATATCTTTATATCAAAAATGCGAGCGATAATCTGGTGCCCAAAACATATACCCATTGTAGGGAGATCTAACACCAATTTTCTTAAATTTTCAATATGATTGTGGTCAATATTACGAGGGTCTCCAGGCCCATTGGATAAAAATATTGCGTCTATTTTTTGTTTTTCTATCTCTTCTGTTTTTGTATATAGAGGAAATACATACACATCAAACCCTATTTCCCACAGATGTCTTAATATGTTTCTCTTTACACCAAAATCGCATACAGCTAATTTTTTTCTTTTTTTAATGTTTGATGTCTTTTTAAATCCTTTATATGCTGTCCATAAACCCTCTTCCCATCTGTAGGGTTTTTTGCAAGTTACATATTGAACCATATCTCTTCCTGAAATATCTGGATATGCCTCTAATGTTTTAATCAAGTTTTTTATGTTATTTGTTTCACTGGATATTATACCTTTTAAAGAACCATAGTTTCTTAAGATTTTAGTAAGTTTTCTGGTGTCTATATCACTAATTCCCACAACATTATGAGATTTAAGAAAATCACCAAGTGTATTTTTTGAACGGAAATTGGACGGGTTTTTCCAGTTTTCTTTAACTATAAAACCTTCTGCCCATATCTTTGATGATTCAATGTCTTCTTCATTTATGCCATAATTTCCAATCTCGGGATATGTCATGGCAATGATTTGTCCTTTATAAGAGGGATCGGTAAGTATTTCCTGATAACCGGTCATACTGGTATTGAATATAACCTCACCTATTGTTGTCCCTTTTTTACCCAATGGTTTTCCTTCCCACACCTCTTTATTTTCTAAGACAAGCAGTGCTTTCATTTTATAAAATTTTCCTGTTTATTTCCATTTCAAATAGCTTATTGTATGTTACTTCCCATTCTGTGCTACCAGGCACAAGTTTTTTCATCTGTCCTATTTTTTTTATAACTATTTCATGTACTTCATCTTCTATGGAAAAATAACTTTTTATAATTTGGTCAACACTCTCTCTTATGATGTTTTCTCCCACTAAATACGAACAGGCATCTTGTTGTTTGAGTGTTTCTACAATCATTCTAGATAATTTCCTTATTCTATCCTTACTATATTTCACAATATAAAGTTTTCTTTTTTTGCTATTTTTCTTTTAGCCATAATAAACAATTTTGATTGGTTCACCCTCTCGTCTTCAATCTGTTCCTTAAATTGTTTTAGTAGTTTTTTTGTTTCCTCTTCTATTTCTCTTTCTTTATCTGCATCTTCTTTTAACACTTGGGCAACAATTTCCTTTATTACAGACCTTTCCTTTTTTAAATGAACAAACCCTGCTCTTATCAATCTGTTTACTATCTTATCTGCTATAAAATCTATTTCTCTTGCTTTCAATATCATGGCTGCAATCTCTTTTCCTCTTTTATTGCCAGTCTTTTTATATTGGGAATATGTTTGAAACACATAAGTGCCCATAGAAAAACTATGGTATAATTTATTATGATTGTTGCTGGATAAAAAAACCATACCAGAATAGATGTTGCAGTATAAGAAATTAGTGCGCTAAGTGATGAAAAACGAGACAACAAAAAGATAGCTATCCATAATAGAAGACCTATAACTGCGGCTAGGGGTACTGCAACGAGGGAAGCTCCATAGGTTGTAGCTACACCTTTTCCTCCTTTGAATTTTAAAAGTATAGAAAAATCATGTCCCAAAACGGTGGCGACGAGACTGATAAATAAAGCCTGTGGTATAAAGATAGATGTTAAAAAAACAGCACATGCACCTTTTAACATATCTAATATGAGCACTACAAGACCCTCTTTTTTTCCTACAGAGCGAAAAATATTGGTAGCGCCAATATTTCCACTGCCCAAATTTCTGATATCAACACCCCTTTTTTTGGCAATAATAAAACCAAACGGTATGCTTCCAATAATGTAAGAACATAAAAAAACGAGTAAGAAATTCACTTTTTCTCCTTTTTGCGCAAGCCTTTTCTTATGAATGTGGGTATATCCAGCTTATCTTCAAATGTTTCTGTAGCCACCTTTTTTTCTATATTTTCTATACGGCTTTTCTTCAATCTATAGATAGGCATTTTCTTTCCTTCAAATCCTGTAGCAATGATGGTAACTCTTATCTTATCGTTCATTGAATTGTTAATGATTACGCCGAATTTAAAGTTTACACCTTCAGTTATTACCTCTTCTGCAGTAGTGGTTATTTCTTTTAATTCATGTAGTCCAAATGTTTCACTGGCAGTGATATTCATTAGAATGCCCTTAGCTTCTTCAATACTTACATCATCTAATAGGGGATTGGAGATGGCTGCTTCTGCGGCAATTTTAGCTCTATTTTCCCCCGATGATTCTCCTACACCCATCAGTGCCCTACCCTTTTCGGACATGACTGTTCTTATATCAGCAAAATCAGGATTCACCAAGCCGGGCATATTTACTAAATCAGTAACACCTTGGACTGCTTGTCTTAAAACATCGTCCACCATCTTAAATGCTTCTAATAATGAGGTTTCTTTACTGGCAATCTCAAATAATTTTTGATTGGGAATGATGATGATACTGTCCACAATTTCTCCTAATTCTTCAATACCTTGTTCTGCTACTTTTATCCTTTGTCTTCCCTCAAAATCAAATGGTTTTGTCACCACTCCAACCGTTAACATTCCATTGTCTTTAGCCAACTTGGCGATTATAGGAGAAGCACCGGTGCCTGTGCCTCCACCCATACCAGCAGTTATAAATAACATATCTGCATCTTTAATGTTTTGTTTTAAATCTTCTATGTCTTCTAAGGCTGCATTTTTCCCTGCCTCTGGATCAGAACCCGCACCTAAGCCATGAGTGAGATTTTTTCCTATCTGCACCTTTGTAGAGGCAATAGATGTAGAAAGAACTTGTGCATCTGTATTTACAGCGATAAAATCTACATCTTTTAAACCTGCTTCTATCATGTTGTTAATGGCATTGCCGCCTCCGCCGCCTACACCCACAACTTTTATTATGGCACCTTTTTCTTCATCATTCATCAGAATGACTCCTTTAGCCAGTTTTTGATTTGATTAAATATCTTACCCAACTGATTTTTTATACTTTTATTATTATAACTCTCACTCTTATAAGTAAAACGATTTTCCTTTTCCAGTCCGCTCATTGTTAAACCCACAGCGGCAGAGTAAGATGGATTATCCACTGCTTCTTTAAGACCATCAATATTATAGGGTTTGCCAATCCTTACTGGTAGATTGAATATCTCCTCTGCTATTTCAGTAAAGCCTATAAGTTGAGAAGAACCACCGGTGAGTACTACCCCTGCTCCTAATCCGTAGTTACCTGACTTTTTTAGCTCTTCTTTGATCATTAGGCATATTTCTTCTACTCTTGCCTCTACAATTTTTGTCAATAGATGTTGAGAGATAATGCGTGAGCTATCTTTACCTATGGTATGTATCTCTATTTTTTGTTCTTTTTCTAAAAGTGATGGATAAGCACATCCGTATCTGAGTTTAATTTGTTCGGCATCTTTTAATGAAGTTCTTAACCCTAAAGCTATATCATTGGTTATGTATGAGCCGCCTATGTTCAATGAAGAAGTATATTTTATGCTTCCATTGTTAAATATTGCAATATTTGTTGTTTTACCACCTACATCTACTAAAGCCACGCCTAATTCTGTTTCTTCTGGATAAAGAGCAGATCTGCCACAAGCAATAGATTTTAGAATTATATCTTTTACCTTTAAACTACTTTCTTGACAGCTCTTTATTATATTTTGGACACATGCTACCAGTCCTGTAATTATATACACTTTTGCTTCTAATCGCATGCCCATTATACCCAAAGGATCCTTTATGCCTTCTTGACCATCTACGATAAATTCCTGGGGTATTATGTGAAGGATATATCTCTCGGGTGAGGTGATTACTGTCTTTGATCCATCAATTACTCTATTTATGTCGGCAGTAGATATCTCTCTGTTTTTAATCGCCGCTACACTGCTGCTGTTTAATGCTTTGATATGATTGCCATCAATACCTACATAGACCTCATTTATTTTAGTGCCTGACATTCTTTCTGCTTGATGCACAGCGTCTTCGATGGATCCAATCATTTGATCCATATTTATTATTACACCGTTTTTCAGAGCTTGAGATTCTTTTCTACCAATGCCGGTAACCTTAAGACTTCCTTCTTTAGTTTGTTCTCCTACCACGGTGCATACCTTTGTTGTTCCAACATCTAATCCTACTACTGATTTATTCTTCCTTTTTTCCATTTTATTACTATTACCTTTTTATAGCAGGCATCTACTAAATAAATGTTATTCTTCTTTGTTACTAAATTATTCCATACTTTATTTAAATTATCAATGTATATCTTGTTATTATGAGAAGGGTCGAAGGCAATATCTATGCCACAATGCATATTCACAACCATATAGTGATTGGAAAGAAGTTTCACATAACTGATATTTTCTAATTTATTTTTTATATATTTACATTGTTCATAGA
>CAZVDS010000002.1:0-28458 GCA_964626315.1 uncultured Desulfurellaceae bacterium
GAGCACGGGATTCCTAATCCCGGTGTCGCAGGTTCAAATCCTGTCTGGGGCATTAGTTTTCTCCTCCATAACATTGCTCTTTACCTGTTCTATCATTTTCTCAAGTTTTTTATTCCTTTTCATCTCCATCATACATTTTTTTATAGCTGCACTTATTGCCGCTCCACTAACACCAAAATATCTTCCCAATATTCTATGACTCCTTCTGGAAAGAATTTTTGTTAAATAAATAGCAATTTTTCTTTCCCATCTATTTCGCGAGCGCCTTAGAAGTTTTGCCGGCTTAACTTCAAAAAATACAGCGACTTTTACAATAACTTCCTTTGGTGAGAACACTGTCATAAGTTGGCGCACCGCAGGATATTCTTTTTTTCTTATATTTTTTATCTTTTGTAGAATATCTTTTATAAATCTTTCATCTCCTAACACCATACCTCTTATATTTTTTTGTATATCCTTATCTTTTTCTTTCTCTACAAAATATTTATAAAGCTCACAAGATTTTTTGGAATCATTATGAAGACGAGATAAAATAAATTCTGTATCTACAATTGAGCTACAGGGATGGATAAAGTCCTTATAGCTACTCCAGATATAATCCTCGGGAAAATTGCTTAATTTGGCTTCAACCGGTTTGAGATGAATATATTTACTAACCTGAAGAAGATAATTTTCTTTATCTATTACGATTGCTTTATATCTTCCTCTAAATAGATGCCCTACCCTCTTATACTTTCTATTTACATAAACAGTATAAGAGGTATTGATATTCTGCATAATTGTATGCAGATTGGCATGAGGTGTTTCTAATAAAAGATGAAAACAACTATTCATAAGACAATAGCTGTGAAGAATATATCCATATTCCTTTTTGGTGCGAGTAAGAATACTTAGAAACTTTCGTCTATCACTGTCATTGAAAAAAATATCTTGTTGTGTATTGCCACATGAAGTAATATAATATAATGCGTTAGGATAAAGAATACGCAACTGTCGTGCCATATGAGAATTGTTACATAAAAGAGATAGAATGTAAAGTTTAAATTTGAGGTTTGACCCCAGTGATAAAAGTTTACATAGAAAAAGGCATTAACCTTTTAATTAAAGAAAATGAACCTTTAAAAGCAATTCTCGAATTTAAGAAGGCTTACAAGATTTCTCCTCGAAATTTTTCTGTTTTATACTGGATTGGCACAGGTTATTTTATAATGGGTTCTTTAAATACCGCTCGTTTCTTTCTAAAAAAATCACTTGTTGAGGCAAAAACATTAGAAAAAAAATGCATGTCTATAAGTAGTTTGGCTATGATACATATAGAAAAAAGAGAATTTAAAATAGCCGAAGGATTCTTAAGAGCAGTTTTGAGAATAGCATTCAGAACACATAGCAAAGAGATGATTGTTATAGCTTATACAAAACTGGCACACCTTAACAAAGCTTTAAAAGATTTTACTAAGGCACTTTCTTATCTAAAACGAGCGTTAGCACTTTCATCCGATATAAAAAGAGCTTTCATTTTAAAAGATATGGCAGATATCTATCAGGAATTGAAAAAATATAAAAAAGCGATAAAGTTTTATGAAGATGCCCTATCCATAGAGGGCTTGGAAGTTGATGTTCACCTTTATACTAATATATTGTTGAATATAATATACAATTATAAAAGGATAGGAAATGCAGAAAAAACATTTGAATTTTCCCAAAAAACAATGGATTATATAACAAAACATGGAACAGAACAGGAAATAAATGATGTAGAACAAATGGTAAGAAGGGCAGAGAAAGAAATTGCAAGCAGTATATGGCTTAACCTAACACAGTATTTTAGTAACAAATGAATCAAATCAATATCACAGGTGCCGGCCCTGCAGGATTGTCTGCTGCTATAAATTTAGCTTTACATGGTTATAAAGTAAAAATATATGAAAAAAATGATGATTGTGGAAAGAGATTTAACAATGATATTCAAGGTTTGGAAAATTGGTCTCACAAAAAAGATGTATTACAGGAATTAAAAGAACTAAATATAGATGTAAATTTTGAATGTGTACCATTTTCTAATATTCTTCTTTCAGATGGAAGAAAAAAGAAGGTCTATCCATTTAAAAAACCATTGTTTTATGCTGTAAGAAGAGGCATTGAAGATGGTAGTTTTGATCAAGGCTTAAAGAAAACAGCATTAAATTTAGGGGTAGAAATCTTTTTTAATAAACAAATTTCAAAAGAAGAAGCCAATATCATAGCCACCGGTCCTAAAAAAAATATATTTGTAGTAGCCAAGGGAATAGTATTTGATGCAGAAACCCCAGATAAGGCAATAGTTATTGTAGACGATAAAATGGCTTATAAAGGATATGCTTATTTTTTATGTATGAAAAACCATTGTTGTTTGGCTGTAGCTCTATTTGGAAATTTTGATAGAATAGACCATTATCTTTCTCATGCTTACACCACTTTTACAAAATTGGAACACATACCTTTAAAAAATGTAAAAATAATGAAAGGCATGGGTAACTTTTCATTAAATGTTTTTAATAAAAGCAAAATATACATAGGAGAAGCAGGAGGAATACAAGACCTTTTATGGGGATTTGGTATAAGAAATGCACTTTTGTCCGGATTTTTAGCAGCAAAGAGCATTGTTTATCATCTAAGTTATGAAAAACTTATAAGAAAATATATTTATCCTAAAATGAAGGCTTCTGTTGCAAATAGATTTTTGTGGGAATTGATGGGAAAAAGGAGATTTGAATTGATGATGCAAGGTTCAAAAATGCTAAAAGACCCATTTTCGTTTTTAAAGAGTTTACATCATTTTTCTCCCCTTCATGTTGTTTATCCACTGGCATTATATAAAAAGAGAAAATTTATTTAATGGAGGAAATATGTGGTTAGAAAAAGAAAATTGTGCGATTATGGTCATTGATATGCAAGAAAAACTTTTGCAGGTAATGCCTTCTAAGGAAGAAGTGATAAAAAACAACAAAATATTTTTACAAGCGGCGAAGGAATTTTCTATTCCCTTGATTTTTACAGAACAATACCCACAGGGTTTAGGAGAAACAACTGAGGTGTTAAAAAATCTTTTAAAACAAGCAAAATATTTTGAAAAAATGACATTCTCTGCATTGTTGTTAAAAGAATGTGAAGATTATCTGAAAAACTTAAACAAAAATGTAATTATTTTGACAGGGGTAGAGACACATGTTTGTGTGCTTTCCACCGCCTTAAAACTATTGGAAAAAAACTATACTGTTGTTGTTCCTGCAGATACCACTACATCCAGAAAAGATAGTTTTTACAGCTGGGGGTTGTCATTATTAAAGCAAGAAGAAGCTAAGATAATGCCTATGGAAAGTATTGTCTTTTACTGGCTAAAAGAGGCAGGTACTCCCCAATTCAAAAAGATGTTGCATATTATTTTGGATAAAGAATAGCTAAACTACATTGCGAGTCTTGCCCATGAGATAAAGTTGGACCATATCAAAGATGTCTTTGATTTTTTGTGATTTAGGTAAAACATCATAGATTATATTCAGGTAATTTCTTTCTTCAATACGCTTAAATGTAGGCTTGAAATTTATATCGTAAATCCAACCGACTTGAAGTAGTTTAAAATCATTTAGATTTTTTAGGTGTCTAAAGTTTACGATTTTTTTATTCATTAAATCTTTGTAAACATCATTTGAGATACCTGCGGTATCAGGCAAACCTAATTCAATTGCTTCATTTTTTTCATCTTTACAGTAATAATCGGTAACCACTCTCCATATATCCAATTTATCAGCATCGCGCAGCAACTTACTAAAGAACAAACAGACTTTTGTCTCTTTTTGAGGTAAAATAGCACGATTGTGATATAAAATTGCTTTTAAAATTAAGTCTTTTGTTGATTTATCAAATTTGCCTAAAACATTGTTTTCCTTAAGTATTTTTACGCCAAGTTCAGCATGATTTACAGATTTTTGATCCACAAAAGTTCTATAATTCTTATACTGTTCAAATCGGCCAATATCATGAAAAAGAGCCATAATTTCAGCTAAATATAAATTTTGATTACTTAATTTAAGTTCTTTGCCGATATACAAAATCTCTTCACACACCCGCTTGGCATGTTCTTCTTTTAGTTCTACATTTTGTCTTAAATCAGCATCATCGGATTTAAATGTCTGAATATAACTTTCAAACCATTTTTTTAAATCTTCCACTGTCTGTTTGTTTATACTTTCCATCATTGTTTTTTTAAATCTATTTTTGTAATACGTCAATGATTTTAATTAAAATCATGTGTATATTCATTTACTAATTTTGTTGGTTATTATATGTTGTTATTGTTAAATAGGTGCTATTGCATTTGGATTAACTGGTCTCAAGCGGAGTTTGTCAAAATTTCAAGCGCTGTCTTGTTTTACGGGAACAGGCTTTACAACACTATAATTAAAAAAGCTGGAAATAATCATAGAAAAGATGTATAAAATCAACAATTGAGAATATGAATTCTGTTATTCAACTAAATCAAATAAACTTTAATACGTCTGTGGAAGCAATAATGCACAGAAGCAATATACCTTTGAAATTCTCAAATTGCACCTTTGAAAACTATATACCGAATTTAGAATATCCATCTCAAGAGGAAGTGAAAGAGAAACTCATAACATCTGTAAGGGTAATTGAAAAATTTAATAAAAGGCATGGATTAAACAGCCTGTTTAAGTCAAATGCAAAGCCGAAAAATATTTACATAGATGGTGGATTTGGTATAGGCAAAACTCATCTTTTAGCCTCAATAAGCAACTCTTATAGAGGGTCAAGCGTGTTTATATCATTTTCTGAACTTATGTATCTAATAGCACATTTTAACCTTTTGCCTACTGTTGAGAAACTCTCTAAATCTGACCTGGTGCTCTTAGATGAATTTGAACTGGATGACCCAGGTGATGCCATGATGGGTATTAATTTTGTCCGAGAATTAAATAAAACAAATTCCATTATAATAACAACTTCCAATACAACTCCAACAAATTTGGGAGGCAGAAAATTTGATATACTCGTGTTTAAAGAAAGAATAGGCAAATTGGCAGATTATTTTGATCTATTTATAATAGATGGTGAGGATTACAGGGTTAGCAAGCACCCAAGAATAGAGTATAATGCATCTCACAAAACACTCAGAAATCTCTACAATGAATATAAAGTAAAAAATAGAAAAAAATTATATGTAAAATTTGATGAATTAATTAACAGATTATCAGATGTCCATCCTGTAAGATATATGACCTTCAATAACACGGTTGATGCCATATTTATAGAGAATCTTAGAAAGTTCACGGATGATGAGTTACTTGATGTATTGAGATTTATATATTTAACAGAGGTTATTTATTATGGTTCGATAGACATATTCATAAGTACAAATATTGACCTATGGGATATATTTTCGGATGATTTAAAAAACGGGAAATTCAAAACCAAGATTATGCGTTGTTTGTCCCGCATTTCAGAAAAAGGAGTTCTCGTAAAAACTTAAAAACATAACACTACTTTTATAAACAAAAACCGTAATATATCTTTTGTTATAATATTACCACTTCCAGCCTTTATCAAGTAGTTCCTTTAAAATAGGAAACATTTTCCAATAATGAGCTTTAAATTCTCCCTTTACTTCTCCTTTTGGAGTGTATTCAAACTCAAAACAATCATATGCTGCCAATTCAGTTTTTATATTTGTCTCTTCTCCTTCTGGCACCGCGTAAGCATGCACCTCTAATGTGCATTCGCCTTCCATAGCCGCAGCAGCTGCATTGTAAAAATCTACCAATTTTTTAACCATCTCATACCTCCAATAAACACCTCAATCTACTTATCATTCTTTCCCTATGTGTTGCTGACCAATATATTTTATCACAAAGTGGACAAATAGAAAAGGATGATATTGTTTTATACACATAAGAAGGAACTCTATTTTTTATCTTCTCTTTACAAATAGGCAAAAGTGGTGAGTTGCATATAAGGCAGCGAGAAAAAAAATTTTCTCTTCTTATTTCCAAATGCAGTTTTTCTATTGTCTCTTTTAATTGTTCTTTAAGAAAAAAACTGTTGATCAATATTACTTTTCCTCTTAATATTTTTCTTACCGCTAATCTTCTATCTGCAGTAAGCAATATTCTCCCTGTTTTTCTTACCTTTTCTATTAGTTTTTTATCTTCTATCTTTTTTTCATATAAGATGTCAAATCCCAATATTCGCAACCATTTAGCTAATTTTCCCAACATAGCATCACAGATTAATCTCATTCTTTAGTTCATATGCCGCATGGAGTGCCAACTTATAACTCAGTTTACCCATTCCACAAATTATTCCCTGAGCAATATCAGAAAGAAATGAAATATGTCTAAATGATTCTCTTTTAAATATGTTGGACATGTGCACTTCTATAATAGGTATTTGAACAGATAAAACAGCATCTCTTATAGCAATACTGGTATGGGTATAAGCACCAGCATTTATAATAAGAAAATCTACATTTTCTTTCTCTGCTTCATGTATGCGTTCTATAATTTTGCCCTCATAATTTGATTGGAAGAATGATGCTTCTGTATTTAATTTTTGTGCTTCTTCACATAATTCTTTTTCTATCTCTTTCCACGAAGAACTACCATAAGTATTCTTTTCTCTCTTTCCCAACCTGTCAAGATTGGGTCCATTGATAAATAATATCTTCATTATGCAGTGAATATCATCCTTTTACCACCCATTAAATGGAGGTGAAGATGATAAACCTCCTGTCCAGCATTTGGTCCATTATTTATAATCAACCGATAACCACTTTTGTCTATATTTAAATCCTTAGCAATCTTATTGGCAACAACTACCATATCACCGATAGTATTTTTATTTTCATCATCTATATCGGCTACCTTTTCAATATGTTTCTTAGGAACAATAAGGATATGAATAGGTGCTTTTGGTCTGATGTCTTTAAAGGCAAAATAGTTTTCATCTTCATATACCTTATCACAAGGCATTTTCCCCTTAACAATATCACAAAAGATACACATTATATCCTCCTATTTAAAGATAGTTTCTTCTCTCTTAGGACCGGTAGAAACCATTGATACTTTTATATTAAGCCTTTCTTCTATCTCTTCAATATATCTTTTTGCATTTGTAGGAAGCTTATCATATTCTGTTATACCCTTTGTTTTGTCCCATCCAGATAATGTTTTATATATTGGCTTATATTTTTCATAGTCTTCTATATTTGCTGGAATTTCTGTAATAATCTCTCCATCATATTCATATCCTACGCATATCTTAAGTTGAGATAATCCGTCTAAGACATCCAGCTTTGTCAATGCAATTTCATCTATACCATTTATCATGCATGCATATTTTGCTACTACCAAATCTAAATTCCCACACCGGCGTGGTCTACCAGTAGTAGAACCGAATTCCCTACCATTTTCTCTCAATATATCTCCATCTTTTCCAAAAAGTTCTGTGGGAAATGGACCGTCTCCCACCCGAGTAGTATAAGCCTTCATTACACCCATAACCTTGTGCAAACTCTTAGGCGATAACCCTGAACCAATAAATGCTCCTCCCACTGTAGGGTGAGAAGAAGTAACATAAGGATAGGTGCCAAAATCTATATCCAGCATTGTTCCCTGCGCCCCCTCAAACAGTATATTCATCCCTTTCTGGTAATAAAAGTTTAAAAGATAGGTAATATTATGAATATAGGGAATTATTTTGGGCGCATATTTTTTACAGGAATTAAATATATCTTTCTCATCCATAAGCGGTAAATTATACATCCTATAAATATTATTAGCCTCTTTTACATTGTTTTCTATCTTTTGTTGCAGTCTTTTTTCATCTTTAAGATATATAGCCCTTACTCCCACTCGTGCATACTTATCCACATAGCATGGTCCAATGCCTCTACCTGTTGTTCCTATTTTCCTGTCACCCAATAGTATCTCTCTTCTTTTATCTATATTTTTATGATAAGGCATGACGACATGTGCCCTATCGCTAATGAAAAATCTTTTTTTGAGTTCGGTGCCTGATTTTTCCAATTCATTCATCTCTTCTGACAAAGTCTCAAGGTCAATAACCACTCCATTCCCTATTATGCATATTTTATTATTGTAAAGTATTCCGGAAGGTATATGATGAAAGATAAATTTACCTTTGTCTGTTAATATGGTGTGACCAGCATTGGCTCCACCTTGATATCTTACAACAATATCAAAAGAGGGGGTAATCGCATCTACAATTTTACCTTTCCCCTCATCACCCCATTGCATTCCTACTATCAATGTATTCACTCAACCACCTCTCAAGGTCTATCTGAATAAAAACTTCTTTCTCTACATCATATATCTTTATGTCCTTTTCTACAACCAAACACCACTTATATCCCATTTTTTTTGCATAAACAAGTGAATCTTTTATACTCCTTTTTATTATATCTCTTACAGACGGAATCTTTTTCTCTCTTAGTATTTCACAAATTTCCCTTCCTTGTTTTTTATTTCTTGTTGTATCTATAACAAACACTGTTTCTTTATCCATCTTATGCATATTTAATGATTGAATTATCCGGTCCAAATTTAAAGTAAATCCTGTGGCTGGAATATATTCACCCAAAAGTTTCGTCACCTTGCCATATCTCCCACCAATACACAACGGTTGTCCTGCATTCTTCCCATATATTTCAAAGGCAATGCCCCGATGATAATTTGTGTTTTCACAATAGATTAAATCTATAAAAACTTTTACACCAGAGAGGTTTGTCTGAATAATATTTAAGAGATTCGCCAATTTGTTTATCTCTGTTTTTAATCTACCTTTTATATTTATCTCTTTAATCCGATCTTTTTCTGTTAAAGAGGAAAAAGTGTCCACTAAGGATACATTTTTCATATTTCTTTCTTTCATTATAGATTTAGCTAAAGAAAAACTTTTCTTAGAAAATAAAGAAATAAGCTGTTTTTTTAACTCTTTATCTCTTGTTTCAGTTATTATATTTACAATTTCTGTGTTTCCCAATCTTAAAACAAGACCATCTATTCCTATTAGATGAAATGCTTTTAAAGCAACTTCAATTATTTCTGCATCCCCTTCCAATTCTTCTAATCCCAACAACTCCAATCCAACTTGACGAAATTCTCTCGTCAAACCTGCCTGAGAGGGCATATCTCTATAGACATCCTCTGCATAAGAAAACCTCAATGGCAACAATCTCTCTTTTTTATTTAGCACCATCTGCAAAATTTGTAGTGAAACATCTGGTCTTAATATTAATGTTTCACCTGTATTTTTATCCGTCAGTTTAAAAAAGGTGTTTTCAAATGGTTCAAACAACTCATTTCTGGTGTGCAACTCATACATAAAAACAGGGGTGGAAATTTCCTCATATCCATAAAGAGAAAAAAAGTCTACTATTTTCTGCTCTATCTTTCTACTTATAGCCGGGAGTGGAGGAAACAACTCCCTAACACCGGAGGGAATAGTATAGAAAGGTTTATCCATTGCAAAATATCTCCAGTAGTCTTTTTATTCCCTGGCCCAAAGAGAAATGGTATCCTAATTTCTTCAGTGCCATTTCCATCGCACCTACAGTCATTATAATATCAGCTTTATCCACATAACCCATGTGACTGATACGGAATATTTTTCCCTTTAAACTTCCTTGACCATTGGATACTTGAATGCCACACCTTTCCTTCATTATTTTTACAATATCTGAGCTGCTGATACCAAGAGGAGAAACAATAGCAGTTAAAGAATCTGCAGGTCTTTTAGATAACAGTTTCAATCCCACTGCTTTTACAGCTTCTCTGGTAGCATGTGCTAAAAGACTATGTCTTTTTATCGTATTTTTTAAACCCTCCTCATACAAGATGTATTTTAATGACCTTTGCAAGCCTAAAAAGAGGGTTATAGACGGTGTAAACAATGTATCTTTCTTACTCAACTCTCCCTTAATATCAAAATAGTAATGTGGAAGTGTAGATTTCTCCATAAAACAATTTGCCTTTTCACTTACACTGATAAAAGAAAGTCCGGGTGGAAGCATAAGCGCCTTTTGCGATCCAGAGATAAGCATGTCTATGCCCCATTCATCTGGTTTCATATTCATAACACCCACTGCTGTTATTCCGTCCACTACATATAGAAGGTCTGGATAGTTTTTCTTCAACATCATACCTATCTCATCTATAGGATGAAAAGTGCCGGTAGATGTTTCGGAGGCTTGAATATATATCCCTTTAATGTTCTTTTCCCTATCTATTATTTTTTTTATATCATCTACCTTTGCATAATCACCATATTCTACATTTAGAGAAATGTTTTTTAATCCATAAGCTTTAGCAATTTTCCCCCATCTCTCACCAAACTTTCCCCCTTCCACAGAAATAATTTTATCTCCTGCGCATAAAGTGTTGGAAATGGACGCCTCCATTGCTCCAGTGCCGGACGAGGTAAATATTGCAACCTCATTTTCAGTTTGAAAGTATTCTTTAAGCATTTTTCTACAAGAGCGGATTACTTCTCTAAATTCATCTGTCCTATGATGAATTAAGTTTTGCATAGAGATGTTTACAAAGGGAGGAATGGGTGTGGGGCCAGGTGTCATAAGATAATTTTTAATTACCATTTTATATCTCCTATATCTCCCAATATTGTTAAATGCACCTTATCCATATCTATATCATCTATAATCTCTACTATATCATCCATTTTCACTTTTTCTATTTTGTCTATCATCTCTTCAGGTTTTACATATCTGTTAAAATATATTAGATCTCTCCCTGCTTTTATCATTATATTTTTTGTACCTTCTAAACCTAAAATCATTTTCCCTTTTGAGCATACTTTTGCTTTATGTAATTCTTCTAAAGAAATATAATTCTTCTTCATTTTTTCTATCTCTCTCTTTATTTCATCTATCAATGTTTGTGTGTTTTTCCTTGAGGTGCCTGCATATATGTAACTCAGTCCTGTTTTTTTAAAGAACCTAATCGCAGAACTTACAGAATAAGCAAGACCTTTTTCTTCCCTAATATGCTGGAAAAGACGTGAACTCATAGTTCCACCAAATATATTGTTAAACAGTGAACCTGCATATTTTCTCTCATCATCTATCGCATATGTAGGCCAACCTAAAATAACATTGCTCTGTTCCAATTTTTTTTGCACAATATCTTTACCCGGAGTAAATGTAACTTGATAATCTTCACTATTTATATTTTTATTCGACTTGTATAACCATTCACCCTCCAGTGCAGAAAGAGATATATCTTTATGTTTTCCGCACATTGTAACTATAATGTTCTCTTTTTTGTAATACTTCTGCATAAATTTTATTAAGTCTTCTCTAATATAAGACTGTATTTTTTCTTTTGTTCCCAAAATAGAAGAGCCAAAAGAAGACGATTTATATGCATTTTTCATAAATATATCAAATACATACTCATCAGGCATATCCTCAGTCATGTTTATCTCTTCTAAAATAACTTTTCTCTCTCTTTCTAATTCATTTTTATCTATTACAGATTGAGTGATTATATCAGTTAATATATCCCATGCTTCTTGAAAGTATCTTTCCCACACCTTCACATAAAAACATGTGAACTCACGAGATGTAAAGGCATTTATTACACCGCCCAAGGTATCCATTTCTTCTGCTATTTGACGATATGTTCTTTTCTTTGTTCCCTTAAATAACATGTGTTCAATGAAATGAGAGAGTCCCTGTTCTTGCTCCTTCTCTAAAACAGACCCCACTTTAACCCAAATGCCAATGCAAATACTATCCGCATCTTTCTCTATTTTTTTTATAGTGATATTATTGCTCATTTCTTACTCACATTTTAAAGAAGAGCTTTTCTGGAAAGAGAAATTCTACCATGCCTATCTGTAGATAATACCTTTACTTTTATCCTATCCCCTATTTTTACTATATCAGCTACCTTATGCACGCGAGTTAGGTCAAGTTGAGAAATATGAACCAATCCCTCCATGTTGGGTAATATTTTAACAAATGCCCCATAGTCTTCTATTCTAGTTACTACACCTTCATATATCTCTCCTTCCGCAACTTCCTGTGCTAATCCTTTCACCATGCTTACTGCTTCTGTCATTTTATCTGATTTGTCACAAAATATTGTTACTTCCCCTTCAGGAGAAATATTGATCTTAGCACCAGTCTGCTCAGTTATGTTTTTAATCATCTTACCACTCGGTCCAATAACATCTTTAATTTTATCAGGAGAAATATTTATTATTCTTATCTTGGGGGCATAAGGTGAAAGGTTTTTTCTTACTTCGGGTAGAGCAATGAGCATTTTCTCTAACACCTTCGCCCTCGCTTCTCTTGCTTTATTTAAAGCTTCAGTAAGAATCTTTTTGTTAACACCCTTTATCTTTATGTCCATCTGTAATGCAGTAATACCATCTTTTGTTCCTGCAACTTTAAAATCCATGTCTCCATAATGGTCCTCCACACCCAGAATATCTGTTAATATGCAATATTTCTCTCCTTCCTTCACTAAACCCATTGCTATACCAGAAACAGGCTTGGAGATAGGAACTCCTGCATCCATCAAGGCAAGTGTTGCTCCACACACTGTAGCCATAGATGAAGAACCATTGGATTCTAATATCTCAGAAACAACACGCACCACATATGGAAATTTTGATTCAGTGGGCATAACCATCTCTATTGCTCTACGAGATAATGCTCCATGTCCTACTTCTCTTCTGCCCGGAGGTCCGAGCCTTCCAGTTTCTCCTACACAGAAAGGAGGGAAATTGTAATGCAGCATAAACCTCTCATATCTTAAACCTGATAATGTATCTAACATCTGACTCTCTGTACTTGTTCCCAAGGTTGCAGTAACCAAAGCTTGAGTTTCTCCTCTCGTAAATAGGCAAGAGCCATGAGTGCGAGGAAGTACGCCCAACTCTATGGTAATTGGCCTTATATCATATAATTTCCTGCCATCTACCCTAATTTCACTTTCCAAGATCTGTTTACGTGCAATTTCTCTTACTACATCATCAAAAACAATGTTTATTAAAACTGTTTCGTATTTATCTTCCAATTTATCTATTATTTCCTTTTTTATTTTACTCAATGCATCACTTCTATCTGTTTTTATCTTTTTGCCCATTGCTGTAGCAATCTTTTCAGTATAAGATTTTACTTCTTGTTCTAATTCTTCAGTTGCTTTAACAGATGTATATACTCTCTTTTCTTTTCCTACCTTTTGTACTAAATCTTTCTGCATCGCTATAATTTTATTTATATAATCTTGCCCAAAGAATATTGCGTCTATCATTTGTTCTTCGGAAACTTCATTAGCACCTGCTTCAATCATCGTCACCGCATCCTCTATTCCTGCAACAACAAGATTTAATTTACTGCCTTCAAGTTCTGATGCAGTAGGTAAAATGATAAATTTATCTTCTTTTAAGCCTACTCTAACACCTACAATAGGACCTGCAAAAGGAATGTCAGATATAGATAAAGCACAAGAGGCTGCACAAATACCTAAAATACCTGGATCATTTTCTTCATCCATAGAGACAACGGTAACGATAACCTGTGTATCCTGTTTATAATCCTTAGGAAAAAGTGGCCTTAATGATCTGTCAATAAGCCGTGAGTTGAGTGTATCCGTATCGGTGGGTTTTCCTTCCCTTTTTAAGAAACCTCCCGGAATTTTTCCTGCTGCATAAAATTTCTCTACATAATTTACCGTCAGCGGCACAAAATCTACATCCAGTGGTTCTCCTTTAGACGAAACTATGGTAGCAAGAACGATTGTCTCGCCCATCGTAACTCGCACTGCACCATCCGCCTGCTTTGCCCACCACCCCGTCTCAAAGGTGATTTTCTTGCCTTCTATCTCTCCTTCTATCTTTATGGATTGCATTCTATCCCCTTATATGGAGACGAGAAACGATATCCTTATATTTTTGAAAGTTATTCCTCTTAAGATAATTAATGTATTTTCTCCTTCGCCCTATAAGCTTCAATAAACCTCGGCGCGAATGAAAATCTTTTTTGTGTACTTTGAAATGCTCCGTAAGATACCTTATCCTTTCTGTAAGAAGAGCAACCTGCACTTCTATAGAACCCGTATCATTCTCACTCATTCCAAACTCTTTAACTACTTCTTGTTTTCTCTCTTTCGTCAACATTCATCCACCTCTTTCCTTATTACAGTTAAGTTATTAGAACGAACATAATACAAAAATTAGCACATTTTGTAAAGCTTTATATCAAGCCATGTCAAATCAATTTAGAAATATTTGCTTTTTACCAAGATAGAAATGTCCTGTTCTGATAATATTAATAACAGTAATTTTTCTTTTCGGTCAAGTTCTTTCTCTTTATTAGTAATGTCCATTATTTATTGTGAATAACAAAACGAAGTAAGATAAACTTGACAACTGCTTTCGGCAATTGCAAGGCAAAATCAGAGATTTTGCCTTGACACATAAAATAGAAGTAAGGTAATATGATTTACATATGGAAAATGTAGAAAAAATAAAAGAAGCTATACTAAAAGAGGCAAAAGACAAAAAGATAACCTGTAAACAATCCATGAAAATCGCAAAAGATTTTAATGTGCCGCCAAAAGAAGTAGGAAAACTGTTAAATGGGTTGCATGTCAAACTAATAGAATGTCAACTCGGATGTTTTTGAAATGATCTCTAAGGAACTTTTGGAAATCCTTGTTTGCCCAAAGTGTAAGGGAGAATTAAAATTAACCAAAGAAAAAGATGGTCTTATATGCGAGAGGTGTAAGCTTATCTATCCTATCAAGGAAGATATTCCTATAATGCTCATAGAAGAAGCAAAACCTCTAAATGAGCATAAGTAGTTTCAGTATTTTTTCTTCTCTTATTCCTGTTTTTCTTCTCATCCTTATAGGATATATATGGAGATGTGTCTCGCGCATGGAGGATAGATTCATCTCCTATCTTAATACATTTCTCTTTAATGCTGCCGTTCCTGCTCTTTTGTTTATAAAAATAGCCAGTGCTAAATTTGAGTTACTCACAGAAATAAAGCTCGCTCTAAGTCTGTGTATCGCTATTTTACTCATGTTCTTCTTCTCTCTATTCTTAGTAAAATTGCTAAAAATCAAGAAAACTATCAGTAGTGTTATTGTTCAAGGATCATTCAGATGCAATCTTATTTACTTTGGTTTCCCCGTTATATACACGATGTTTGGCGATAAAGGACTTGTTCACGCCAGTATCATCACCGCATTCGCCGGTCCTTTGATAAACATCTTGGGCATTATCACATTTGTTACCATGCTACCCAATAGAAACAACCAAAATTTATTTATATCACAACTAAAAGCAATTATAACAAATCCTATAGTATTAGCCTGTATATTCGGCATAGTTTTTTCTCTACTTTCTATTTCATTACCTAAAGAGGTTAAATTCTCATTAAATATGTTGGGAGCTATTGCCTTACCTATGTCTTTAATTGCAATGGGAGCAATATTTAGCTTTAAAAAACTTCACTCTACTCAACCTCAATACCTGTTTCTAAATGGAATATTAAAACTCTTTATATTGCCCCTAATCACCCTTTTATTTCTCCATCTACTACATATTTCGTCTGACCTTTCTATTATATGTCTTATTCTTGCTGGCACACCATCTTCTCCCGGTTCTTTCATCATCGCCAAAGCGATGGGCGGAGATGATGTATTTTCTGCCGCTACAGTAATGAGCACAATGCTGTTTACAATTGTCAGCCTTCCTCTAATATTAAGCCTGCTTTAAATGTATTATCTTTATATATCCTCTTTTGAAAGTTGCTCGGCGCCCCTCTGCAAATCCACATTTATTGAAAATTTTATTTTCTTTATTTAATCTCTCATAAGCATCTTTGTCTGTTATATTCAAAACAAATTTAAAAAAACTACCTCTTAAACCTTTTGGTTGAGCATAATCAACAACAAAAACACTGCCATTATTGGTTAAAGCCTCTTTTATATCTTTTAATAATTTTTCTAACCTTTTATCATCCAAAACATGAGTCATTAAAAATAGAACAAAAACATCATATTTGTCCTCAAACTCTATATTTTTTTCTTTTCCTATATCATATTCCTCAAAACTTTTATCAGAAGACAAATTTTCACACACAACAGCCTTTAAATAATTTACATCCTTATAAATAACACATATTCTATCATAGGGATTAAACTTTATAAAATTCACTATGTCTAACAAATACTTTTCATAGCGAAAATGTTTTAATACATTCTTCTTTATTTTACGATACTGTATATCCATCCTCCACCTAACAGTGTATCATTAAGATAAAAGACGGCAAATTGACCCGGAGTGATTGCCCTTTCTTTTTTCTCTAACTCAACCATCCACTTGTCATCTTCCTTTTTTACCTTAGCTTTTTTGGGCTTAGTTTTAAAACGCACTTGACACAAAACTTCTCTTCCTTCAAAAAAATCTTTCTTTACGAACAAGTTACAATTCTTAATGATAAATATACTATTATAGAGTTCTTTTTCTTCACCTACAACAATTCTATTTTTTTTTACATCTATCTTTATAACATACCGCGGAGCATTGCCCACCTTTACTCCTTTCCTCTGTCCAATGGTGTAATGAGAAATACCACCATGATAACCAACAATATTACCCTTTGTATCTATTATTTCCCCTTTTTTTGAAGGAAAGAATTGTTCAAGAAAGGTTCTATAATTCTTATATATAAAACACAAATCCTTGCTCTCTGTAAAATCATGAAAACCAAAATTTAAAACCTGTTCTTCTATCCATTTCTTTTTGTAGCTACCTAAAGGAAATACCAGCCGCTTAAGCATATCTTGATTTAAACCGCACAAAAAATAAGATTGGTCTCTATCTTTTCCTCTTTTGATAAAAAATATATTATTATTTTTACACATATTGGCATAATGCCCAGTAGCTACAAAAAAAGCCTCTTCTTTATCAGCTTCTTCAAAAAGCAATGGAAATTTTACCTTACTATTACACACAATACAGGGATTAGGTGTAAAACCTTTTCTATAACTTTCCACGAAATATTTTACCACCTTTTCTTGAAAAACAGATTCTGCATCTTTTATCTTTAACTCTATATTCAATCTATTTAATTTTTCACCTAAAGATTTTTCTTTTCTTTTATCCCATGAAGAAAACTTGAGCATCACAGCTTTAACTGTAAGACCCCATTCCTTCAATAACAGACAGGTATACAAACTATCTATGCCACCCGATACTCCTACAATAACCTTTCTTGAATTAAACACAGGCATATTAAAAAATTTGGCGATATATTTGAATAGTTTCTTTCTTTATTTCAGGAAAATAATTATTTATTATTTTTTCTCCAGACACACACATCTTTTAAGAAACACTTTTCACACTCAGGCTCTCTTGCTTTACAGATATATCTACCTAAAAGAATCAGGCTTAAATACAAATCCTTCCATTTTTCTTTGGGACAGATGTGCATCAAATCTTCTTCTATCTTCTCTGCTTTTTTTTGCTGAGATAAGGAAAGTCTTTGAGCAACCCTAACTACATGGGTATCCACAGAAATTGCGGGAATGTTGAAGGCACAAGACAAAACCATATTTGCCGTTTTTCTTCCCACCCCCGGTAATCTTATAAGCTCTTCACAGCTCTTAGGTACTTCTCCATCATATTCAGAAAGCAATATTTTACACATTCCATATATATTTTTTGCTTTAGTTTCATACATACTTACAGAAGATATATATTCTTTAATCTTTTCTTCTCCTGCATTCACGAAATCCTGTGGGTTATGAAGAACAGAAAACAACCTTTTTGTTACCATATTTGTCTTTTCATCGGTATATCTCGCAGACAACATCGCAGCTATCAAAAGCTCAAAGGGAGTAGAAAAATTTAATTCTACCTTAGGATTTTTATAATGTTCCAATATTCTTTTTACAATCTGTTTTTCATATTTCTCTTTCTGATATTGCTTCTTTAACCTCATCTATAATCTTTTCCATTACAGGGAAACAACTCTTTCTAAAATCTGCAGCTACAAGTATCCACATAATATCTTCGCCTACTTTTAGTTTTCCTTCATTTATTTTTATTTTGCAATAAAAAATGCCCTTTTCTCTCCTTGCTCCGTTTTCTATATCTCTTATCCTTCTCTTATCTGCCTCTATTATCAGTCCATTTACAACATCACCCTTCTTTGATGTTGCTCTCACTATACCATTATGCAAAAGAATTATACCTATCTTAGGGTCTTCTTTTGCTTTCCTTATCCAATCCTCAATCACTTAAGCCAACTCTAACACCTTGTCTACTAATTTTTCTATTCCCAAAGCAACCTTGGAAATGGTAGGTCCTAACATATAAGCAGGAGTGGAAACTACATTATTTTTTCCATCAAAAACAATATCATCTACCGTTTTTACCACATGTTTTCCGCCCATCTTCTCAATGGCAGCTGCTGTATCCTTATCACTGCCTATAGTTACCTCTGCACCCAAGACCTTAGCGGCTATAACAGGAGCAATACAAATAAATCCCATTGGCTTACCTGCTTCATACATTTCTTTAATCAATCTTTCTACCTCAGGATTTACAATGCAATCCGCACCTTTTACGGCAAAATTGCACAGGTTTTTTGCCGCACCATATCCACCGGGAAAGATTAAAGCATCCAAATCTAAAGCTTTAATATCTTTCATATCTTTAATGTCTCCCCTGGCTATTCTCGCTGCTTCTACCAAAACATTTCTTGTCTCATTTGACGGTTCACCTTTTAAGTGATTAACAACATCCAACTGATTTACATCTGGAGCCATACAAACAATCTCTGCGCCCACTCTATCCAAGAAATACAATGTAAGCGTAGCCTCATGAATCTCACTGCCATCCATAACACCCGAACCTGCCAAAACAACACCTACTTTTGCCATTTTTACCTCCTTAAATTTTTACTTCCCGGTTTTACTAAAGGTATGCCTTCCTTACATAATGGACAATCTCTTGGTTCATAATTTTTTATATCTAATTTTAACAGATAAGCATATGGAATGGAAGGTGTAAAATCTGCGCTTCTATCTACCAATACACCCAGTTCTACCACCTCTCCTCCATATTCTCTCACCAAATCTATGACCTCTTCCACTGAACCACCGGTGGTAATCACATCTTCCACCACTGCTACCTTTTCTCCTTTATCTATAAAGAATCCTCTTCTCAATGTAAATGTGTTCTTTTCCCTCTCCGCAAATATGGCTCTTGCACTCAATTTTCTTGCCACCTCATGAGCTACAATAATACCTCCCACTGCAGGTGCAATCACAATATCTACATTTTTATCTAAAAATTTTTCTGCTAAGCTGGCGCATAGCATCTCAGCAACAGATGGATATTGCAAAACCAATGCAGATTGTAGATAGAAACGGCTGTGCAAACCAGAAGATAAAAGAAAATGCCCTTCCATGAATGCTCCATATCTCTTATATAAGTTCAAAACATCATCAGCTTTGAGCACTGTCCATCTCCTCAATAATCTTTAATGCAGCCTCTTTGGGATGAGAATGTACATAAATAGGTCTGCCCACAACAATATAATCTGCACCAGTTTTTATCGCGTCATAAGGTGTAGTAATTCTCTTTTGGTCGCCTTTCTCTGCCCATTCTGGTCTTATTCCTGGAACTACAGTAATAATATCCTCATTAAAATTCTTAATAAAAGAAAGCTCGTTTTGTGAGGCAACTACTCCATCAACACCTGCTTTAGAAGAATTCTCCACCATCTTCAACACCACATCCTTTAACTTCTTCTCAATAAGAAGCTCACTATGCAATTCCTCTTCTCCTATACTGGTTAATATAGTAACAGCAAGAATCAATGGCCCTTTTTTTCCCTTTTCATCTTCATATCTTTTTACTCCATCCATCGCACTTTTCATCATCTTGCATCCCCCCAAACTATGGACGGTTAGCATATCCACACCAATTCTTGCCGCCTGATAACAAGCCTCATAAACAGTGTTGGGTATATCATGATATTTTAAATCCAAAAAAACCTTACATCCCTTTTGTTTTAAATCATAAACTAACCCTGGACCAAAACGAGTAAAGATTACCGAACCTATCTTAAAAAATTTTATAATAGATGAAACCTCTTTAATTAAACTGTATATTGCTTCTCTTTCTCTGATGTCCAGAGCGAGAATTAATCTTTCTTCCATCCTTTTTTACCCTATCTAAAATAGCATTTATAAAAGACCTTGTATTTTCACCACCAAATGTCTTTGCTAACTCTATCGCCTCATCAATTACCACCTTATAGGGCGTCTCTTTACAAAATAAAAGTTCATAAATAGCGAGGCGTAAAATATTCTTATCTACAATATATAAATTTTGCCATTTTTTACGAGAATAACACTCAATTATACTATCTATATGTTCTTGATGCATCTTTACACCTTCAAACAACCTCCGAGCAAAAAACTTGTCCTTCTCCTTAAGAGGTGTAAAATATTCTTCAATTTCATTCACATTAGCATCAGCATATAAAGCCTGCACCACAGCTATTCTCGCCTTTCTTCGTGACATTATATCTTCTTACAAAGATTTACCATTTCTATAAGGCTCATCGCGGCATCAAACCCCTTATTCCCCACCTTCGTTCCTGCTCGCTCTATTGCTTGCTCAATAGTGTCTGTAGTTAGAATACCCATCGCTACAGGGACCTCTGCCTTCATAGATATAGAACCTATGCCTTTAATAGTCTCATGAGCAACAAAATCAAAGTGTGGTGTTGCTCCTCTGATTACAGCACCTAAGCAGATAATGCCATCATATTTTTTACTGTTTGCCATTTTATTCAAAATAAATGGTATTTCAAATGCTCCTGGTACTTTAACCACAACAACATCTCCTTCTTTCCCATTATGTCTTACAATAGCATCTATTGCCCCTTCCAAAAGTCTTTCTGTAATAAAACTATTAAACCTACTTACTACAATACCAATCTTCAATCCTGTAGCATCCAAATTCCCCTCAATGTTCATAATTACTCCTTAAACTCTATTTAATATATGTCCCAATTTGTCCTTCTTTGTTTTAAGATAATGCCTGTTTATTTCATTGGGTTCTATTTCAATAGGCACTCTCTCCACAATCTTTAAACCATATCCCTCCAATCCTATTACTTTTTTAGGATTGTTTGTCAAAAGTCTCATATTTTTTACACCTAAATCTACTAAAATTTGCGCACCTATACCATAATTTCTCAAGTCTGGTTTAAACCCCAATTTTACATTGGCCTCTACTGTATCCAACCCTTCATCCTGCAAAGCATACGACTTGATCTTATTTGTAAGTCCAATACCTCTTCCCTCCTGTTGTAGATACACCATTACTCCTCTTCCCTCATTCTCTATCATTTTCATTGAACTATGCAGTTGCTGACCACAATCGCATCTTAAAGAACCCAATGTATCTCCCGTAATACAGGACGAATGCATTCTCACCAAAACAGGCTTTTCCGTGGTTACTATCCCCTTTATCAAAGCTATATGTTCAAAATCATCTATATTGTTTTTATAGACAACAACCCGGAAATTACCATACCTGGTGGGGAGCTCTGCTTCTGCCGTTCTTTTTATCAACCTTTCATTTTTTAATCTATATTCTATTAAATCAGCAATAGTAATAATCTTTAAATCAAAGTGAGAAGCAAAATCCATAAGCTGAGAGCGACGAGACATAGTTCCATCATCATTCAATATCTCACATATCACAGCTGCCGGTATAAGCCCTGCTAATCGGCATAGGTCTATAGAGCCTTCTGTATGTCCTGCTCTTACCAAAACACCTCCTTTCTTTGCCCTTAAAGGAAATATATGTCCGGGTCTACTCAAATCTTCAGGTTTTGTATCAGGTCTTATTGCCTTTTGAATAGTATAAGCTCTATCATAAGCAGAAATACCAGTAGTTACATTCTCTTTAGCATCTATAGACACAGTAAAAGCCGTTTTAAATTTATCGTTTTCATTTACTATCATCAGATTAAGACCCAGTTTATCTGCCATTTCTTCTGTCATTGGAAGACAAATCAAACCTCTCCCATATTTTGTCATAAAGTTAATCTTCTCGGATGTAACAAACTGAGCCGCCATTACTAAATCACCCTCATTCTCTCTATCTTCATCATCAACCATGATGACCATCTTTCCCTCTTTAATATCTTCAATAGCTTCATTTACTGCACTAAACATCATGTCTCCTCTATAAAACTGTATCGTTCCAAAAATTTGTCACCTATCTCCTTTTTCTGCAAAGATCTCTCCACATACTTTGCTAATATGTCTATCTCAATATTTACCAAATCTCCTATTCTCTTCCTCTTTAAATTGGTATTATTAAATGTATATGGAATAACCGCAATTTCAATACTATTTCCTGCTATATCGGCTATGGTAAGGCTTATACCATCTACAGCAACAGAACCTTTCTTTACCACATATTTTAATAATTTTTTATCTATAGAAACGCTAAGTTTATAAAAATCACCATAAGAAAAAAGCTTAACAATTCTTCCTATGCCATCCACATGGCCCAAAACGAAATGTCCATTGATTCTATCTTTCAAATTAAGAGCTCTTTCTATATTTACTAAATCAGCCATTTTTAAATAAGAAAGTGTAGTAGTATTTAAAGTCTGAGGAGAAACATCAAAAAACAAAAGTGCATCTTTTTTTTCTGCCACAGTTAAACATACACCATCAACTGCAATGCTATCTCCAATGTTTATCTCTTCAGCTATTTTCCTTATATCTGTAATTAATCTTTTTCCTCTACCTTTCCATAAAGTATTTTTTATCTTTCCAGTGCACTCAATTATACCGCTGAACATGGTTTACCTTCCACTAAAATATCCTCATCAAACATCCTACATCTTATATCCGTTAGTTTTAAGGCTTGAGATAAATTATCAGGCGCATCACAGCCTATGGCATTAAAGCCTCCATGAGAACCACATAGCATCGGTCCATAAAATAAAAAGCATCTATCAATCAATTTTTCCTTTATAAATGAGCCATGTACTAATGAGCCACCTTCTACCATTACGCTACATATATCTAAAGAAAGCAACTTCTGAGAAAGATCATGCAAATCAACTCTTCCATCTTTTACCTTACATTTGATTATTTTGGCACCCGTCGCTCTTATTTTTTTTTGTTTATCGCTATCCGTCTCTTCTCCACAAATAATAATAATCTTTCGAGGGTAGACGCTGAAAATCTTAGAGGAAGGAGAAATCTTCAAAAATGTATCCAATACAATACGAAAAGGTTGTCTAATCTTTTTTTTAAAACGACATGTAAGTAAAGGGTCATCCATATGAATAGTATTTATTCCCACCAAAATGGCATTGTAAATAGACCGTAAAAAGTGAACATGTAAACGCGCCTTTTCGCCCGTAATCCATTGAGAGTTTCCGCCTCTTACAGCTATAAGTCCATTCAAGGTCATGGCTGCTTTTAAGGCATAAAACGGCCTTTTTTTTCTCACATTTGTTATGAATACTTCATTCAACTTTCTTGCTTCCTTTTCCAACACTCCAATTTCTGTCTCTATCCCCTTTTGTCTTAAAACTTCCATGCCATGAGAAGACTCAGGATTAGGATCGCTCGTAGCCGCTACAACTCTTCTTATGCCACTATTTAAAATAGCCAATGTGCAAGGTGGGGTTCGTCCATAATGACTGCATGGTTCCAGTGTAACATACATGGTTGAACCTAAAAGTTTCGTTTTGTCTTTTACACTCTTTACGGCCTCAATCTCTGCATGAGGAAGACCAGCTTTCTTGTGATAGCCTTCACCGATAATCTTTCCATTTTTTACAATCACCGCTCCCACTACAGGATTAGGACATGTTTTACCCATAGCCTTTCTTGCCAATCCTATCGCTCTACTCATATATCTTTTGTCATCCATATCTTATAGAAAAATACAAGACACTTTATATTTTGTCAAAGCAAAATTACTTGCAAAAATCTTTGATTTGTTTGATATTCGTCAAAAAATCCTATATTAAAGAATATGGAAGAAATAACAGTAGAATGTCACAGTGGCTCACGATATGGAGAAAAGCCTATAACTCTTATTAAAAAAGGAAAAAGGTATAATATACAAAGAATAGAAAGAATGTGGCGCACGCCCAATGCATTACACTTCACTGTTTATACCAAAGAATGTAAACTAAACATTCTCTACGACGAATTACAAGATAAATGGTTTATGTGTAAAGAATAGTCTCTTCTATTTTTATCAAACTCTTATTTTCTTTTAAATCCGGAGGTATCTTTTCCATACATGTATACCTTAAATAGTTTTTTAAGAGATTTTTATCACACAATTTCTTAAATAGATTTTGAGCGGTTTTAACAAGTGTTTCTTTTGCTTCTTTTTCCGTTTTCTTTCTTGCAAAAAGAGCCATCTCAGGACAAAAAGCTATAAAATATCTACCCTGTTTCCATAATTCTATTGTTACATTTAAAGTATCCATTTAACCTTTCTCCTTCTTCAATAAAAATGAAGTATAGTCTTCTAAAAATGTATTTTTGCAAACAACATAGCCCTTTTTCATAAAGGTTGATTTAACATCGTAATTTTTCTCATACACAATGCCAGAAAGAATAAGAAAACCACCTCTTTCTATATGTTCATCTATTTCTGAAGATAAAGAAATAATAATCTCCGCAAAGATGTTCGCCATAACAATATCGTATTTCTCTCCTACACACAAATTTTTACCACAGAAACAATATATATTGTTTGCATTGTTCAATTCGGCATTCTTTTTGCATTCAAATGCCGCATTTTTATCTATATCAAAAACCACCACTTTTTTTGCTCCTAATTTTGAAGCACAAACAGACAAAATACCTGACCCCCCTCCTATATCTAAAACAGATTTACCCTTTACATTTAATTCTTCTAATATCTCTATACAACTTACTGTGGTTTCATGAACACCTGTTCCAAATGCCATCCCTTCAGTCAAAGTTATCTTTGTTTTTTCGGTTTTTGCCCAGGGTGGAGCAACAACAAAATTTTTACCGATTTCAATAAATTTTTCTTCTTCTCTCCATCTCCATTTCATTTTATCACCCCATTTTTCTTTTAGAAGGAATAGCAACTGCAGTGAGACAGATATCTGCAACAATAATCAATACACATATAAAAAATGTGTATCTAAACCCAATATGCTCACTGAGAAAACCTCCTGCTAAGGGACCGATTATCCATCCCAGGTTCCAGGTGCTGTTGTATATACCCATCGCTTTGCCTCTCTTTTCTATCGGTGCCAGATCGGCAATCAAAGCAATAGAGGATGCCCCCAACGCTCCCCATGCTACACCCTCTACAACTTGTATAAAATAAAGTTGGCTATAATGCTTGCTTAAAGTATAACCGGAAAAAACAAAGATGAATAAGGCCATTGAAATTATAAGTGTAACCTTCCTGCCTTTTTTGTCCGACAATCTCCCCCACAATGGACTGGTTACAGCTCCTGCTATTGCTCCACAGGTATATACTAAACCCACCGCACTTTTGGAAGCACCCAGTGAAACAATATATAGGGGAAGAATAGAGTAGATAATACCAGAGCAAACCATCAATGGCAAAATGGCAAGACAAGCAATATAAACACCACTATCCTTAGAAAACATCTAAAACCCCTTTATAAATTTTCCCTTAGTTTGCCACAAAAAGCTTTATATTAAAAGAATATTTACATAAAAATTATTAGGATGGGAATTTTCTTTCATTTAAAAAATAATGCATTATAATTTCTAAACAATTCAAATTTTTAGATATGAGAAAAATGGAAAAAGAAAATAAAAAGAAATCTTTAGAAAAAGGATTTAAGGCACTATTAATAAGAATCATTGCGATTGTGGTAATATTGGTGACATTGACAATTCTCCTCCCGAGGCTCCTCTCAGGAAGAGAAAGCCTGCAAAATCTTTTACCGATATTATTTGGAGTATTCGTTCTGGGAATTTTTCTCTTTCTTTGGGGTTATGTATACAAAACAATAAAAAAAAGTGAGGGAGATAAATACAAATAGTTGACAAAATGCATATCTATGCGTAAACTCCCTGCATGAAAAAGGATTTCATCTCCATTGCAGATTTTTCCAAAGAAGAAATAGAAGAATTATTAGAGCTATCTTCTTTTGTAAAGGAAAATATAAGAAGAAAAGACTATAAACCGTTGCAAGGAAAAATATTGGGTATGCTGTTTGAGAAGACATCCACCCGCACCCGCCTTTCGTTTGAGGTAGGCATGAAACGATTGGGTGGAGATGCCATATTCCTTTCCTCTCAACACATGCAGCTCTCTAAAGGAGAAAGCTGGCCGGATACAGCCAGAGTTTTATCCCGATATGTAGATGCAATAATGATAAGGACATTTGAACACAAGAGGATTTTGGATTTAGCAGAATATGCTACGGTGCCTGTTGTAAATGGACTCTCCGATTTATTACATCCCTGTCAAGTCTTGGGAGATATGTTTACCATAAAAGAACATTTTAAAACATTGAATGTCAAGATTTCTTATATAGGTGATGGAAACAATATGGCTAATTCCTGGCTGTTGGGTGCGGCTGTAATGGGTTTAAACCTTCATATTGCCACCCCCTTAGATTTTTCTCCCTCTGGTTCTATTGTTCAAAAGAGTTTACAGATAGCAGAAAAAACAAAAGCGAAAATTATGCTCACAACTAACCCCAAACAGGCAGTAGAAGATGCTCAGGTCGTATATACGGATGTGTGGACCAGTATGGGCAAAGAAGAAACACCATTGAGAAATGAGATGTTCAAGCCCTATCAGGTAAACGATGAACTTTTGTCTCATGCTTCTAAGGATTTTGTATTTATGCACTGCTTACCTGCTCACAGGGGAAAAGAGGTAACGGATGAAATAATAGACAGTAAACATTCCATAGTGTGGCAACAGGCAGAAAATAGAACCTATGTTCAAGCGGCAATACTTATAAAGCTTTTGGAGGAAAACAATGATTAATAAAGTGGTGCTGGCCTATTCTGGAGGTCTGGATACATCCGTTATCGTTCACTGGTTGAAGAAAAATTACAACTGTGAGGTAATTACCTATACCGCCGATCTTGGACAGGGAGAAAACTTGGATGAAATAAAGGAAAAAGCATTAAGAGTGGGAGCATCAAAAGCATATGTGGAGGATGTAAAGAAAGAATTTCTGGAAGAATATGTGATGCCGTCTTTGAGAATGGGGGCAAAGTATGAAGGGAAATACATTCTATCCACGGCATTAGCCAGACCACTTATTACAAAAAAACTCATAGATATTGCAAATAAGGAGAATGCAGATGCCATCGCTCACGGTTCTACGGGTAAGGGCAACGACCAGGTAAGGTTTGAGGTATCCGCCGCTTATCTCGCACCAGAAATAAAGGTTATCGCCCCGGTAAGGGATTGGGAGCTCAAATCGAGAGAAGAAGAGATAGAATATGCGAAAAAATACAACATTCCCATCTCCATCACCAAAGAAAGTCCCTATTCCATAGACAGAAATATATGGGGTGTATCTATTGAGTGCGGCGTATTGGAAAATCCCGAAAATGAACCACCGGAGGATGCCTATTTTTTAACCAAAAGTCCGGAAGATTCCCCCGATGAGCCTGCCCATGTATCCATAGAATTTGACAGGTCAAGGCCTGCAGCCATAGATGGAAAAGAAATGGACATCGTAGATATTGTTCACCATTTAAATGACCTGGCATCAAGTTACGGTATAGGAAGAACGGATATAATAGAAAACAGACTGGTAGGCATAAAATCCCGTGAAATATATGAAGCCCCGGCAGCCACTGTTCTTTACGAAGCCAAAAGATCCTTGGAAGAACTTGTCCTGGACAGAGAAGCCATGCATCTGAAGGATATGCTCAGTGTAAAGTATGCGGAGCTTGTCTATTATGGTCTATGGTTTACACCTTTGAGGGAAGCATTGGATGAATTTTCCAGTAAACTGCTGGCGAATCTTACAGGAGAGGTAAAACTAAAGTTATACAAGGGAAACTGCACCGCTATTTCCCGCAAATCTCCTTATTCCTTATACGATATAAAATTGGCTACCTATGAAAAAGAAGATATATTTGACCAAAAGCAGGGAGAAGCATTCTGCAACATCTGGGGACTGCCCTTAAGGGTGCAGGGAAAGTTAAAGAAATCCAGGTAAGGATGAGAGGGTTGGGTTTGATCTTTAAAATGTGTCCATTATTTATTGTTTTTTCCCAACTCACGGAAAATGGTTTTTAAATCATTGAAATGTGTTTCCGTGAAACGAAGACTTGTTTCCTCGTC
>CAZVDS010000003.1:0-15724 GCA_964626315.1 uncultured Desulfurellaceae bacterium
CTGTAAGGGAAGGAGGAAAAACAGTAGGTGCGGGTGTAGTCACCAAGATTCTGGAATGATTATGTGAGCTTAGAAGGAAAATTTTATGGCACAAATCAAAGATTTGAGCTTAAAAAAACAGGAGTTTTTTTATGGCACAAATCAAAGATTTGAGCTTAAAACCTTCAGAGGAGGTTTTATGGCACAAAAAATAAGATTAAGATTGAAATCCTATGATAGTAGACTTTTAGATAAGTCTGTAAAGGATATAACAGAAACGGCGAAGAACACGGGTGCAAAAATAAAAGGTCCTGTGCCCTTACCTACGAAGGTATCTCGTTATACGGTTTTACGTTCACCGCATGTAAACAAGAAATCAGGAGAGCAGTTTGAAATAAGAATTCATAAAAGATTGATGGATATTATAGGTGCATCGGAGCAGACGGTAGATGCGTTGATGAGGATAGATTTACCGGCAGGCGTGGATATAGAGGTGAAACTGTGATAGGTCTTATGGCAAGGAAAATGGGGATGACTCAGGTTTTCAAAGATGATTTGGCGATTCCCATAACACTGTTAAAAGTAGAGCAGGGAGTGGTAGTTGATATCAGAACAGAAGAGAAAAATGGTTATTCTGCTTTACAGTTAGGTTTTGGTGATATTAAAGAAAAGAATTTAAATAAGTCATTACTTGATTATTTTAAAAGGAAAAATATAGCATATAAGCGCACATTGAAAGAATTTAAATATCAAGATGTGGAGAAATTTAAAATAGGTGATGTGATAGATGTGAATATATTTGAAGAGGGAGAACCCGTGAAAGTTCAGGGATACAGTAAAGGAAAAGGATTTACAGGTACTATGAAAAGGCATGGTTTTCATGGTGGACCGGCTTCTCATGGTGGAATGATGGACAGAAAGCCGGGTTCTATAGGTATGTGTGAATACCCAGGAAGGGTAATCAAGGGTAAAAAGATGGCAGGGCACTATGGAAGTAAAAAGGTTACTATTAAGAATTCGAAAATTATATTTATAAATAAGGAAAATGGTATTATAGGTATTAAAGGCGGCGTATTAGGCGGAATCGGCAGTTGGGTTAAGATATTGAAAGGGAAATAACAATGAAAGTAGATGTGTGGGACAAACAAGGAAACAAAAGAGGAGAAACAAATATAAATATTGATGTAAGTGATGTTTCTCCTATATGTGTGAGTAGGATAGTAAAAGCATATTTGGCTAATAGCAGAAGAGGAACAGCGTCTTCTAAGACCAGAGGTGATGTGTCCGGCGGAGGTAAAAAACCATGGAGGCAAAAGGGAACTGGAAGAGCACGAGCAGGTTCTATTCGTTCACCTCTATGGGTAGGTGGTGGGGTATGTTTTGGTCCGAAACCTCGCACCTATAAAGAAAAGATAAATAAGAAAGAAAGAAAAAAAGTATATCTGTGGGCTTTATCAAAAAAAATCATAGATGGAGATTTACTTGTTGTGGAGGAATTTGATTTTTCTTCACCGAAGACAAAAGAAGCATGTAAAATCTTAAAGAATTTAAATATAGAAAAGGGTTTAGTTATTGTAAGTGGCGATATGATTAACACCATACTCTCTATGAGAAATATAAAGCGTATAGATTTAAAGGAAACGCACAGCGTTAATGCTTATGATATTTTGAGGTATAAAAAGATTGTTATTCCTCAAAAGTTGTTGCCAGAGATGTTGAGGAGTGCTTAGATGGACATGTGGAATGTTATAAAAGGAAGAAAGGTTACGGAAAAAACTACTATAGATAGAGAAGAAAATAAGTATGTATTTATAGTGCATAAAAAGGCGACCAAGATAGAGGTAAAAAGAGCAGTAGAGAAAATATTTGGAGTACAAGCAAAAAAGGTTAATGTTATGAATATAAAGGGGAAAAAGAAATTATTCAAAAACAAGTGGGGTAAACGACCAAATATAAGAAAGGCTGTAGTATTGTTAAAACAAGGTCAGCAGATTAAAGATTTGTGAGGAAAAAATGGGTGTTAAAGTTTACAAGCCTACTACCTCTGGCAGGCGAGAAATGAGTGTGAGTGATTTTAGTGAATTAACGAAAACAAAACCGGAAAAATCCCTTGTTGTTTCTATTAAAAAACATGCAGGAAGAAATAATCAGGGCAAAATTACTACTTGGCATAGAGGTGGTGGACATAAGAGATTGTACAGGATAATAGATTTTAAGCGAGATAGTTATAATATTAAAGGAAAAGTAAAGTCTATTGAATATGATCCTAATAGGAGTGCACATATCGCACTTATTTCGTACACAAATGGTGAAAAACGCTATATTATTGCACCTTTAGGTTTGAAGACAGGCGATGTTATAGAATCAGGAGAAAATGTGGAGATTAAGGTGGGCAATGCACTTCCATTAAGAAAGATCCCAACAGGAACTGTGGTGCACAATGTTGGGCTTTATCCAAACGGTAGTGCTAAACTGGCGCGTAGCGCAGGGAGCTATGCTCAAGTTATGGCTAAAGAAAAAAAGTATGTTTTTCTCAAATTACCTTCCGGTGAGATGAGAATGGTGCATGAGAATGCTTATGCTACAATTGGACAGGTAGGAAATGTAGAAAAAAATAATATAGTTTATGGGAAGGCAGGAAGATTGTGTCATTTGGGAAGAAGACCCAAGGTTCGTGGTGTGGCGATGAATCCTGTTGATCATCCTCACGGTGGTGGGGAGGGAAAAAGCGGTACAGGTGGAACACCTGTTACTCCCTGGGGTGTGCCGACAAAAGGATATCGCACCAGAAAGAATAAGCGCACCGACAGATTTATTATAAGGAGGAGAAAGTAATGGGTAGATCGTCCAAAAAAGGTCCTTATATAGACCAAAAATTATATAAAAAAGTGCTTAAGATAAAAGAAGGCAAGAAGAAAGGAATAATAAAAACCTGGTCCAGAAGAAGTGAAATTTTACCTGAATTTGTAGGGGTTACATTTGCGGTGCATAACGGAAGGAAATTTATACCGGTATATATCACAGAGAATATGGTTGGGCATAGATTGGGAGAGTTTGTTCCTACTCGGGTATTTAAAGCACACAAAGGAACAGTAGGCAAGCGCGTGGGTGAGGTATAGTTGTGGAAACAAGAGCTTACTTAAAAGGAGCAAGAATATCACCTAAAAAAGTGAGGGAAGTAATTCCATTTGTAAAGGGAAAAAGTGTAGAGAAAGCTTTGGTTATGCTGAAGTTTTCTCCTCGTAAGGCATCTTTTATTATAAGAAAACTCTTACAAAGTGCGTTGTCTAATGCTGAGAATGTGGGAATAGATATTGATAAGTTGTATATCTCTAAAATTGTTGCAGATGATGGTTTTAAGATGAAGAGGTTTAGACCACGGGCCAGAGGAAGAGCAGGTAGAATCATGAAGAGAGCAAGTAATTTGGAGATTGAATTAAGTGAAAGATAGGGGGTTGTTTTGGGACAAAAAGTAAATCCGGTAGGTTTACGGATAGGAATTAATAAAGATTGGACCTCCCGTTGGTTTGCAAAAAGAGGATTAAAAGAAAGGTTACTTGAAGACCACATTATTAGAAAGGTAGTGAAGAGAAAGTTATATTATGCAGGCTTATCCAAGATGGAAATAGAACGAAAAGGGAATAAAATGATGTTGAATATGTACGTTGCCCGACCAGGTGTTGTAATTGGAAAGCGTGGCAGTGAGATAGAAAAACTTAAGAAATTAGTAAGTGGTTTAACATCCAGTGATGTTACTATAAATGTAAGACAAGTAGATAAACCGGAGGTTGATGCTCAACTTGTTGCAGAAAATATAGCTTTACAAATAGAAAAAAGAACACCACATAGGAGAGCGATAAAAAAAACAATGAAATTGGCAGAGAAAGCAGGTGCACAAGGTATAAAGATTAAATGTTCAGGGAAGTTGGGCGGGGCAGAGATGGCTCGTTGCGAATGGCGTCAGGAAGGTAGAGTTTCATTACAGACATTTAAGGCAAACATTGATTATGGTTTTGCTGAGGCTATTACTACAGCAGGTGTTATTGGTGTTAAAGTGTGGGTATTTAAAGGAGATGCAGAATAATGTTGATGCCTCGTAGAACGAAGTATAGAAAATACCAGCGTAGAAGAGGGAAACTGACCGGTGTTTCTGTTCGTGGCTCTAAGGTGACATTTGGTGAGTTTGGATTAAAGGCGACAGACAGGGGGGAAATTACAAGCAGGCAGATAGAATCTGCTCGTGTTGCTATAACTAGATATTTGAAGAGAGAAGGGAAGGTGTGGATACGTATTTTCCCCTATTTTCCTTTAACAAAGAAACCTGCTGAGACCAGGATGGGAAAAGGTAAAGGTTCTCCTGAAGTTTGGATTGCTCCGGTAAAACCCGGCCGTATACTGTATGAGGTAGGTGGTGTATCGGAGGAGAAAGCCATAAGAGCTTTAAAATTAGCTTCTTACAAACTTAATGTATCTACAAGGATTGTTAAAGGATATAGCGTATGAGGATTAGAGAAATTAGGGAACTAGGCAGTGAAGAACTAAAAAAGAAATTGGATAATTTAAAAGAGGAACTGCTCAATTTACGGTTAAGGAAAAGCGTTGAGCAATTAGAAAATCCCAAGAGATTTCGCACTGTAAGAAGGGAAATTGCGCGAATACTTACTGTTTTAAAGGAGAAAGGAGTCGCTGATGGCGGAAAAAGTGCTTAAGGGTGTGGTTATAAGTGATAAGATGGATAAAACCAGAGTGGTTTTAGTAAAAAGATTGACGAAGCTAAGAAAAATTGGAAAGTATATAAAAAGAAAGAAGAAATATAAGGTTCATGATGAGTATAATAAGTGCAGGAAAGGTGATGTAGTAAAAATTGTGGAATGTAAACCTTTATCAAAAGATAAGAGATTTAGAATGATAGAAATTGTAGAAAAGGGACAGGCGGAGTTAAAAAATGATTCAATTGCAGTCGAAGTTAAAAGTAGCTGATAACTCCGGTGCTAAGGAGATTATGTGCATAAAGGTTCTCGGTGGGTCAAAAAGAAGGTATGCTTATATAGGAGATATTATTGTAGCTGCGGTGAAAAAAGCAATTCCTGAAGGTAAGGTGAAAAAGGGTGATGTGGTTAAAGCGGTGATAGTAAGAACAAAAAAGGAATCTAGAAGAGCGGATGGAAGTTATGTGAAGTTTGATGATAATGCAGCGGTAATCATAAATGATCAAGGGGAGCCTATAGGCAGTCGTATTTTTGGGCCAGTGGTCAGAGAATTGAGAGCGAAGAATTTTATGAGAATTATATCGCTTGCTCCAGAGGTAATTTAAAATGTTACATGTGTTTAGTGAAATGAAAACAAAATTAAAGAAAAATGATGAAGTAGAGGTTATTAGGGGTAAAGATAAGAAAAGAAGGGGAAAGATTATTGGTTTTGTTCCTAAAAAAAATGCAGTAGTTGTAGAAGGCATTAAAATTATTAAGAAACACACGAAACCTTCAGCTAGTTCTAAAGGTGGCATTGTAGAAAAGGAAGCACCTATAAATATTTCCAATGTTATGCTTGTATGTCCTCATTGTTCGAAGAGAACACGCATTGGTTCTAAATATTTAGAGGATGGTAAAAAAGTAAGATATTGTAAAAAATGTGGAGAGACAATCTGATGAGAGAGAGGTATATACCACGACTACATACCGTTTACACTGAAAAAGTGATTCCTATAATGATTAGAGAATTTTCCTATAAAAATGTGATGCAAGTGCCTCGTTTAGTGAAGATTGTAATTAATGTAGGCATGGGGGAAGGTGCTCATGATATAAAACTGTTGGATAGTGTTTTGGATGAGTTATCAGCTATAACTGGTCAAAGAGGTGTGATTACTCGTGCTAAGAAATCAATAGCTGCATTTAAGTTGAGAAAAGGCATGCCTATCGGTTGTAAGGTGACTTTGAGAAGAGAAAGAATGTATGATTTTTTTGATAGATTGATTAATTTTGCCTTACCGAGAGTGAGGGATTTTAGAGGTGTTTCATTGAAAGGATTCGATGGTAGGGGAAATTATTCTTTGGGTTTGTCTGAGCAGTTGGTTTTTCCTGAAGTTGATTATGATAAGGTAAAAAAGGTACATGGTTTAAGTATTAGTATTGTAACAACGGCAAAAACAGATGAGAAATGTCGTATTTTATTGGAGTCTTTTGGTATGCCGTTTAAAAAGGAATAAGGAGAAATATATGGCACGAAAAGCATCTATAGAGAAGATGAAGAAAACACAAAAGTTTGAAGTGAGATATCGAAACAGGTGTGGTATATGCGGAAGGTCGAGAGGATATATGAGGAAATTCGGTATATGCAGGATATGTTTCAGGAATCTTGCTTCAAGGGGTGAGATACCTGGACTGAGGAAGGCAAGTTGGTGATTTTAAATGGATAGAATTAGTGATAGTTTGGCACGAATAAAAAATGCCTTGGCGAGAAAAAGAGAAAATGTAGATCTTTTGTCAAATAGAGTTATATTGAGCATTTGTGACATATTAAAGAAAGAAGGATTTATAAACGATTTTAAGGGTTTAAAAGACAAGAGAAATATGGTGAGGGTCTATTTGAAATATATAGGCAAAGATAGACCTGCAATTACCATACTTAGTAGAGTAAGCAAGTCATCTAAGAGGATATATGTTGGGTGTGATGAAATTCCTCCTGTTATGAATGGTTTGGGTATATCAATATTGAATACCAGTAAAGGTGTTGTTTCTAATAAGACAGCTAAGAAATTACATATAGGTGGAGAGTTAATCTGCGAGGTATTTTGATATGTCACTTATTGGTAGGAAAGCGATTTTAATACCCGATAAGGTAGAGGTAGATGTTAAAGGAACAAGTGTGTTGGTGAAGGGCGAAAAGGGTTTTCTTCAATGGGACTATCCCGCACAGTATGTAAGATTGAATAAAGAAGGCAATTCTTTATGTGTAGAGAAGATAAATGAAGACAAGAGAGCGAAGGCTTTTCATGGTCTAACCAGAAGTATCATCGCAAATATGGTGGAGGGCGTGCATAAGGGATATGAAAAGGTTTTGGCTATTATAGGTATAGGATACAAAGCTGAGATAAAAGGAAATGATTTGGTCTTACATTTAGGTTTTTCCAATGAGATTGTATATCATATTCCACAGGGCGTTGACATAGAAACTAACAAACAGGGTAATATAATTTATGTGAGAGGTATAGATAAACAGGTTGTAGGTCAGGTTGCCAGTAAAATTCGTGCATTTAGACCGCCTGAACCTTATAAAGGTAAGGGAATAAGATATAAGAATGAGGAGGTAAGAAAGAAGGCTGGCAAGGCAGGAGGTAAACAGGCATATGCTGAAGGTGAATGATAGAAACAAGGTGCGCCATAAAAGGAAATTGAGAATAAAAGAAAAGGTAAAAGGAACAGCAGAAAGGCCAAGGTTATGTGTATATAAAAGCTTAAATAACATTTATGCTCAAGTTATTGATGACACCAATGGACATACTATTGCTTGTGCATCTACATTGGACAAGGAATGTAAAAACAAAGGGAATAATATAGAAGGTGCTAAAGGTGTAGGCATGATAATAGCTAAGAAGCTTTTAGAAAAAGGTATTGATACTATTGTTTTTGATAGAAATGGCTATATTTATCATGGAAAAATTATGGCTTTAGCTGATGCAGCAAGAGAAGGAGGTTTAAAGTTTTAAATGTGGGAAGAAAAAGAATTTGAAGAATATTTAATAAAAGTAGGGCGGGTAATAAAAGTAGTTAAGGGAGGAAGAAGATTTAGATTTAATGCTTTGGTTGCGGTGGGAGATAAGAATGGCAGAGTAGGGATAGGCATGGGCAAGGCTAAAGAAGTTCCAGAAGCTATAAGGAAGGCTGTAGAGAAAGCAAAGAGATATATGATAACCGTACCTTTAACCGAGAAGGCTACTATTCCTTATCAGGTATCGGCTAAAACTGGTTCGGGAAAGGTTTTGCTTAAACCTGCTCCCGAGGGACATGGTATTATAGCAGGTAGAACAATGAGAGCGGTGTTGGAAGCTTGTGGCATTAAGGATGTTATCACTAAATCATTGGGTTCTAACAATCCACATAATTTAGCGTATGCTACAGTAGAGGCATTAGGAAATTTGCGTTCACCACAGGAAATATTTAAAAATCGTTATGGAGAAAAGCATGAAGCTCAAAATAATGCTTAAAAAGAGCTTTATCGGACAGAGAAAAAAAACAAGAGACACAGTTTTATCTTTAGGTTTAAAAAGGATCCATCATTTTGTCATCAGAGAAGATACGCCATCTATAAGGGGTATGATTAAAAAAGTAAATTTCATGCTTTCAGTGGAGGAAGTAGATGAGGTTAAATGAACTACAAAAAATTGTTAAAAAAAGTAAAAGAATAGGAAGAGGCGAATCCAGTGGATGGGGTAAAACCTCGGGGAGAGGAACGAAAGGACAAAAGGCGAGAAGTGGAGGAGCAAAGGGTTCATATTTTGAAGGGGGGCAAACACCGCTTATAAGAAGAGTGCCTAAAAGAGGGTTTAAAAATATATTTAGAAAAGAAATTAGTGTGGTGAATGTGGGTATATTGAATGAGAAATTTTCTGAAGAAGAAGAAATTTCTAAAGAAAGCTTGACAGAGAAAAAAATTATTAGAAAAGAATTACCTATAAAGATATTAGGAAAAGGTGAGATAACTAAAAAACTTATAGTAAAGGTAAATAAATTTTCTAAGACAGCAAAGGAAAAGATAGAAAAAGCAGGAGGAATAGCAGAGGAAATAGAATGAATTCATCATCTTATGAGAATATCTTCAATGTTCCTGAATTAACCCATCGCATATTTTTTACTCTAATTATGCTGGCGGTGTTTAGGCTTGGTGTACATATTCCTACCCCTGGGGTTGATGCGCATGCATTGGCGCAGATCTTCACGCAGGCTCGGGGGACAGTGCTTGGTTTGTTTAACATGTTTTCTGGAAATGCGCTGAGTAAGTTTAGTGTGTTTTCTTTAGGCATAATGCCTTACATTAGTGCCGCAATCATCTTGGAGCTTTTAACTGCTGTAAGTCCTGAGCTTGCCAGATTGAAGAAGAGCGGAGAAGAAGGTCGAAGGAAAATATCCACTTATACCCGGTATGGCACAGTAATCATAGCTTTTGTTCAATCTGTAGGTATAAGCGTTGGATTGCAGGCGATGCACGGTCCTGGCGGTGCACCAGTTGTTATCTACGGTGGTGTTTCCTTTGTTGTTTTTGCATCTATTATACTGACAACAGGCACTATGATTCTTATGTGGATAGGAGAACAAATTACAGAGAGAGGAATTGGCAATGGTATTTCATTGATTATATTTGCAGGTATTGTGGCGCGTATGCCAGCGGCATTTGGCAATACTTTTAGATTGGTGAGTGCTGGTGAGATGTCGGCCTTGGTGGTTTTAATTATATTGGTTTTGGTAGTGGCAATTATTGCATTTGTAATATTTATAGAACTTGCTCAAAGAAGAGTGCCTATTCAATATCCGCGTAGAATGGTAGGTAGAAGAATGTATGGGGGGCAGTCTAGTTATTTACCTATAAAGATTAATGTTTCTGGTGTTATTCCGCCCATATTTGCTTCTTCTATTATGCTTTTTCCGGCGACTTTAACTACATTTTTGCCAGTGCCTGCTGTTCGAGGAGTGGTAGATTTCTTTTCACCAGGTAGTTTTATTTACAGTTTGGTTTATATGGGACTCCTTTTCTTTTTTGCTTATTTTTATACGGCTATTGTGTTTAATCCCAAGGATGTAGCAGATAATCTAAAGAAAAATGGTGGTTTTATTTCTGGTATAAGACCTGGAAAAATTACGGCAGACTATTTAGATTGGATACTTACTCGGCTTACTTTTGTAGGAGGCATTTATCTTTCTTTTATTTGTGTGTTGCCTTGGCTTTTAATGAAGAAATTCGCTGTGCCATTTTATTTTGGTGGCACTGCTTTACTTATAGTTGTTCAAGTAGGGTTAGATACCATCATGCAGATAGAATCTCATTTGTTTATGCGTAGTTATTCAGGTTTTTTAAAAAAGAGGAAGGCATGATTATTGTACTTTTAGGTCCACCTGGAGTTGGTAAGGGAACGCAAGGTGCGTTGATGGCGGAAGAGTTGCATATTTCTATTATTTCTACAGGGGATTTATTGAGAGATAAAGTGAAGAAAGAAACAGATTTAGGGAAATTAGCAAAAGGTTTCATGGACAAAGGCGAACTTGTTCCTGATGAATTGATTGTTGAAATGATAAAGGAAAGAACCAGGGAAAAAGATTGTAAGAGGGGTTTTATTTTAGATGGTTTTCCGCGCACTTTATCTCAGGCTAAAAGCCTTGAAAATATGCTTGAACAGGATAACTTAATGATAAATAAGGTGTTTTTATTTAATGTCTCAAAACAGGAAATTATTAAAAGACTTACGGGAAGAAGGATATGTGGTAGATGTGGAGCGCTCTACCATGTATATTATAATCCACCTCATAAAGAGAATATTTGTGATAGATGTGGAGGAAAACTTATTATGAGAGATGATGATAATGAGGAGACAGTGAAAAATAGAATTGAGGTTTATAAAAAAAACACTGCTCCCTTAATAGATTTTTATAAAAAACAGAATAAGTTATATACCATCAATGGAGTTGGAAAGGTAGAACAAATATTTGAAGAAATAAAGAGTGTTTTGAAAGAGAATAAATGGTTATAATTAAAACAGAGGAAGAGATAAAAAAGATGGCTGTGGTAAACAGAATGGTGGCAGAGGTATTGTGTATAATAGAAGAAAATGCAAAGGAAGGCGTCACCACAGAATACTTGAATGAGTTAGCAGAAAAGGAGGCAAAAAAACGAAATGCCCACCCTGCATTTAAAGGTTATAATGGTTTTCCTAAGGCACTTTGTGTTTCTATAAATGAGGAAGTTGTGCATGGTATACCATCCAGGAAATGTAAGTTGCACAAAGGAGATATTGTTAGTTTAGATTTTGGGTTGATTTTTGATGGTTTTTATGGAGATTCTGCAATCACTGTTCCCATAGCTAAAATTTCAGATGAAAAAAAGAGATTATTAAGAGTGACAAAGGAGGCTTTAAGTGCAGGAATAGAACAGGCAAAAGCAGGCAATTTCTTATTTGATATATCGAAAGTGGTGGAAAAAACTGTTCATAAAGGTGGTTTTTCTGTGGTGAGAAATTTTACGGGGCACGGTATAGGTAGGAATTTACATGAGGATCCGGAGGTGCCGAATTATGTGCCTTCATTTTCTACTCGTGGACTGCCGCTTGTGGTAGGAATGACGATAGCGATAGAACCAATGGTGAATGTAGGGACACATAAAATTAAGATAAAGAAAGATGGTTGGACAGCGGTTACTGCAGACGGTTTACCATCTGCACATTTTGAACATACAATTGCTATTACAGAAAATGGCCCTATTATTTTGAGCTGTTGTGAGGACAATAATGGCTAAGGAAAAAGCCATTGAAGTAGAGGGAGAGGTTATAGAATCGTTGCCAAATGCAATGTTTCGTGTAAAGTTAAAGCAGGGTCATGTTATTTTGGCTCATGTGCGCGGCAAGATGAGGATGCATTTTATAAAGATTTTACCAGGAGATAAGGTGAAAGTGGAGATATCTCCTTACAGTATCGATCGAGGAAGAATTATATATAGATTTAAGTAGGAGGAATAAATGAAGGTAAGATCATCGGTAAAGCCTATATGTAGTAAGTGTAAGGTAATAAAGAGAAAAGGTGTGGTAAGGGTTATTTGTGAGAATCCTAAACATAAACAAAGGCAGGGTTAAGAATGGCACGTATTGTAGGTGTAGAGTTACCAAAGAATAAGAGAATGGAAATAGCTCTTACATATGTATATGGTATTGGTAAATTTAGGGCAAGAGAAATATTAAAGAAAACAGGCATTAGTCCCGATAAACATACAGATGACTTAAAAGATGATGAAATTACGAAATTGGGAAAGATAATAAGAGAGTATAGGGTAGAGGGTGATCTACGCAGAGATACATCTACGAACATAAAGCGTTTAATAGATATAGGTAGTTATAGAGGTTTGAGACACAGGAAGGGTTTGCCGGTTAGAGGACAGAGAACGAGAACCAATGCCAGAGTAAGAAAGGGCAAAAAGAAAACTATTGGTAAAGGATAATAGATGGTAGATAAGAAAAAAAGAACAAAAAAGAGAATAAGGAAGGTAACAGTGGTAAGAGGGATAGCGCATATACAATCAACATTTAACAATGCGTTGATTAGTATTACAGATCAAGCGGGAAACAGCCTTTTTTGGGGTAGTGCGGGGACGGCAGGTTTTAAAGGAGCAAAAAAGGGAACACCATTTGCTGCTCAGGTTACTGCTGAGTCTGTAGCTAAAAAGGCATTAAGTGCAGGATTAAAGGAAGTAGATGTAAGGGTTAAAGGTCCAGGAGGAGGAAGAGAAACGGCAATTAGAGCCCTACAGGTTGCAGGATTGGAAGTAAAATCTATAAAAGATATAACACCTATCCCTCATAATGGTTGTAGATCCCCCAAAAAGAGGAGAGTGTAGATGAAGAAAGAGGATAAGTGTAAGTTATGTCGGCAATTAGGAGTGAAATTATATTTAAAGGGAGATAGATGCTTGACTGAGAAATGTGCCTTTGAAAGAAGACCTTATCCTCCTGGTAAGGAGAGATTTCAAAGAAGAAAGATGAGTGATTATGCAAGACATCTTATGGAAAAACAAAAAGCACGAGCGATTTATGGGGTAAGAGAAAAACAATTTAAGCGCTATTTCTTTGGAGCAAAGAGGCGAAAAGGTAAGACTGGAGAGAACCTTATCAGCATTTTAGAAAGTCGCTTGGACAACATGCTCTATAGGGCAGGATTTGCTACTTCCAGAAAACAGGCAAGACAGATGGTGTTGCATAGGTTTGTAAAGATAAATAATCGTTTGGTAAATACCCCTTCTTATTTTTTAAAGAAAGGTGATATTGTTGAATTAGTAGACAAAGCAAAGGAAGATGAATTTGTAAAAACAAGAATAGAAGAGACAATAAAAAGAAGTATTCCTTCCTGGTTACAGATTGATGCCGGTAAATTTACCTTTACTGTGTTGAATATACCTTCAACACAGGAAGTTAATCCTCCATTTAATGAGAATGCGATTGTGGAATTGTATTCTAAGTAATTAAGAATAGGTGAAAGAATGGAACAAATATTTGATTACTTGGTGAAGCCAACGGCTGTTCAAGTAAGAATCAATAAAGAGAATAATAATATAGGGCAATTTATCATTCAACCTCTTCCTAAAGGCTATGCTATAACATTGGGCAATGCTATGAGAAGGGTCCTTCTTTCTTCTATTGCTGGTGTTGCTGTTACAGGATTGAAGATAGAAGGAATACTACATGAATTTAGCACCTTACCGGGCGTAAAGGAAAGTATGTTGGATATCATATTAAATTTAAAACAGGTATGTTTTAAGCCATTGAAAGACACTTTCACTGAAGATGAAGCTTTTATTGAAAAAAAGGGAGAAAGAGAGTTAAAGGCAGGAGATATTGTTACCTCATCTGATGTAGAGGTAGTGAATAAAGATAGCCATATTGCTTTCTTGATGGAAGGAATCGAAGTTAAAATAAAACTGTTTTTAGGAAAAGGTGTAGGATACAAACCGGCTAAAGAAGATACCAAAGAAGCAGGTTTAATTTCTGTGGATGCAATGTTTTCACCTGTGAGACGTGTTACTTATCATGCGGAGAAAAGCACTTGTCGTGGTTTCTATGATTATGACAAACTTACTTTGGAGGTGGAAACGAATGGAGCATTGACCCCTAAGGATGCGGTGAGCGAAGCGGCATGTATATTGAAAGATTATGTCGGTTTTTTCACACAATTTGCTTTGGAGGCAGAAAGTAGCTTAGAAGAAAAGGTGGAAAAAGAAAAGAAAATCAATGAAGGTTTGTTAAAGACAGTGGATGAGTTAGAATTGAGCGCTCGTGCAGTGAATTGTTTAAAAGCACAAAATATAGAGCGAATTTGGGAGTTAGTGCAAAAAACGGAAAATGGGCTTTTGAATACACGTAATTTTGGCAAGCAATCATTAAAGGAAATAAAAGATGCCCTGAATCAATTGGGACTGAGTTTGAATATGAAAATAGATGAGGATACGCTTTCAAGAATAGAGGAATTAGAAGCAGAGGGGAAAGAAAAGGATGCGTCACAAACACGGTTATAGGAAATTGGGAGTAAACACAGGACACAGGAAAGCACTTTTGAGAAGCCTGGCAAAGGCTGTAATATTAAATGAACGTATTACTACCACTGATGCTAGGGCTAAAGAGATGGTGCGTTTTGTTAGTAGATTGGTCACATTGGCTAAAGGAGGAACTTTATCTGCACGGAGACAGGCTTTAAGTATTTTACCTTACAAGAAAGCGGTAAATAAGCTTTTTTCTGAGATTGGTCCCCGGTTTGCAGATATAAGTGGTGGATATCTGCGTTGTTTTAAATTAGGGTATCGCAAGGGTGACGGTGCTCCTGTATCCATAGTGGAATTTTCTAAAAAGTCTTAGATGCAAAAGAGTATCTGCAGTGCTTTCTATTTAATACTCTTCTTTTTTATTTTAGATATTGTATCTAAGCTGTTAGTAAATCATTTTTTAGGAAAGAGTGATTGTATATATATTTTTGGCTTTCTAAATATAGTGCATGTAGAAAACAGTGGTATAGCGTTTGGTCTGTTTGGTAAATCATTTTTTTTAAAACGAATAGCGCTTTCTTCCGTAAATATTATAGTCTTTATTATTGTTATACTTATGCTGCTTAGAAGAAAAAAAGCTCCATCTACAGCTATTGTGGGACTAAGTTTATTAGGAGCGGGAGCATTGGGGAATTTAAAGGACAGGTTGTTTTTCGGATATGTAACAGATTTTATTGATTTTCATGTTGGTATGTATCACTATCCGGCGTTCAATATTGCCGATGCTTGTATTACTGTGGGTATATTTACCTTGATTGTTCACCGGATAATATTAAAGAGAACTATTTGAGTTTTTTTTGTGCAGAGGAGTAGAATTGTTCTATGTTTTCTTCTTTTCCGGTGCAGATAAGAGTGGTGTTCCCCCTTATCTTTGTCTGAGCGGAGGGGTTAAAATGAATTTTCCCTTTTTCTACAATTCCTATAATTATAATGTCGAATTTTTCTCTTATCCCGGAATCTTTTATTTTCATGCCATCATATATAGAGTTTTCTTCTATATCAATTTCTGCCATTTTAAACTCTTCAGTAGTAGATCTTAAAGCTAAGGTAAGTTCCGCTGCTTTAGGGGAAACAATCATATAGGCGATACTATGTCCACTTACTTCATAGGGAAAGATTATTTTATCTGCTCCAGCCTTAATCAATCTTTTTTTACTTTCCTCTTCAAATATACGGCTGATGATGTTGAGATGTGGATTTAACTCCCTTGCAGTCATCGTAATATAAAGATTTTCTGCATCAGAAGAGGTGAGAATAGCTATACTGGAAGCATGTTCTATATTGGCATTTTTTAATGTTTCTTCTTCTGCGGCATTTCCATGGATTACTTTATATCCTTTATTTTTTGCTTTCTCTGCTTCTTCTTTGTTCTTTTCTATTATAATGAAAGGCGTATTTCCTTTATACAATTCTTCTACTACATTCTTTCCCAATCTTCCAAAGCCACAGATTATATGAT
>CAZVDS010000003.1:15734-24393 GCA_964626315.1 uncultured Desulfurellaceae bacterium
AATTTCTTCCTTCATTTTTTCCTCCTGTAGGGTTTTAAATTTAAGTAAATATTCCACATACAATGATGTTATAAAACTGGTAATGATGGCAAGTATTAAAACTCCAATTATAATAAGTATAATAGTGACAATTTTACCTGCTTGGGTGAAGGGTACAATATCTCCATAACCCAGCATTGGTATGGTTTGTATAACTAACCATAGAGAATCAAATATTGTTTTAAGTTGAGCATTAGACTTATATTCAATAAGATATATGACTATGGAAAATGAAAAGATTATAAAGAGAATCACTGTGAATAAAGCGAGGATTTCTGTCATTCTTTTTTTGATTACAGACCTCATTCCAGGAAACAAAGGGTTATGATATGTTATCTTAATCAATCTACTTATAATGACTAAGAAAAAATAAGGTTTAGGCAAGATGTAATAAGGAATAAATGATAAGATATCTGTTATTGTTCTTAACTTAAAGCGGGGGGATAACCATAGTCTTAAGAGAAATTCTATACAAAGAATAATGCATATACATTTTTCAATCGTTTTACAATGGATGTTTAAAACTGTTGCAGCTATTCCTCCCTCATAGGCTATTATAGAAAAGAGAGAGATAATAATGACTATTATTATAGGAATGTTAAACCATTTGCTTTGTGGAACATCCTGAAGAAGGTTTTTAATTTTTTTCATTAGAGATATTCTTTGCGTAAATCTCTACTTCTTTGATAAATTTTTCTACTAGTTGTGATTCAGGCACCTTTTCTTTTATCTTTCCTTTAACCACAATTAATCCATATTTTTTCCCACCACATATTGCTAAATCTGCCTCTCTTGATTCGCCAATTGCATTAACTGAACAGCCCATAACAGCTATCTTTATAGGTTGTTTAATGTGAGACAATCTTTTCTTTAGTGTATTTACAATAGGAATGAGGTCTATCTGTATCCGCCCACAGGTGGGGCAGGAGACAATATCTATACCATATTTCTTTCTTAAATGCAGAGAAGATAGAATATCATAAGCTACATCTACTTCTTTTACGGGGTGTTCTGAAAGGGATACCCTTATTGTATCTCCAATTCCTTCTCTCAATAGTGTCCCTAAACTGATGGCGGATTTTATTGTTCCTTCAGGAAGAGGACCTGCCTCTGTAAGTCCGATGTGTAGAGGATAATCTATGAGTTTTGACAGTTTTTCGTTGGCAATAATATTTGTTTTTACATCGGATGATTTGATGGAAACCTTCATCAATGTGAAATCTTCATCTTCTATTCTCTTTACCCAATTATATGCACTTTCTGCCATTGCATCTGCTGTTGGCCATCCATATTTATCTAATAATTTCTTTTCTAAGGAACCTGAATTTACACCTATTCTGAGAGGAATATTTTTGTCCTTTGCCACTTTTACTATTTCTTTTACCTTTTTCCAGGAGCCAATATTACCAGGATTTATTCTTACACCATCTATCTCTGCTTCAAGAGAGGCAATTGCTAAACGATATTGAAAGTGTACATCGGCAATAATAGGTATGGGACTTTTGTGTTTTATTTGTTTTAAGGCATCTATTGCCTCATCATCTATCACTGCACATCTTACAATTTCACAGCCCTTTTCAAATAAATCATTTATTTGGTTTAGTGTTTTTTTAATATCTCTGGTATCCGTTTTGGTCATGGATTGGATAGAAATAGGAGCATCTCCTCCTATATATACATTTCCTACCTTTATTTTCTTTGTTTTTCTTCTCTTGATCCACATCTTACTTTTTTATAAAGATACGAGACAAATCGTTGTAGAAAGCAAACACCATAATTAAAATTAGAATAGCCAAACCGATATTTTGTGCAACTACCTGCACATTTAAAGGAACAGGCTTTCTTCTTATAGCCTCTATAGTGAGGAATGTTAGATGCCCACCGTCAAGAATAGGGATAGGTAGAAGGTTCAAAATGCCTAAATTGATACTGATTATAGCCGCCAAAGCTAAAAATGTGGAGAAACCAGCTGATGCAGCTTTGGATGCAATATCTATGATGAGTATAGGTCCTCCCACTGAAGAGGCAGGGATTGCCCTTTCTATGAGTCTTATGATGCCCAATATGGTTATTTTTACAATGTAGGCTGTTCTACAAGCTCCCTTTCCTATACTTTTGAAAACATTTAGTCTTTGTATGATTGTCTCTCCTGATGGTGTAATACCAATGATACCTACCTCTTTTTCATATCCTAAGAGATCTTTTATTTTAGTGAGTTTTGGTGTAACGGGGGTTTCAATTATCTTTTCATTTCTTTTAATCTTTAGAATAATGGTTTTTTCTGCATTCCTTTTAATGATATTTGAAAGTTCTTCCCATGTTTTTATGCTTTTGTTGTTTATAGCAATAATCTTATCATCCTTTTGTAAATGAGCGTAATAGGCAGGAGTATCTTTATTTACCTTTCCAATTGTTGATGTAAGAGTAGGAACGCCGACGGCATATACAACGGCAAAGAATAGGACAGCGGATAATATATTGAACATTGGACCAGCGAGGATAACAAGAAATCTTTTATACAGTTTTTGGTTACAGAATGCTCTCTCATCTAAGCTTTCTTTTTCTCCTTCTTCAGGGTTTTCTCCTTTTAACTTTACATATCCTCCCAGTGGGATAGCAGAGATTACATATTCTGTTTCTTTACCTTTTTTTCTTAATATAGCAGGACCAAATCCGATAGAAAATCTTTCTACATATATGTGAAACAATTTTGCTACAGAAAAATGTCCTGATTCATGAATCAGAATAATAATAACAAGAGCAATTAAACCATAAACAATACCCATTATATATTTCCTTTATGTTTTTCTATATTTCTTATTATCTCATTGGTAAATTTCTTTATATCATAAATGGAGCTTACTGATTCTCCTTTAAAAATATGTATTGATTTTTCCAATATGTCAAATATCTTATCAAAAGTAATCTTCTTATTTAAGAATAATTTTACTGCTGCTTCATCTGCAGCATTTAAAACTATACCATAGTTTTTATCTTCATGTTGTAGGGCATATCGGGCTAAATTCAAGGTATTGAATTTTTCTGTATCTGGTTTTTCAAATGTAAGGGAAGGCAGTTGGTTTAAAGATACTGTATAATTTAATTTACATCTTTGAGGATAGAATAAAGCATAGCTTATAGGTATGCGCATATCTGGAGATGCTATCTGAGCAATTATTGATGCATCTTTAAATTCCACCGCCGAATGTATTATGCTTTGAGGATGGATTACCACATCTATTTTTGAGGATTCAATGTTAAATAGATGGTGGGCTTCAATTATTTCAAATCCTTTATTCATCAATGTTGCTGAGTCAATGGTAATCTTTTTTCCCATGACCCATGATGGATGTCTTAAGGCATCTTCTGGAGAAATATGTGAGAAATTTTCTTTTGGTATATGTAAGAATGGACCACCAGAGGCGGTGAGGATGAGTCTGTTTATCTCTCTCTTTTTCCCTGCTTTTAAGCATTGGAATAATGCATTGTGTTCTGAATCTACAGGGATTATCTCTACATGGTTTTCTTTTGCCTTTTCCATGATTTTTTTGCCCCACATAACTAAGGATTCTTTATTTGCCAACGCCAGTCTCTTTCTATTATTTTGGATAGCTGAATATGTAGGAAGTAGTCCTGCACTGCCTGCTAAGGCATTTACTACAATATGTGCTTTATGGTGAGAGGCGAGTTCGCACAATCCCTCTTCTCCATAGAGTATCTTTGTATACGGAAAATCTTTTTCCAGTTTAATTTTATCTTTTCTATTGTTGGCAACAACAACCTCAGGTTTGAGGAGATGGGTTTGTTCTCTTAAAAGTTCTATATTTTCAAAACCGGAGATACCCAACACTTTAAATTTTCGTGGATGACGAGTTATTATTTGAATGGTATTTTTCCCTACAGAACCGGTTGAACCTAAAATTACAACATTTTTCATTTTATTAGCATATTTAAATAGTATACAGCAGGCATGGCAAAAGATAAACTATCCAATCTGTCTAATATTCCTCCGTGACCCGGCAAGAGATTACCAGAATCCTTTTTTCCGAAGGCTCTTTTTGGAACAGATTCAGCTAAGTCGCCCAAAATACCCACTATGTTGGCTGTAAGACAAAATAAAAATCCATGTTTTAATTCTATACTAAACATACCAGAAAGAGAAGCTACTGCAGTTCCTATAATTATACCTGAAATTGCACCTTCTATAGTTTTGTGCGGACTTATGCGGGGTGATAAAGGATGCTTTCCCCATTTTTTTCCAACAAGAAAAGCTACAGTGTCTCCAATCCATATAGAAAGCAAAATTAAGATTAAAATTTCTCTTCCATTATTCACTATAGCCAATTTGTAGAAATAGGTGTATAAAGTTATGTAAATTACACCTGAAAGATAAAATGTTTTTTTAAAAACACTTTCTTTTTGTATGTTTTCAAGGCTTAGTAATAGGTGAACAGATATGATAATTAAGATGACAGCTTGTATAAAAGAAGAGAAAAGCATAACAGAGGTATTGAGTAGAACGGAAAACAAGATATAAAAGCTTTTTATGATATTTAATTTCTTATTATCTAATTTTAGCCATTCTATTATTCCTAAAAAAGAAATAATAGTTATTGCTAAAAATATGATGGCAAAACTGCATTTAAGTAAGATGAATATGACTAAGGCGCCGAAGATAATGGCAGTGATTGCCCGCTTGAGCACTTACAACCTTCCAAATCGTCTTTTGCGGTGTTGAAAATCTATTATTGCCTGATAGAAATCTTCTGGAGAAAAGATTGGCCACATCTTACTGGAAAAATGGAGTTCTGTATATGATGCTTGCCACAAAAAAAAATTGCTAATTCTCTTTTCTTTGCCTGTTCTTATAACGAGGTCAGGATCGGGTAAAGAACCTGTATATAGGTATTTGGAGAATGTTTCCTCGTCTATATCTTTTATATTCATTTCTCCATTTTTTATCTGCCTTGCAATATTCTGTGTGGCGTTTAATATATCCAATCTTCCTCCATAGTTTATAGCTAAATTAAGAATCATTTCATCACATTTTTCTGTTTTTCTTTGAGCATCTCTTAAAGTGTTTATAAGCCTGTAGGGCAAATCTTCAATTTTCCCTATTGTTTTGAATCTTATCTTATTTTTTATTAAATTTGGCAAGTATCGTTTTGTATTATAGTCAATGAGCTTTAGTAAAAAGTCTACTTCATTCTTAGGTCTTTGCAAATTTTCTGTAGAGAGTACAAATAAGGTTAAGATGTGGATGCCTATCTTTTTTGCTGTTTCTACTATAGTCTCTACTGTTTTTACGCCCTTTACATGTCCGTAGATTCGTGATTTTTTGTGCATATGTGCCCATCTACCATTTCCGTCCATTATAATGGCTATATGCATTGGTAAATTGTTTTTATCTATATAAGATACGAATTTTTGTTCATTCATGAGACGGAGAGTATCTCCTTCCCTTTCTTCTCCACAATATTGTTGATTTTCTCTATGTATTCATCGGTGAACTTTTGTATTTCACCTGTTGTTTTTTTACAACTATCTTTTGAAATTTCTTTATTCTTTTCCATCTCTTTTAATATATTATTTACCTTTTTCCTTACATTCCTTATATTTATTCTATATTTTTCCGCATCTTTATTTATTTTTTTTATTATTTCATTTTTGCCTTCTTCTGTTAAAGGTGGGATACTTAGTCTTATTACTTTTCCATCGTTTATAGGTGTTATGCCAATATTGGTTTTCAGTATAGCTTTTTCTATATCTTTTATGATATTAGGATCCCAGGGTTGAATAACGATATGAGTAGCATTGGGAACAGAAACAAGAGCTACCTGTTTTATAGGAGATTCTGCTCCATAACAGGAAACTAAAATGTCTTCAACTAAGCTTGTTTGCGCTCTACCTGTTCTTATAATTTTCATATATTCTGTAAATGATTTTATCGCTTTTTCCATCTCTTTTTTTGCTTTGTCAATTACTTCCATAGGTTTCTCCTATTTTAGTAATGTTCCTATTTTTTCACCTAACACCGCTCTTTTTAATATATCTTGTTTATTCATATTAAAAACGATAATGGGCATAGAATTATCCATACACAAGGATGTAGCCGCAGCATCGAGCATTTTTAATCCCTTATCCAGTACCTGTAGGTAGCTGATTTCATCATATTTTATTGCATCTTTATGGATTAAAGGGTCTTTATTGTATATACCATCTACTTTTGTTGCTTTTAATATTATCTTTGCACCTATTTCTAATGCTCTTAAAGCTGCTGCTGTATCTGTAGTGAAATAGGGACTACCTGTTCCGGCTACAAATATAACGATTCTTCTTTTTTCTAAGTGTCTTAATGCTCTTCTTCTAATGTAGGGTTCAGCTATTTCTCTCATTTCTATAGCAGACATAACCCTGGTTTGAATAGATAATTTTTCCAAAGCATCCTGTAGAGCTAATCCATTAATTACTGTGGCTAACATACCCATGTAATCTGCTGATGCTCTATCCATGCCTTGTGTTGAACCTTTTATTCCCCGAAAGATATTTCCTCCGCCAATAACGATAGCTATTTGTACCCCTAAATTCCATGTGTCATAAATGTTCTTGGCAATTCTTTTTAAGGTATTTAGATCTGTGCCAAAATTAAGAGGACCCATCAATGCTTCTCCACTTAGCTTAAGTAATATCTTCTTATATTTTGGTTGCACTAGTTCTCTCCTACCTTAAAGTGGGCAAATCTTTGCACACTAATGTTTTCTCCCAGTTTAGCGATGTAATTAGCAATATACTCTTTTATTGTTATTTTTTCATCTTTTATAAATGTTTGTTCCAAAAGACATGTTTCTTTAAAATATTTACTCATTTTACCTTCAACAATTTTTTCTGCCACCTGCAAAGGTTTTTTCTCTTTTAATACTTGTTCTTTCAAAAAAGCTTTTTCTTTCTGTATTACATCTTGGGGCACATCTTCTCTTTTTACATACAGTGGTGACATAGCTGCAACTTGCATCGTAAGATCTTTTAGAAGTGTATTAAATTCATCAGTATTAGCCACAAAGTCTGTTTCGCAATTCAACTCCAGCAATACTCCTACCTTTCCTCCAAAGTGTATATAAGAGCCTATTTTCCCTTCTTTTGTTGCACGAGATGTTTTTTTACTCGCTTCTACTAAGCCCATTTCTCTTAATTTAAGGATTGCCTTTTCTGTATCTCCTTGTGTTTCTTGAAGAGCTTTTTTACAAGCCATCATTCCTGCTCCGGTTATATCCCTTAGTTTCTTAACTGATTGTGCAGAGATATCAGCCATTTAAATTTTCCTCCTCTTCTTTCTCCTCTTCTTCTTCCTTTTCTTCTTTCTCTTTTTTTGTTTCTTTCTTTTTCTCTATCTCCTCTATTTCTTTTTCTATTTTGGCTTTACCTTCTAAAATGGACTCAGTTATTTTGTCGGTGACCAATTTTATTGATCTTATAGCATCGTCATTGCCGGGAATAACATAATCTATATGATTGGGATCACAATTTGTATCTACTAAAGCTATAATGGGAATATTTAGTATACTTGCTTCATGCACTGCCAATGATTCTTTTTTTACATCAATTACAAGCAAAGCCCCAGGCAAATCTTTCATATCCCTTATGCCAAGGAGATACTTTTCTAATTTCGCTTTTTTTTTGAGTATCTTTTTTGTCTCTTTTTTTGATAGTTTGTTTAGAACGCCTTCTTTTTCCATTTCTTCTAATTGATTTAAGTTAGCAATGCTTTTTTGAATTGTTTTGAAGTTGGTAAGCATTCCACCCAACCACTTTTCATTTACATAAGGCATACCACATTTTTCAGCGCATTCTTTTATGCTTTCCTTTCCTTGTTTTTTTGTGCATACAAAGAGAATATCTTTATCCTGTGCTGCTATGTTTTCTGCAAAATCACAAGCCGCTTCAAAGTATTTGATTGTTTTTTGCAAATCTATTATGTGGATGCCTTTGCGAGCAGCAAAGATGTATGGTTTCATCCCTGGATTCCATCGTTTTACTTGATGACCGAAGTGAACGCCTGCCTCCAATAGTGCCTTCATTGAAATTTGTGTCATAAAAATTCTCCTTTAGAATTTTTAAGGCTCAAATCATAGATTTGTGTCATAAAAAAACAGAGTTTTTTTAAGCTCAAATCAAAGATTTGTGTCATAAAAAAACAGAGTTTTTTTAAGCTCAAATTGCAAATTTGTGTCATAAAACCTCCTTTAGGATTTACCTCCACGCAGAAAAACTTTTAGTCTCCTTAAGGATAATCTGCGTGTGTGTTTTCTTATTTTGTAGCATAATAAGAAAAATATTACAAGTAAACTATTCTAATTCTATAATTAGGTCCCCTGTTTCTATATTTTCTTTTTCTTTTAGATATATTTTTTTAACATTTCCTTCGCAGGGAGCAGAAATTTTTGTTTCCATTTTCATTGCCTCTGTAGTGGCTACTATATTATCCTTTTTTACATGTTGACCTTCAATTACATTGATGCTTATTATTTTTCCGGGCATGGTGGCGCATATATGTTTTATATTTTCAGGCTCTCCTTTTATGTTTTGCTTTACCAAAACTTCTGTTTTTTTGTCTTTTACCTTT
>CAZVDS010000004.1:0-4508 GCA_964626315.1 uncultured Desulfurellaceae bacterium
AGCCGATGGCAGAATTTACGGTAAGCGAAGTAATTTCTGCATCTTACAGTGAGGGGAAGGTAGAGATTAAAAATGCTAAAAACTATAGATAATTGTGGTAGACTTGTGGTGTTGTGGTGGATGTTTATTACAAAGGCAAGAATTTTACGGGTTATTTTCCAGAATACCTGCCTGCCAAAGCCTTGGCGCAGGCAGGTAAGACCTGATTCAGAAAATTTCTTTAAGGGGGAGCAGGTACACCCCGTATATTCTTCCGTTGTCAGAATTACGGGGCAGGCGCCGGGCGTTGCCCCGCATCAAGTGCGGGATAAACTCCAGACCCGAAGGCTGGCTGAAGCCGACCGACCTGTCTGCGTGCAACGCACAGGTAGGCTGTGACTGCTGGTGGGTGGGGTAATTTGATTTTCCTCATGAAATTCAGGGATACAAGAAGAAAAACCTACATTTCATTAAAACACAAAATCTACCAAATTATACAAAATAAAATAATAATTACCAGCTTTTTAGCCAAGGATGATAAGTGGGGTTTATTTCTCTAAGTTTTTTATCTTTGACTGATAGATAAAATTAGGCAGAGGTTCCAAGATGGTTCTAATGAGCTACATTGACGATACTACCAATAATGTGTCTGCCATTTTTATCCAAAAGAAGACACCCTTCGGCTATGGAGAGCTTTAAATTATATAATTAAAAACAGAGCGTTATTTAAAAAGTTTTAATAATGTTTAAAACCGGACATTTTCATTTTGCCCCAATAAGATATTATTATATGTGTGTTACAGCAAACTAAATTAAAATTTCTCTTCTTCCCTTTTCATCTGGTGAAGATAATATGCCGTCTCTTTCCATCTGCTCCACTATTCTTGCTGACCTGTTATATCCAATCTTCAATCTTCTTTGAATGTAAGAAATAGAAGGATTCCCGCCCTGTTTGATTATATCTAAAGCTTCATTGTAATATTCATCATACTCTCTGTCTTTAAGTTTTTCTTCCTCAGCTTGTTTAATCTTAGAGATAAGGCTGTCATCGTACTGTGGCTGTTTTTGTTTTTTTACAAAAGAGGTAACCTTTTTTATCTCCTCTTCGCTCAAGAAAGCACCGTGTATCCTTTTAAGTTCTGAGGTGCCGGGGGGAAGAAACAACATATCTCCACAACCCAACAAGCTTTCTGCTCCTGATGTATCCAAAATCACTCGTGAATCCGCTTTAGAAGAAACCTTAAACGAAATCCTTGCTGGAAAATTCGCCTTTATTAAGCCTGTTATTACATCCACAGATGGCCTCTGAGTGGCACAAATCAGGTGTATACCACTTGCTCGTGCCATCTGAGCCAATCTAACAATAGAAGATTCTACTTTCTTAGAAGAAATCATCATTAAATCTGCCAACTCATCTATTACCACTACCATATAAGGCAGCTTTTCACATTCACCATTCTCTGCTTTTTTATTATAGCTTTCTATATTTTTTACACCCTCCTGATACATTATCTTATATCTCTCTTCCATCTCCTTAACCAATAAAGATAAAGCCACTGTTGCTTCTTTGGGGTCAGTAATAATAGGCATAAACAGATGAGGAATGTCATCATAAGCTGTAAGCTCCAACATCTTGGGGTCAATCATTACAAACTTAACTTCTTCTGGCAAAGCCTTATACAAAATACTTATAATCATAGCATTTATGCCCACACTTTTTCCTGAACCTGTAGCCCCGGCGATGAGAAGATGAGGCATTTTCACTAAATCCGTAATAAACGGTCTTCCCAAAATATCCTTTCCCAAAACCAGGGTTAAAGGAGAGGTAGAATTTCTAAATTCTTTAGAACTAATAGCTTCCTTCATATGCACAATTTCTCTCTTTTCATTGGAGATCTCTATGCCTACTACTGATTTTCCAGGGACAGGGGCAACAATTCTTACCGACAACGCCTTCATTGCCATAGCCAAATCATTAGACAGATTAATTATACGATTTACCCTTATTCCCGGGGCAGGTCTAAACTCATACATAGTAACCACAGGACCGGGCATCACTTCTGTTACATTTCCCTCTACACCAAAATTTAGCAACTTTTCTTCCAAAGCCTCTGACCTTTTGTATATCTCTTTGTCACTCATATAAAAAGATCTGGCAGGAGGCTCCTTTAAAAAATCCAAGAATGGAAAAACCCATTCACCAACTTCCTGCTTTTCCACCCTTTCCACCTTTATCTTTTTTTCAGACTTATAAATTTTAACATCTTTGGGCAAAGTTTTTTTCTTCTCCTTCTTACTCGACTTAGAAAAAATGCTGCGGATACGCAAACCAATAAGAAAAACCAGGAGGAAAAACAAAAGATAGATTGCGATAAAACCACCTGTTTTGCTTAAATAAAAGAAAAAATGCCTTCCTAAAAAATAACCTGCAATACCACATTTATAATATCCTGTTATGAGGCGATAACTACTTGAGACGTTCCATAAACCATAAAAAAATATATCCACTATTAATAAAGCCAAGAACAAAAGCAAAAAAATGCTAATTAAACCCTTTCTTCTGAAACTAAAGGGAAACAAAATAAGACATATAAAAGGAACAAAATAAGCAGCATAACCAAAAATAGAAAAGAAAAAATAGGAGATATAAGCACCCACTAAACCCACTAAATTTTTTAGCTCTGGATGGGGATAAGATATATCGTTAAAATTATAGGAGAATATAGATAAAGAAAGAAACAAGAAAAGAATGATGAGTAACAATGGAAAAAGAGATTTTTTAAACATCAAACCTCCGCAATTACTGGCAAAACAATAGGTTTTCGCATCAACTTTTTATAAAGAAATCTGCTCATTGTCCTCTTTAACTTTTTTTTCAATTCAAGTATGTTCATTCTTCCTGTTTGATTTATGATAAGGTTTTTTAACATTATGCTCGCTTCATCCACAATTTTATGAGACATACTTTCATGTGTTACCCCTTTCATCATAATATCAGGACCGGATACCAAATCACCTGTTGCTTTACTCAATACCACAAATACAATACAGGCACCATCCGTTGAGAGTCTTACTCTATCTCTTAATACTACATCCCCTACCTCCCCCACTTCTCTTCCCTCTACAAACATTCTTCCTGCATTAACACTCTCTGAGACTTGAATTTTCTCCTTGTTCAAAACCAATACATCGCCATTGTCCAGAAGAAAAATATTGGCTGGAGGCATCCCCATCTCACGGGCAATACGAGCATGGGCAGAACGCTTAATATAATCACCATGAATAGGCACAAAATACTTAGGTTTGCAAATTGTAAGCATAAATTTCAACTCTTCCCGTGCTCCGTGTCCAGAGACATGAATATTAGAATTTTCTTCATACAATACATCAGCACCTCTCTTCATCAGCATATTCACAATGCGGGCAATTGCCCTTTGATTACCAGGTATAGCCTTAGCCGAGATAACAATAGTATCTGTTGGTTTTACTTGAATTCTCTTATGTTCTCCTAAAGCAATTCGGGATAAACCACTCATCGGTTCTCCCTGTGAACCTGTGGTCACAATTACCAAGTGATCGTCCGGATACATATCAATATTCTCTTCTTTAATTATCATCTCCTCAGGAATATCAAGATAACCCAACTCTTGAGCAATTGAAGCATTCTCCACAATGCTTTTGCCCATTAAACATATCTTTTTTTTAAACTGCTGGGCTACATTCACTATCTGTTGAACACGATGAACATTTGAGGCAAATGCCACGGCCAAAATACGCCCTTTAGTTTGAGAAAATATTCGCTGAAAATTACCTTCTAATTCTTTCTCTGAAGGTGTAAAACCGGGAATAGTAGCATTAGTACTATCGGATAGGAGAACTAAAATGCCTTTATCACCATATCTGCAAAAAGAATCTATATCAAAAGGTTTTCCATCTACTGGCGTATGGTCAATCTTAAAATCCCCACTATGCATAACCACACCCACTGGTGTTCTTATAGCTAAAGCCACACCATCCACAATACTATGCGTAACCCTTAAAGGTTCTATGGTAAATGGTCCAATAGAAAATATCCGCTTTGCAACAATTTCATGATACTCAACACCGGGTAATTTAAATTCTTCAATCTTTTTCTTCAACAATCCCAAGGTAAGCTTTGTTGCATAAATAGGTAAATTTAAATCCTTCAACAGGTAAGGAATAGCTCCAACATGGTCTTCATGAGCATGCGTAACCACAATAGCTTTAAATTTAGCTGCATTTTCTAATATATAGCTAAAATCAGGTATAACAATATCTACTCCTAGCATATCTTCTTCAGGAAACATTAAACCCGCATCTACAACAATTGCTTCATTCCCATATTCAAATACGGTGCAATTCAAACCAATTTCAGTAAGTCCCCCCAAAGGGATAATTTTTAACTGTTGCATTCTTTATACATCCTAAAAATCTCCTCCATTGATAATTCTTGAGGTCTTTTATCCATTATATCAGAAGAAAGAGAAATAAAAATACCTGCTTTACGC
>CAZVDS010000004.1:4518-9347 GCA_964626315.1 uncultured Desulfurellaceae bacterium
ATTGTATACTGTTTTTCTTCGAGCAAGAAAGAGTCTATTTAAAAATAAAAGAAATTTTTCATTATTTATCTTTGTTGTCTTTGGTTTTAATAAAAGCAGCGTAGAATAAACCTTGGGTTTTGGATAAAATGCATCAGGAAAAACATCAAACAATCTCTTTACATAAAAATGAAATTGCACAAAAACACTAAATCTATTATAATTAGAAGACGAAGGTAAAGCCAACATCGTATTTGCCACCTCTCTTTGCACCATCAAAATCGCCTGTATAATCTTCTCCTTTTGAAAGATGATATTTCTTATAATTCTCTTAGAAACATTATACGGCAAATTTCCTACAATTACACAATTTTCCGGAAAAATAAAATCTCTACCATCTGCCTGAATAATTTCTATATTTTTCTTATGTTTAAACCTTTGTTTTAAATAATTTACCAGCTCTCCATCTATCTCTATGGCTTTAACTGTAAAATTCTTTCCAACGATAAATTTAGTGAGTGCTCCTTTTCCTGCACCAATTTCTACTACCACATATCCCAAAGGAATATTTTTTACAATATTTAAAGCCACAGACTTGTCATTTAAAAAATGTTGTCCTAAGTATTTCTTTTGCATTGAACAATCCCAGATGCCAATTTCACTGCCTCTATAAAACTAATAGGAGAAGCTATTCCTTTTCCTGCAATATCAAATGCTGTTCCATGATCGGGTGATGTCCTTACAAAAGGAAGATTTAAGGTTACATTCACCGCTTTATCAAAATACAATGTTTTTACAGGAATTAATCCCTGATCATGATACATAGCCACAATTGCCGAATATTTCATTCTATTTGCAGGAGCAAAGATTGTATCTGCAGGAAATGGTCCTTCAACATCTATACCCTGTTTTTGTGCCTTTTTAATTGCCAACTTTATAAATAACCTTTCTTCTGTTCCAAACAATCCATCTTCGCTGGCATGAGGATTTAATCCACATACTCCAATAGACGGATTGCCTATGCCAAAATCTTTCTTTAAAGAATTATAAGTGACAACAATAGTATGTAACACTTTTTGAGTAGTTATCAACGAAGGAACATTGGATAAGGAAACATGAACTGTTACCAGACTCACTTTTAAATCTGGACAATTAAACATCATAACTGCTTTTTCTCCCGTAATCTTTTCTAATATCTCTGTATGTCCCGAGAAGTTATGTCCGGCAAGATTTATTGCCTCTTTATTTAAAGGAGCAGTAACTATAGCTTCTATCTTATTCTCTAAAGCATCATCTATTGCACGAATAAAACTTTTATAAGCTGCATCACCTGCCTCTTTGTTTACTCTCCCTATATTTTCTTTATCTATTTTAAACTGAGCAGTAGGAACAATGTTTACCACATGAGTAAGAAAATCACTATTTTTATCTACTATATTGATTGATGTGTCCAATCCTAAAAGATCCATATAAAACCGAAAAACAGAAACACTTCCATAAACGATGGGCTGACATATTCTCCATATTTCATTTAAAGAAAGCGCCTTTAAAATAATTTCAGGGCCTATTCCCAATGGATCTCCCATTGTCAAAGCCAATTTGGGCAAACTATTCATATTTCTTTTCCTCTAACACTTTATATAACTTCTTTGCATCTTCTTTTTTTACATTTTCACTGGTATCTAATACCTCTACTGTTAACTTTTTTAAACGATAATAAATGGAAATAATATCCTTCTGTTTTATATCTTTAGATGGTTTTGACGGATGACCATTCACCCTTATAAAGCCCTTATCACACATCTCTTTAGCCTGTGTTCTTCTTTTTACGAGGCGTGATGTTTTTAGAAACTGGTCCAATCTCATCTAATGATTTTGACTTGCATTCTCTTCTCAGATGCCTTAAGCCACATATCCAAATGATAGGAAACTTTATCTTTAAAAATACGCTCCCTAATATCTTCCTTCACTACATCCAAAGGAACAAAACCACCACCTACTTTATCCAAAACTTTCAAAATATAGATACCTTCCTTCACTTCTACAGGCCCACACACATCTCCAGGCATTGTTTTTCGTATTATATCTTTTACATCTTCATTGAATGCATATAAAGGTATAAATACGGGTTCATCTTTTCTTATTGAATACATATCTTTAGCTTTCTCAAAACTTACTTTATTTTGATGAATATTTTTTACTACATCTTCCGCCAATTTTCCTTCATCCTTTTTAAATAATATCATATCTATCTTAATGCTCTCTATCTGAGCAAAATCCTTCTTATGCTCTTCATAATAATCTCTTACATCCTCCTCTGTGATATAAATAAATGGAACGATAAATTTTTGCATGAATTTTGTTTTAATTATGTTAAATTCAATCTTTTTTCTATAATAATCTTTTTTTACCCCGCCTTCTTCTATTTTTTTCAAAAGCTTATCTGGAGTAGTATTATTTTCTTCAGCTACTTTCCGAATATAATCATCAACTTCATCTTCTTTTACCGTTATTCCTCTTTCCAAACAAAATTGCTTGATCATATAATCATCAATGATGCCTTGCAGAGGGTCTTGTTTATAAAATGGAGCTAAATTTTCTACATCTAATGAAGTAACAACCTCATTTCCTATAACCGCCTCTATTCTATCTACCACTTTTGCCTGAATAGGTGAAACACATATAAACAAAAAAATAAAAAACAAAATCATACGCATAATACTTTTTAATAATAGAGATTTATTGACATGTTTGCAAGGAAATCATGAAACGATTTCCTTGCAAACCCAAAGCAAATTTTTAATTTTTAATTTGTTTGACAATTTCATGAAATGGAATTGCAAGCAAATTTTTAATTTTTAATTTGTTTGACAATTTCATATTTTACATGCTAAATTTATAGTACATAGTAAAAATTTGGAGGTTGTATGCCACAGCACAAATCAGCTGTAAAACGAATGAAACAGAATAAAAAGAGATATCTTAGAAATAAGGCTTATCGCACGAGATTAAAAAATGTAGTTAAAGCAGTAGAAGAGAAAATCAAAGATAAAAACTTAGAAGAAGCACAAAAAGCATTTAAGCAAGCGGAAAAAACCATTGCTCATATTGCTTCCAAGAAAGTGATCCATAGAAATAAATCTGCCCGTCTTGTATCTAGACTGGCAAAATCTATTAACAAGCTTTCTTCAGAAACATCTTCAGCTTAGGTAAAGGATAGGTATTTATAACATCTTTTTTTTCTACCCATCCTCTTTGTGCAGTATAAACACCAAATTTCATATAATCAAAATTTTCCACGTGGTGCGTATCTGTAGCTATAGACAGTTTTATTCCCTCTTTCACAGCCTCTCTGGTATAAATATCATTCAAATCTAATCTCATTATTTGGGCATTTATTTCCAATATCTTATTATACTTTTTTGCCGTTTCAAATATCTTTTCCATGTTTACCTTATATGGCTCTCTTATTCCTATCATTCTTCCTGTGGGATGAGCCAAGATGTGCACATATCTGTTGGACAAAGCGTCTACTATTCTTCCTGTAATAATGGACTCGTCTTGCTTAAATCCTGTATGTATAGCAGCAAGCACTACATCCAAATCATTCAAAACATCATCAGAATAATCCAATGAACCATCATTCTTTATATCTACCTCAGAACCAGAGAGAATAGTTATCTTTCCTTTAAATTGTTGTCTTAATTTGTCTATCTCTTCTAACTTATCATACAATCTTTCTACTGATAAGCCATTGGCAATACGAGAAGAAGGTGAATGGTCTGTAATGGCAACATACTCATATTTTCTATCTATTGCTTCCTTAACAACTTTTTCAATGCTCAACACACCATCGCTCCATTCAGAATGAACATGTAAGTCGCCTTTTATATCAGAAAGTGAAATCAATTTAGGTAATTTTTTTTCTGTTGCTTTCTCTATTTCTCCTCTATCTTCTCGCAAAACAGGAGGCACCCATACCATATCCAATGCCCGGTAAATATCTTTTTCATCTTTGCCACCAATTCTTCTTTCCCCTTTAAATACACCATATTCATTTATCTTTATTTCTCTTTGCTTAGCAATTTTTCTCAAATGAACATTATGCGCTTTTGAGCCTGTAAAATACTGCAATGCAGCACCATAAGATTCTTTCTCTACCACTCTCAAGTCAACCTGCAAATTATTTTCTAAAACTACACTACCCTTGGTAGAACCCTTTGCTAAAATTATCTTTACCTCATTAAACCTTGTGAATGTATCTATTACCTTTGTTCCATTTTCTGCTACACACAGGATATCTAAATCTCCCACTGTTTCTTTTTTACGGCGGGAAGAACCTGCTAATTCTACTTGAGAAACACCCGACAATTTTTTTATCCTTTTACAAAGATCTTCTGCAATAGGCAATGCCACACCCAATAAAAAACGTTTTAACCCTTCTTCATACAACTCAACACCACGACGCAGATTTTCTAAACTTTTTTTTCTTAAACCTACAGAGGACAGTTCTTCCTTATCCTTAATAAGCTCTTTTAAGTCTTTTAAATCTTCTATATGGTAAACATCGTATAATTTTCTTAAGGTCTTGGGACCTAATCCCTGAATATTGGAAAGTTCTATCAATTTCTCTGATACTTCTTTTCTTAAACTTTCATACAGACTTATTTCTCCCTTTTTTATATATTCTTTAATGTATGATGCTAAATCCTTTCCTACCCCACTTATCTCTGTCAATTTTTCTATTTTAGAAAGCGGAGATGTAAGTTCTCTAATACTACGAGCCGCTTTTCTATAAGCCACTACTCTAAATATATTTTCACCCTTGAATTCTAAGATATTTGCTATTC
>CAZVDS010000004.1:9405-23973 GCA_964626315.1 uncultured Desulfurellaceae bacterium
AATTTCTACATTTATATCTTTTTCCATTTTATAAGTTTCAAACACTCAGCTCTGCTTAAATTTTCATCTATAATTTTTCTCCTTAAAGAACGGAGGATTTCATCTCTTTTCCTGGTCTCTATATCCATCAAATCCCAACCATTTATCACCCTTATCTTTTCTTTATATTTTCTGTAATTTAAAAATATATCTTTCACTGATTGTTCAAATGATTTTATATCATTATTCAATGAAATATAGGCAATGGAAAGAATAGACAAGGGCAGAAGGTCCTCTTCAAAATCAACAACTAATTTGCCTAAACCTTCTTCCTTGTTCCATACTTTATAAGGAAGAAGTTTATTTTCAAACCACAACTTTGCCGATTTTCCTATCTTTTTCCCCCAGCAATAAAAATCGCTATGTTTCTCAGCATTTTTCCCTAAGAATGCAGCAATTTTTAAGGAAAGCAGTATATGTTTGTTAAAAGAGATTTTCCACCTTCCAATTGTCTTATCCAATGAAATATAAAGAGGTAAATTCCTCTTTGTATGAGGAAAAATCTTTTCCATCAAACCAATTTTTTCCATTAAAGAAAAATAAGCAAAGGAAGATGGAAGAAGAAAAAGTTTTTTTAATTCCTCTCCTATTCTTTCTCTGGAAACAGATGTTAAAAATCTCATCGCCTTTTTACAATCATCCAAGGTTTCTCTATCAATAGTTAAAAAAAATTCTGTGGAAAAGCGAAACAGTCTTACAATCCTCAACGGGTCATCAAGAAAAGCCTGTTTATAACACATTTTTAATCTTTTATGTTCTATATCTTCTTTTCCATCTAAAGGATCTATAAATTTCTTTTCTTCTATGTCATAAGCAATAGCGTTTATCGTAAAATCTCTTTTCTTTAAATCCTCTTCTATATTTTCAGCTCTCATCTCACAAACATCTATCTCTCTTTTATTCTGCCATAACTTGTATGTTTTTATATCTCCTCTTTCATAATAAACAAATTTTATATTATTTTTTAAAAAAAACTCTCTTATATTAACATCTTTAGAAACTACCACATCGTAGTCCTCTGAACTTTTACCCCACAAATAGTCTCTTACCTTTCCTCCCACTAAATAAAGTTTACCCCTCTTTTTCTTTTTTAACCATGTTGTAAATTTAGAAAGAAAATGGGATTTTAGATGCATCAAATGATAGTCAATAATTGATGGGGCTTGTGAATAACAAAATGTGGCTTAAATTGAAGTAATATTTCTTTAGGCCTAAAACCATAGGTAACACAAGCAGAAACTGCTCCTGCATCCTTAGCAGCTATAATATCATTTTCACTATCCCCCAGCATTATAGTATTTTTTGCGTTAATGCTAAGAGACTTACAAACTTCCAAGACAACAGATGGATCAGGTTTTTTGACACCGAATGTATCACAACCACAAACAAAATCAAAAAAATGAAGAAGATTAAGACTCTTTAAAAGTTTATGTGCAAATTTTTCCAGCTTATTGCTCACTACCGCTAAAACACAATTTTCGTCTTTATTTAAAGTGTTCAACACATCCTTCACTCCTTCAAAAGGTTTTGTATGTTCATCTATATGTTCATAGTAAAATTCAAGAAATGAAGGAAGAAATAATGGATATATCTCTTCTTTTTTCTGCTTTTTTATTACTTCCTTTATAAAATTTTGCACCCCATTACCTACAAACTGAAAGATTTTCTCCTCTTTCTCTTCTGGTAAATCAAATTGCTTTAAGGTTGCATTTACAGCTTGAGCGATGTCTTTACGCGAATCTACCAATGTTCCGTCTAAATCAAATAATATTGCTTTCATATCTTTTTAAATACCAGTACGGCGTTTGTTCCTCCAAATCCAAATGAATTGTTTATAGCTACATTTATTTCCTTTTCTTGAGCCACATTCGGTACATAATTCAAATCACATTCTGGGTCAGGATGATCTAAATTTATAGTAGGCGGTATTATTCCTTCTTTTATAGTTAAAGCGGTAAACACTGCCTCTACTCCACCTGCTGCTCCCAAAAGATGTCCAATTTGTGATTTGTTAGAACTTATACAAAGTTTATATGCATATTCCTTAAATAATCTTTTTATGGCTCTTGTCTCTGTAATATCATTATAAGGTGTAGATGTGCCATGAGCATTAATATAATCAACATTCTCTAAATTACAATGTGCATCTTTTAATGCACTTTCTATTGCTAAACTTGCTCCCTCACCATCCGGATCAGGTGCTGTTATATGGTATGCATCACAAGACATACCAAAACCACATAACTCTGTATATATCTCTGCTCCTCTTCTTCTGGCATGTTCATATTCCTCCAAAACAACTACACCTGCTCCTTCGCTTACAATAAAGCCATCTCTGTCTTTGTCAAATGGACGAGATGCCCTTTCCGGTTCATCATTTCGAGTAGAAAGTGCCTTCATAGATGAAAATCCACCTATAGCCATAGGACAAATGGTAGACTCTGTTCCACCTGCAATCATTATATCTGCATCACCATATTGAATAGCTCTCATTGCCAAGCCAATAGAATGGGCACCGGTAGCACATGCCGTTACATTACTAAAATTCGGACCCTTTAACCCATACAATATAGCAACATCACAAGACGCCATGTTAATTACAGCTAAAGGAATAAAAAAGGGTGAAATAAATCTTTCTCCTTTCTTCAGGTATATCTCTGTATACTTCTCTATAGTTGGTAATCCTCCTATACCCGAGCCTACACTCACCCCAATCTTTGTTTTATCTTCCTTATTTAGGTCTATCCCTGCATCATCCAGTGCCTCTTTTGTTGCCGCTATCGCGTATAAAGAGAATAAATCATACTTTTTAATATCCTTTTTAGAAACAAATGCTTGTGGATCGAAGCCTTTCACTTCACCCGCAATACGCACTCTAAAGTTAGAGGCATCAAATTTTGTGATATAGCTTATGCCCGATTTACCCTCTACTATACTTTTAAAACTCTCCTTTGCTACAAGTCCAACCGGTGTTACTGCTCCTAAACCAGTAACTACAAGTCTTCTCATATACACCTTTTAAGAAGTATGAGACTCAATGTAATCAATAACATCTTGAACTGTAGAAATTTTTTCGGCATCACTATCAGGAATCTCAATACCAAACTTCTCTTCCATCGCCATAACCAGTTCCACTGTATCTAAGGAATCTGCTCCCAAATCATCAATAAACTTTGCTTCTGGCTTTACCTCATCTTCTTCTACTCCCAATTGTTCCACAATAATTTTCTTCACATCCTCTGCTACAGACATATTTTCCTCCTTAATTTTATATATATAGTCCACCACTTACATTTATCACTGTTCCTGTAATATAACTTGCTTCTTCACTCAATAAAAATGCCACTGAATTAGCTATATCCTCTGCCTTACCCAACCTGTTTAAAGGAATATTTTCTATCAATTTTTCTCTATCTTTTGAAGGTATTTTCTCTGTCATAATGGTCTCAATAAATCCTGGAGCAACAGCATTTACTCTAATATTTTTGGACGCCAATTCCTTTGCTAAGCTCTTTGTAAAACCAACAATACCCGCTTTTGATGCAGCATAATTGCATTGACCGGCATTCCCAGAAAGTCCCACAATGGAAGCTATATTAACAATAGCCCCGAATTTCTGCCTTATCATCCCTCTTACTACCTGCTTTGTGCAATTAAAAGCACCAACGAGATTTACATCTATCACTTTTTTAAAACTTTCAGGTTTCATCCTTAAAATCAGGTTGTCGTCTACAATGCCGGCGTTGTTTACCAAATAATCCACATTCCCACATTTTTCCACTATTTTAGCAAATCCTTGTTCTGTCTCCTTATAATTGGAAATATCAAACATTATTATATCGCATATACCACCAGATTTTTCAATTTTCTGTTTCACTTTTATTGCTTCTTCTTCATTACAAACATCGTTGATAACAACCTTCAATCCAGCTTTAGCCAGTTTTTCTGCACAAATTCTTCCTATACCTCGGAAAGCACCTGTGATTACCGCCAATTCCCCTTTATACATTTTTCTCTCCAAATTTCTTCAATGTAATTGCATCTATACAATAATAAGTTTTTACCTTTTTGTCTATCCTTCTTAGAAGATTATATAAAACATTCTTTGGTCCACATTCCACAAACTCCGAACAACCCAACTCCTTTGCTTTTTTCACATTATCGCGCCATCTCACAGGATTTGTCATCTGTTCAATTAAAGCCTCTCTTGCCTCGTCCCCTCCATAAACAACAGAAGAGGCTACATTTTCTATTACGGCTTTTTCCGTTTTTTTAAATGAAATATCTCTTAGAACATCTGCCAATTTCTCCTTTGCATTTCCCATTAGTTTACTATGAAAGGGAGCACTTACGCCCAATGGTATAACTCTGCCCCATCCTTTTTCTTTTATTATTTCTCCTATTTTTTTTAATCCTTGTGCAAGACCGGATAAAATAATCTGTGTATCTGAATTGTAATTGGCTACACAAACATAGAACTCCTTATCCTGAGAGATAGTTTTACATAAATTTTCTATCTCCTTTTCCTTATCTGTGATTATAGCCATCATGCCACCTTTGCCTAAGGGTACTGCTTCTTGCATAAATTTACCTCTCATATGCACCGCCCACACTGCATCCAAAAAACTTAAGGCTCCTGTTGCCACCAATGCAGTATATTCACCTAAACTATGTCCACCACATACATCAAAATCAAATCCATATTCCTGTTGAAGAACAGAAAATACAACATAGGAGTGGGTTAGAATAGCAGGTTGAGCAAAGGCAGTCTGAGTTAATTTTTCTTCTGGTCCTTCAAAGGTTAACCTTCTTAAATTAAAATGCAATGCATCATTTGCCTGTTCATATATCCTTTTTGACAGAGGAAATTTATCATAAACATTCTTTCCCATTCCTATAAACTGGGAGCCTTGACCAGTAAACATGAGAAAACGCATCTTACTTCGCAAGAACATTTAAGTTCTGTGAAACTATCTTTGCTTCTTCCATAATGTCTTTAATAATCTTTTTCACTGGCTTTATATCTTTTATCAAACCACATATCTGCCCCGTCATCACCGAACCACCTATTATATCTCCTTCACGAGCCGCCGCATACAATTTTCCAGAGCCCAACTCTTCCAATTCTTCAATAGAAACATTTTCTTTTTCTTTTAAGGCAAATTCTCGCGCTAATTTATTCTTAATTATCCTCGCTGGATGTCCGGTGCTCAAACCTGTAACAACTGTATCTCTATCCTTTGCCTTCAATAAGGCTTGTTTATAATTGGGATGAACTGTACATTCTTCAGAAAGAATAAATCTTGTTCCCATCTGTATCCCTTCTGCACCCAAAGACAATGCAGCTAAAAATCCTCTTCCATCAGCGATACCACCAGCGGCAATGACAGGTATATCCACAGCATCTACTATTTGAGGAATGAGAGCCATAGTACTAATTTCACCGATATGTCCTCCTGATTCCAATCCCTCAGCAACTACCGCATCTGCACCAGTCTGCTGCATACGCTTAGCCAACGCTACTGATGCAACAACAGGAATTACCTTTGCCACTGTCTTTAATTTATCCATATATTTACCAGGATTACCTGCACCAGTAGTTACTACTTTTATCTCATATTCCACTACCAAATCAACAATCTTATCTGCAAAAGGAGATAAAAGCATAATATTTATGCCAAATGCTTTATCTGTCAGCGATATTGCCTTTTCTATTTCTTTTTTTACTGCTTCTGGTGGTGCGTGACCTGTGCCAATAATACCTAACCCACCAGCATTAGAAACAGCAGCAGTAAGAATACCATCAGCAATCCAAGCCATTCCGCCCTGTATAACAGGATAATCAATATCTAAAAGATTACAAACCCGCGTTTTAAACATCTTTTCCTCCTACCATTTAATAACGGAAGCAGCCCATGTAAGACTGGCACCAAAACTATTTAAAAGAACAATGTTTCCTTTTTTGAGTAGACCTTTTTTCTTTATAAAACCTAAGGTCAAGGGGATTGTTGCCCCTGATGTATTTCCATATATATCAAGTGTTATAGGTACTTTTTCTTGAGGCACCTTCGCAAATCGAGCGAAACTCTGTAATATACGTAGATTTGCTTGATGACAGACAACAAAATCCACATCATCAAGTGTCATTCTTACTTTTTCTAATGCTTCCTTACTGGCAGAAACAAGATGCTTCACTGCCATTTTAAATGTTTCTTGACCTCTCATTTTTATAAAACATTCTCTATTCTTTAATACTTGTTGCGAACAGGGACTTTTTGATCCACCTCCCGGGATAATCATTAAATCTGCATAATCCCCATTGGCGTGAAGAACAGAACTCAAAATACCTCTCTCTGTATCCGTTGCTTGCATTACCACTGCTCCTGCACCATCGCCAAATAAAACACAGGTTGTTCTATCCTGCCAATCGGTAAATCTACTCAAGGTTTCTGCTCCAATAACCAGACAATTTTTAGCCATGCCTGCAGATATGAACGCATCTGCGCAAGATAATGCATAGATAAAACCAGAACAAGCAGCATTTATATCAAATGCAAATGCATTTTTTTTAACACCCAATTTACTTTGCACAAACAACGCAGCAGACGGCATGAGTGTATCAGGCGAAATAGTAGCTACAATAATTGCATCTATATCCTCAGGAGAGATGCCTGCATCTTGTAAGGCTTGTTTGGATGCTTCTACAGCCAAATCAGATGTGCATTCATCATTTACAATATGTCTTTCTTTTACTCCTGTTCGTTGAGTAATCCATTCATCCGATGTATCTACCATATTTTCTAAATCTTTGTTAGTAAGTATTTTTTCCGGCACATACATACCAACACCTGTTATCATGCCATGCATTTCTTCTCCTCAATAGTATGTAAAATCATATATTTCTCTATTGCTTTTTCTATTGCTCCGTCTAACCTGGTTTGAGCATGAAACATCGCTCTCATAACAGCATTCGCTATCGCCTGTTCATTAGACCTACCATGCGCAATAATTCCTGCTCCTTTCACACCTAACAGTGGTGCACCACCAAATTCTGCATAATCTATTTTTTTGCGTAATACCCTAAAGGCTGGTTTAGCAAAGAGATAACCCAATTTATACCAAAAACTCTTTTTTATTTCTATCCTCAAGAAATTTACCACAATCTCTGGAATGGATTCACTTACCTTTAAAACTACATTACCCAAAAAACCATCACACACCACAACATCTGCTTTCCCAGTGAATATATCATTTCCCTCTATATTTCCTATAAAACTTATAAAATTTTTCTTTATAAGATTATGTGCTTCTTTAGTAACAGTATTTCCCTTGTTTGGTTCCGTTCCATTGCTTACCAAACCTATCCGTGGTTTTTCCACTCCTAAAACTAATCTTTTATAAACATAACCCATAATGGCAAATTGCAGAAGATGAACCGCACGACAATCAACATTCACTCCAGCATCAATGAGTAAAATATTTCCATTCAAGGTCGGCAAAATCATACCTAAAGCCGGCCTCAGAATACCCTTTAATCTTCCCAAATAAGCAATAGCTGCCGCCATAACCGCACCAGAATTACCTGCTGAGATGAACGCATCACACTCTCTATTTTTCACCAGTTCTATACACCTTACAATAGAAGAATCTCTTTTCTCTCTGAACACCACAGTGGGTTTATCATACATTTGCACCACACTCTGGGCAGGTTCAATTCTCACCCGCTTATGGTCATACAATAATCTTTTTAATACTTGCTTTATCTCTTCAACATTACCTACTAAAACAACATCTACATTCTCTTCTTGTTGTGTAGCCCTTACCGCTCCCTTTACTACCTTAAGTGGTGCATAGTCACCACCCATTGCATCTACTGCAATGGTGAATTTCCGCATATCATTCCTCTACTTTTATGACCTCATTTTCACCATAATAGCCACAAGACAGACACACACGATGAGCAAGCTTGGGCTCATGACAATTTGGACATAAAGAAATTGCCGGTTTTGTTGCCTTTTTATGTGACGCTCTTTTTTTACTCCTAGAACGACAGGATTTCCTCTTTGGCATAGCCATGTTTCCACCTCACTAATTCTAAGTCACTAAAAAAGAAATGTATTTCAAAATTTGCTGCTTCTTCTGAATCAGAACCATGAATGGCATTTTCTCTGATGCTTGTGCCACACATCTTTCTTATTGTGTTTTCCTCTGCTTTTTTTGGATCTGTAGCACCTACAAAATGACGAAATTCTTTAATCACATTTTCTCCCTCTAATACCATAACAAATATTGGGCCGGACATCATAAAACCTACCAATTCATCATAGAATGGTTTATCTTTATGCACGATATAAAACCTCTCTGCTGCCACTTTACTTAACCTCAACATCTTCATACCTACTATATGAAACCTCTCTTCTATACAGGCCACAATCTTACCCACTAAATTTAACTCTACACTATCCGGTTTAATAATGGCTAGCGTCCTTTGCATCTTTTCCTAAAGACCTCCCTATATCTTCTTTACTTAAGCTCTGAATCTTAACTAATTTTATCTTACTTCTCTTTCCACTGATTATCAATATATCTGATGCTGGAATATGAAACCTCTTACTCAAAAAAGCAATTAGTTCTTTATTCGCTTTTCCTTCCACTGGTGGTGCAGTTATCTTCACATTCAATTTACCATCAGAAAAACCTAAAATCTCATTTTTCTTAGCACCTGCCTTCACATACACAGATATTATTTCTTTTTTCTTCTTCAAATTGCAATTCATTAGCCTGCTAAATTACCACAGAATACCTACTCTCGTCAACAAAAATATATCAAACTTCGCTTTATCAAGAGAAAATGATAAACTAAATATATGTTTGATTGTGTCATTGTAGGAGGAGGTCCTGCCGGTTCTACTTCTGCTTGTATTTTAAGAGAAAACGGCTTGAATATACTTTTAATAGATAAACACAATTTTCCCCGCAAAAAGACCTGCGCTGGGTCTATATCCTGTAAAGCATTTCCACATCTTCCTTTAGGATGGGAAAAGACAATAGAAAGAAAAATAAAGGGAGCAATTGTAGAGTATAAAGAAAAAAGGGTTATCGGATACACAAAAGATATAATCGCTGTAACTGTAAACAGAGAAAAATTTGATGGGTTTCTATTAGAAAAAGCGAAAGAAAGAGGTGTTGTATTTAAAAATGAAACCTTGATTGATTTCCATAACGAAGACCCTATTTATGTAAAGACAAACAATAATAATTATAATTGTAAATTTCTCATCTTAGCAGATGGAGCAGCAACTGTAGCAAGAAGATGGAAAAGAAACATTGAATATTTAAAAGCATGGCAGGCACCTTGCACTACCACTCTTCCCCTAATAAAAGAGCTTGTAATTTCTATTGGTATAGCAAAACATGGATACGGATGGATATTTCCTCAGAAAAAACAGGCATTAGTAGGCATTGCCACCAAAGGAGAAAATGCTTTTACACTGTTTAAAAAGTATATAAATGAAAATAAACTCATATATCAACTGACAGACAAACCCTCCTTCTGGCTTGTCCCTTATCCAAAAAACAAAGATATTGTATATGGAATGGGGAATTGTCTGTTTGTAGGTGATGCATTGGGTCTAACCAATCCACTTTCAGGAGAAGGCATATACTATGCCTTGCATAGTGGCGAAAAGGCAGCTCATTCTATTTTAGAAGAAAAGAACATTATAAAAGCATATAAAAATAAGTTAGCTGAAACAATGGATGAATTTTTATGGTGTAGAAGATTGGCTGATGTTATAACTCATGCTCAACATTTTTCTTTTCATAGTCTTAAAAAGAAACATAGTCTTCAATCCCCACTTAATTTTATTAAAGGAAACAACTCTTGTAAGGGGATTTTTCTAAGGCTCATTAAGAAAATGTTGCTTTTTAACATTTAATCGTTGCTATAAAATTTTTTTTATATATATTTTAAAAATGATGAATGTATTTACTGAAGAATGGGAAGAGCATAAAAAAACAATAGAAAAGATTTATTATTTAAATGAAATAATTGTAAAAGTCTCTATTGAGATAACGAAAGCAATAAAAAGAGGAAATAAAATACTAATATTCGGAAATGGTGGTAGTGCGGCGGATGCTCAGCATATGGCAGGAGAGCTAATCAACAGATTCCTAAAAGAAAGAGAACCATATCCGGCTATTGCTCTGACTACAGATACATCCATTCTCACCAGCATCGCCAATGATTACTCCTTCAAATATGTTTTCTCCAAGCAGATTGAGGCACTGGCAAAAGAAAAGGATGTCGCCATAGGTATCACCACCTCAGGATATTCAGAAAATGTAATACAAGGATTAAAAAAAGCAAAGGAAAAAAATTGTATAACAGTTGGTTTTTTGGGGAAAGATGGAGGAAAAACAAAAAATTTTTGCCATTATCCTGTTATTGTTCCTGTCTCATCTACTCCACGCATTCAAGAGATGCATATCTTTATCATCCACACTATATGCAAGATAGTAGAGGAAACAGTTGATAATAGATAGACAAAGACTTCTATCTTTAATACGAAAACTAAAAACAGAAGGCAAAAGAATCATGTTTACAAACGGCTGTTTTGATATCTTACATGCAGGTCATGCTTATTATTTAAAAAAAACAAAGGAGTTAGGGGATATTCTCATTGTAGGAATAAACAGTGATGAATCCATAAAAAAGATAAAACAACAAAATAGACCGATCAACAAACTTTTAGACAGGATGATTGTTTTAGATAGCATTAAATATGTAGATTATGTTGTCCCATTTGATGAAGAAACACCAGAAAATCTAATAAAAATAATAAAACCAGATGTTCTAACCAAAGGTGGAGACTGGAATAAAAAAGATGTAGTAGGCTCAAATTTTGTAAAATCTTATGGAGGAAGAATTGTTATTATACCTTATATAAAGGGTAAATCTACAACAAATACTATTAAAAAAATACAGGATTTGTTTTCATGAAAGATTTTGGCAACTACTTAAATTTTTCTTTAGGTTATTCAATTCATACCAAGAGAGCTTACATAAGTGATGTAAAACAATTCTTTTCATTTTGCGAAAAAGATACAGGTGAAATTAAAGAAAACGATATACAAAGATTTATTTCATATTTACATCAAAAACACATATCAAAATCCAGTATATTACGAAAACTTTCTGCCTTAAGCACTTTTTATCGTTTTCTCATTGAAAACGATAAAATACAGAAAAATCCCTTCCGGTTAATCGGTCGTCCCAAAAAGGAGAAAAACCTGCCTTCCTTTCTGTCAGTGGATGAGATTTTTTTACTCATTGATAGAATAAAAAATGAAAGAGATAAAACAATTATTGAATTACTCTACTCCTGTGGTTTGAGAGCATCAGAACTTATTCTATTAAATAAAAAGGATATACAACAAGACATAATAAGGATAAGGGGCAAAGGAGGAAAAGAACGTATCATTCCTCTTATAAGCAGAGCAAAAAACACATTAAACGATTATCTTAAAAAAAGAGAGGTTAAAGAAGCATTATTTACCAACAGACAGGGAAAGAGACTGACTGCACGAAGCATACAAAACATAATAAAGAAATATAGCCTATCTATTCTGTTTAAAAACATCTCTCCTCATACCTTGAGACATTCCATAGCCACTCATCTTTTAAACAGTGAAGTGGATATAAGGATTATTCAAGAATTTTTGGGACATTCATCTTTGAAAACAACAGAAAGATATACTCACCTAAATTTAAGAGAATTAATTAATGAATATGAAAAAGCACATCCTCTATGCAAGTATCATTTAAATGTTGAATAACAAAGCTTTGCTTTGCATTCCAATTCCCACCGGAATTGTGAATAACAAAATCTCTTCCTTTTTTTCCCATGCTCTTTAATTTTTCTCGGGGTAGATAAAAATAATGTAATAACATCTGAGACATCTTTTCTATATCGGTAGGGTCATCAATAACATCTCCACAATTACTTTCCTCAATAAGATTTGCATATCCGGCAAATTTGCTGACTATACAGGGAAGAGAAGATGCCATTGCCTCTAATATTACATTACCCGATGCATCGTACAATGTAGGGTAAAAGAATACATCTCCCATTCTATATACATTTTCTATATCCTTTACTTTTCCTAAAATTTTAATGTTTCTTAAATTGTGTCTCTTTATTTTTCTAAAAAAATAATCTTCATTGCCAGAACCTGCAACAACAAGCTCGGCATTTTTTAAAAAATCTTCATCTCTATCAGATGCAGTCTTGAATGCATCTATTAAATAATCCAAACCTTTTAAAAGATGGTTTGTAGAGACAAAAACAAATGTAAATTTAAATTTATGATTATCTTTAAGGTGAGGAGAAAACCTCTTTATATCCACAGGATTATAAACGAGATGTATTCTCTTTCCATCTATACCAAAATAATTTATTAAATCTTCCTTCACTATATTGGAAGGAACAATAAATACCGTTTTCTGGTTGGTAAATGCTAAATGCTCAACAAATAGAGAAAACCAATGATAGAGGGAGAAAAAACGTTTTAATCTGTAAAAGAATCTTACATTTTTATTTCTCCATCTTAAAAGGGATTGTTTTACATACTTTTTGTGTATACCACCCCCTGCTCTGTAAATGTTTTGACCAAATACTTTACCAAATCCTATGGTGAGAACATTCTTTTTTTGCAAATTTTTGGTAATAATATAAGAAGAAAGAGCAAAAGAAAGCATCTTAAGCCAGGACGGATATGGAATATAAAACAGACGATGAACAGGAAATGGTGTATCTACCTCATTTTTCTGGCAGAAAAAGACAGGAGAGAATCCTTTTTGTTTTAAATTTTGAGCAAATTTCAATAAAAACTTTTCCTGACCCCCATAGGAAGAAACCTTCTTATAAAAGAGAGCAATAGTTTTATTCATAAAAACTTTACAAATTTTTCCAGTGGTTCCCTCAATGGACGATATCTATTTATGTCTGCTTTTTCATCCGGATATCCCATGGCAATGCCAAATAAAATAATCTTTTTTTCAGACAAACCTAAAAATTCTCTTATCACCTGAGGATAAAGGGCAATTGTTCCCTGGCAGCAAGTGCCTAAACCAAATTCTAAAGCTGCAAGCATGATACTTTGAGCAAACATTCCTATATCAATAAACTGACCACAGCCCAAATTCTTTTCCATAAACAATATAAGCTCTATTGGAGCATGGAAAAAATAGTAATTCTCTAATATATGTTGTTTTATAACTTTTTTATCTCTTATGTCTATTCCTTTATGCTTGAATATTCCCTCATCACAGGCATCCCTTCTTTTCTGCAAAAACAGAGGAAAAGAAGAGACCTCAAAGTAATCCAATTTTCTCTCTTTTTTTTGTTCTATTGCCTCCAGAAGTTTTCGGGAAAGTTCATCTTTCTTTTTACCCATCAAAACGGCAACCTCCCAGGGTTGTGTATTGTGACCAGAAGGAGACCAGCGAGCGGTAAGTAAAATCTTTTCCAATATCTGTTTAGGTATAGGTTTTTCTTTAAATGCACGAATAGATCTTCTGTTTTCAATAGCCTCTAAAATACTCACTTTTCACCTCCTTATCTTTAATTTTATACTATAATATAATATAATAAATTTAAAAGGAGAAAAAAGATGGAAATTTCAGATGAGGTAAAAAAAATAGTAGAAGATGTAAAAGTATGGGCAGTAGCCACAGCAAATAGAAATGGTTTACCCAATGTTGTCCCTATAGCTTATGCCAAGATATTATCAGAAAACCAGATATTATTGATGGATATCTTCATGAAAAAAACTCGAAAAAACATAGAAGAAAATCCAAATATTTCTCTCTGCGCCTGGAATTCTGAATCAGAAGGTTATCAATTTAAAGGCAAGGCACAGGTGATAACCTCTGGAAAACTCTTTGATGAAGGTGCTAAGTGGGTGAAATCCAAAGAAGACCTTTCTCCTAAAGCTGCAATCGTTGTAAATGTAGAAACGGCATATATAATAACTCCTGGTCCTGATGCTGGAAAGGAGGTAAAGTAATCTATGGATGAATTAGAGATGCAAAAACTACTTGAGGAATTGGATGAAGAAGAGAAAGAAGAACAAGAAAAGCTTTTAAAACAAGTTGAAGGTATGAATCTCAACGAAGAGGAGAAAAAATTATTTAATCATCTTATATCTGTGGGAGAAAACAAACTAAGAGCAATAAGAGATGCTATAGAGATAATAAAAAACAGAAGAGCTTGTGGAGATAAGAGGTTTTAAAATCTGGCACACCGGGGTCTATCATCTAAAATAGGATGATAGACATCCTGTGGTTTAGTGGGAAGAATTACACACACAAAAAAACGGATTAAATCCAATGAAAAGTTACCCTATGGTTGCCCTAAAGAAAATCAAACAAAAAATAACCTTTAAGTTTTTTTAGGATTGGCTTTAACACAGGCTTAATAATGGCACGCCGGGTGGGACTCGAACCCACAACCTACGGATTAGAAG
>CAZVDS010000005.1:0-21661 GCA_964626315.1 uncultured Desulfurellaceae bacterium
ATTTGAGCTTGCAAACAGTAGTTTGTCAAGAGAATTCATGAAATGAATTGCTTGCGATTGTCAAAAACAATGATGAACCTGAAAGAGGGTATGGTTATTCAAACGGGAGAATGGAACCCAGTATGTTCAATTAAAGAGAGGTAGAAAGTAAGCTTAAAAACAAGCGATAAAAAAGAAGCCGACTACCCAATTAAGACAGATACAAAAATAAGCTCTTACCGGTAAGCTGTGAGTTATTATCAAATGTTGTACAGGAAAGTTAAAGTTTATTTCTTTTTGAGTAGTCCTCCATGTAGCTCGGACATAATATCTTTAAGGCTTCTTGAGGCTTCAAGATACCTGTCATCTTCTGCGTAGGTTGTGGGATATATTTTATCTACACGATGGGGGTTTAAATTCTCATCTACATTAATGAATGTAAAAAGGCATGAATTGGATTGAGCGCTGATTTTATGTTCATTGCGTCCCATCCTACCTATGGTAGCCTCAACACATATAAAACATTTTTCAGTGTATACTATATGGGCTGTAAATAATAGTTTATCACCTATTTTTACAGGACTTATAAAATTTATTCTGTTCACGGCAGCTATTACGGGTCTGTGCGTGGTTATCAACTCTGCGCACATAGATGACAACTCATATGCTCTTTTTGCCAAATATCCCCCGAATATTGTTTGATTGGGATTTTTGTATGCTGGAAACATTCTTTCCCAGCTTCTCATTATAAATTTTCCAGATAAAATACCCTTAAAATTGGGATCATCCTGAGATTTATGAAGTTCGGATAAGAGTTTATACTCGTTCAACGATGGCGGCCGTTTCATAAGGTTTTTTTCTTTTAAATACAGCTTCTTTCTCTCTATAGCCTTTTTGTATCTTCTTTTTTCCATGTCATCTATATAGTTCAATGGCGGTATTTGAATACTTACCCTTTTTTCTCTGGGTCCTTTTCTTGCAACCATTGTAAAATAACATGTGGCAATATGGGTTGTTGGATTGCCTGGCTGCTCTATCCTTATGCCAATTTCCATAGAAGTTTTGCCGACATAATTTATTCTGGATTTGAATAATAGGTCTTTTGTTACATCTGTTGCATTTCTAATTATCGTCTCATCAATAGCGGCCGTAATAACAACAACATCAGGATAGAACTGATGAATATATTTTCTTGCCGTGTCTGACGCTAATGTATCCATCTTTTCAAGTAATAGCCCAAATCTTGTGTTACCTAACAGTGGCTCATCTATTATCATAATATTATTTCTTAAAACCAAATCTTTGCTTAGTGGTATCGTTCTTTCAATGCTCAAGTCGTTTGGTCTGTTTAAAATTCCCATCACATTTTTCCTTGCTCAATTTTATTACTTCATTTTCTAATCTTTTAATCCCTTCTTTTATATAAATAAGGGCCTGAAAAAACATAACAGATTAAACAGGTTAATGGAAGAAGCAAATCAATTTTTGGTGCGTTTAAACTTAGAAAAATTAAAAGACTAATCGCATTATGCAATTAGTCTTAACACTTTACAACAGATAGTGTTAATCTACCTGAACAGCATAAATGCAGAATTTGGTGGTGCCGGGAGCGGGACTTGAACCCGCACGGGACAAAGTCCCAAGGGATTTTAAGTCCCTTGCGTCTACCAATTCCGCCATCCCGGCTTGGAGGCGGCGCCCGGATTTGAACCGAGGATCAGGGTTTTGCAGACCCGTGCCTTACCACTTGGCTACGCCGCCGGAGAGCGGGAAACGGGACTTGAACCCGCGACCCCGACCTTGGCAAGGTCGTGCTCTACCAACTGAGCTATTCCCGCATTGTCCCGCATCGCACCTTTAATATATTCAAGCAAATTCGTTTGTCAAGATTTAAGGAGGTAGGGTTTTGTTGTTCATGAGATTTGAGCTTGCAAATGCCAGAGGCATTTGTCAAAAAACAATTTTGCAAATGCCAGAACACTATCAACTATTAACAACTTGCATTAAAAAAACTTTCATAATATAATTAAAACCAAGTAATCCTATATAAGATAAGGAGGGGATATGGAAGCAGTAAGGGAAGACATGGTTAATTGGAAGCGTCATTATAGCTGGTGGGGGATTGTTTTGTTTGTGTTAGGACTTATGATTTCCTTTATTTTAATTATGACAGGGGGTAAAGAAATTACACATGTTCTTCATGGAGAACTGGGTATAACTGCACCCCAGAGCTTTTTATTTCAATCGTCAAATCTTGGTATGAGTCTTTTGGTTTCTGGAATAATATTTGGGGTAATCTGTGCAATAGTAGCAACGCTGAAAAAAAGAAATACACTTATGTGGTTGGGAGCAGGATTTTGGCTTCAGATAGTAGGTTTGATCATTGTAGCTCTGCTTCCCAAAAAAGGTTAAGTTTTAAGGGCTTATTTTATTTTGCCACTTAAAATTATGTTCTTCGGGTGTTTCGCGTCCGAAGAACATCCTGATAAAACCGATCTTTGCAAGATAGGTCATTGGGATGTTATGTTCCTACTTCCCAGGAGGAGAGGTATTTTTCCTGCTCCTCCGTTAAGCTGTCATAGGAAACATTCATTACCTTCAGCTTTAGTTGTGCCACTTTTTCATCAATATCAGATGGAACAGGATAAACCTTCTTTTCTAAACCTTTACCTGATTTGGCTAAAAATTCTGCACACAAGGCTTGATTGGCAAAACTCATATCCATAACAGCAGAGGGATGTCCCTCAGCCGCAGCTAAATTTACCAATCTTCCTTCACTCAAAAGGTATATCTTTTTGTTGGATGACAATGTATACTCATCAACAAATTTTCTAATCTTTTTAAATCCAATTGCCATTTCTTTTAATCCTCGCACATCTATTTCTACATCAAAATGTCCTGCATTGGCTAAAATTGCACCGTCTTTCATCAATTCAAAGTGTTCTTTAGCAATCACATTGGTATCTCCTGTTACAGTGCAAAAGAAGTCACCAATTTTAGCTGCCTCTGATATAGGCATAACCCTAAAACCATCCATTACAGCTTCTAATGCTCTCAGTGCATATACCTCAGTGACAATAACATTTGCTCCCAACCCTTGTGCTCTTTTCGCTATACCCTTGCCACACCAACCATATCCGCACACAACAAAGGTGGAACCTGCAATCAATCTATTTGTTGCTCTGATAATACCATCCATTGCACTTTGTCCTGTGCCATAGCGGTTATCAAAAAGATGTTTTGTATTAGCATCGTTCACAGCTATAAGAGGAAATAAAAGCAACCCTTTTTTTTCTAAACTTCTTAATCTAACAATTCCTGTTGTTGTCTCTTCTGAACCACCTAAAATGTTATTTGCCAAATCTTTTCTTTCCCTATGTATAACAGAGGTAAGGTCTGCTCCATCATCCATTGTAATATGTGGTTTTCTATCTAGAGTTTCGTTTATATGATTGTAGTAAACATCTCTGTCTTCTTCTCTTATTGCAAAAACAGCAACTCCGTTCTTTACCAAAGCTGCCGCTACATCATCCTGGGTAGAGAGTGGGTTAGAAGCACACAGATAAACCTTTGCTCCTCCTGCTTTCAAGGTAAGAGCCAGGTTTGCTGTCTCAGTAGTTACATGTAAACAAGCCGAGATATTTAAACCAGATAATGGTTTTTCCTTCTGAAAACGCTCTTTTATTAATCTCAACACCCCCATTTCTTTTTCTGCCCATTCTATCCTTCTCTCGCCATTAGAAGATAGGTTCAAATCCGCTATGTGATAATCCATTGTTATATCCCCGCCTTTTTTCTTAAAATTTCTGCTGTATCTGTTTTTTCCCAGGTAAAATCTTCATCCTCTCTCCCAAAATGGCCATAAACAGCAGTTTTTCTATATATAGGTCTTAAGAGATCCAACTTCTTTATAATACCAGCAGGCGTTAAATTATAGGTAGATAGAATCAATTTTCTTATCTCTTCCTTAGGCATGATGCCCGTTCCATAAGTATGCAGCATAAGAGAAACAGGTTCTGCTACACCAATGGCATAGGCAATTTGCACCTCACAGCTTTTTGCTAATCCTGCGGCAACAATGTTTTTCGCAATATAGCGTGCCATATATGACCCCGATCTATCCACTTTCGTTGGGTCTTTTCCAGAAAAGCATCCGCCACCATGAGAACCCACACCACCGTATGTATCTACAATAATCTTCCTTCCCGTAAGGCCTGTATCTGCTTGTGGTCCTCCCACTACAAATCTGCCAGTGGGATTTATGTAGATTTTTATGTTTTCATCCCACCTGTGTTTAGGAATAATATATTCTATTACATATTCCAGAATATCCTTACGCAATTCTTCTATTTCTATTTTTGGACTATGTTGAGCAGAAACAACTACTGCTATCACTTTTTCTGGTTTATGATTCAAATAGCGAATAGATACCTGGCATTTACCATCAGGACGCAAGTAAGGAAGTATGCCTTCTTTTCTTATCTCCGCCAGTCTTTTAGCAATTCTATGAGCATAAGCAATAGTCAGAGGTAAATATTCAGGGGTTTCATCGGTAGCGTAACCGAACATCATTCCCTGATCTCCAGCACCCAAAATACCTTCAGTCTTATCTACTCCCATTGCAATGTCTGGGGACTGAGCGTGAATGGATGCTATTATGCCACAGGAATGATAGTCAAAGCCATAAGAAGCATCAATATATCCAATATCTTTTACTACATCCCGAACAATATCAGGAATATCTGCATAAGCGGTGGTTGTAATTTCTCCTGCCACAAATGCTATGCCCCTGGTAAGCAGTGTTTCACATGCTACCCGACAGTTTTTATCATCCTTTATTATAGTGTCTAAGATTGCATCGGAGATTTGGTCTGCTATTTTGTCTGGATGACCTTCACACACAGATTCTGAAGTGAACAAGAAACTCTCTTTCACTTTTCCCTCCCATCTAATAAAATGGTGCCGAAGACGGGACTCGAACCCGTATGGAGAAAAATCTCCACTAGATCCTGAATCTAGCGCGTCTACCACTTCCGCCACTTCGGCACCTATAATAAATTTAGCCATATTCAATATCTTTGTCAAATAAATAAGATTGACTTTAAATTATAATTCTACTAACTTTAAAACATGTTTTATCAAAGCACAAGGAGCAAAACAAAAAATATTTCATTTATACAAGCAGTAAAAATGGGTCTTGCCAATGATGGTGGGTTGCTTGTTCCTCAAAGAATGCCTGTGGTTGAAGAAGATATTTCAGGACTCAATTTTAAGGAATTAGCGTTTTATCTGATGAAATTGTATATTGGAAATGAAATAGAGGAAAATATATTATGGGAGCTTATTCAAAAAAGCTTCAATTCATTTGATACCGATGAAATTGTGCCTGTAATTAAAAAAGATGATATATACATCATAGAGTTATTTCACGGACCAACACTATCCTTTAAGGATGTTGCCTTGCAGTTTTTGGGCAATCTATTTGAATACATTTTACAAAGAGAAAAGAAAAAGATGAATATATTAGGTGCTACCTCTGGCGATACAGGCAGTGCGGCTATAGAAGGGGTTAAAGGTAAAAAGAATATAAATATATTCATTCTCTATCCTTATGGAAAAATCAGCCCCATCCAGGAAAAACAAATGACTACTGTAGAAGAAAAGAATGTATTTTGCATTGCCATAAATGGCTCGTTTGATGATTGTCAGTATATAGTAAAAAAGACATTTTCTGATACTCAGTTTAAACGAAAATATATGTTAGGAGCAGTAAATTCCATAAATTGGACTCGTATCATGGCTCAAATTATCCATTATTTTTATGCTTATTTTCAGATTCATAATAAAGGTTCCGTTTACTTCAGTGTACCTACTGGCAATTTTGGCAATATCTTTGCTGGTTTTATGGCTAAAAAAATGGGTTTACCTATAGAAAAACTCGTCCTTGCTACTAATGAAAATGATATTCTATCAAAATTTATAAACACAGGTATTTATAAAAAGGGTAAAGTTATAAATACTATAAGTCCATCTATGGACATACAGATAGCCAGCAACTTTGAGCGCTATCTATATTATCTATTTGATGAAGATGGTAAAAAAACAGAACAATTGATGAATACATTTTCTAAATGTGGAGAGATAAAAATAGATAAGGAAAATTTACAAAAAGTGCAAACAGATTTTCTCTCTGCAAAAGCCACAGAAAAAGAAACGATAGATGAAATAAGAGATTTTTACAAAAAAACAGGATACATTCTTGATCCTCACACCGCAGTTGGAGTGAAGGTGGGAAGACAGTTGCGAGATAAAGAAAAACCACTAATCTGTTTAGCCACTGCTCATCCTGCAAAGTTTCCGGAACCTATAAAAGAGGCTATAGGCATGCCCCCATCCATACCCTCTGTATTAAAAGATATAAACAGAAAAAAAGGGAGATTTACTATTCTCAATGCCTCCTGCCAACAGGTAAAAACATTTATTGAACAGCATGCATTAAATTGACAGGTATTTAAAAATAAATAAAATAATATAATGGCGTGGAGTAAGGATAGTCTAAAAGAGGTAATTAAATCAAAGATAGGATCATATAAATTTATAATTGTGTCCAACAGAGAACCTTACATTCACAGATTTTTTGAGGATGAGATTAGATGTGTTATGCCAGTTAGTGGCATGGCGCTGGTAATAGACCTTGTGATGCAAATTTGCGGGGGGACATGGATTGCCTATGGCTCTGGTGAAGCAGATAAAGATGTTGTAGATTCAAACGACCACATTCAGGTTCCACCAGAAAATCCAAATTATACTTTAAGAAGAGTGTGGTTAACAAAAGAGGAAGTAGACGGTTACTATTATGGTTTTGCCAATGAAGGATTGTGGCCACTCTGTCATAATGCTTATACCCGACCTATTTTTAGAGAATCGGACTGGGATATGTATAGGAAGGTCAATGAGAAATTCGCAAGAATCATATTGGAAGAAATGGGTGATAATGAAGGTTTTGTCTTTATTCAGGATTACCACTTTGCTTTACTCTCCAAAATTCTCAAAGAAAAGAGGCCCGATATCATTGTTGCTCAATTTTGGCATATTCCTTGGCCTAATGAAGAAGTCTGGAGAATATGTCCCTGGGGTAAGGATATATTAGAAGGTCTTTTGGGAAACGACCTTTTTGGTTTTCACATTCGTTATCATTGCCAAAATTTTTTAGATACAACAGATCGTTTCATTGAAGCAAGAGTAGATAGGGAGAAATCTTCCGTAATTCGTGAAGAAAAAGAAACATTAGTCAGACCATTTCCTATAAGTGTAGATTTTGGAAAAATAGAAAATATGTCAAAGCAGGTTGAAGTTGAAAACAATATCAGAAATATAAGGAAAAGGTATAGATTAAATAATAGGTTTATAGGTATAGGCGTAGATAGAATTGATTACATCAAAGGAATATTAGAAAGATTTGCTGCAATTGACAGATTTTTTGAAAAATACCCCCAGTATATTGGTCACTTTACATTCTTTCAATTAGGTCCCCTCTCTCGTATTCGTCTTCAGCAATATAAAGACTACAACAATGAAATATATCATTCAATGGTTGAAATTAATGAAAAATATAAATATAAAGATTGGCAACCTATTGTATTACATAAAGCTCATTTTTCTCAACAGGATTTAATAAACTATTATCGCTTAGCAGATGTGTGCATTGTTAGCTCCTTGCATGATGGAATGAACCTCGTTGCCAAAGAATTTGTTGCTTCCAGATGGGATAATGATGGTGTTTTAATTTTAAGCAGATTTACGGGTTCGGCTCGAGAACTGGATACAGCCTTACTTATAAATCCTTTTTCTACAGACCAGTTTGTGGATACAATAAAAGAAGCACTGGAAATGACCCAGGAAGAAAAAGAGAAAAGGATGGAAAGGATGAGAGAAATTGTAATGGAAAACAATATCTATCGTTGGACAGCTAATATTTTTTCTGAGATTTTCAAGCTCGGCTTAGAAGAAATCTGAATATGAATAAACCATTTTACTTCTATGCCCAATTTGACTTAGTAGAGATTTTGGGAAGAAAATCTAAAAACGCAGTAGAATTATTAAAAGGAATAAAAACAGTTCCCGATCATTCTATCTACTATCATACCCATAAATTTTTAGAACAACATCATTACTTGTTACCTGAACCAGCCAATGATTTTGCTTACTGGATTAGTGATGTATTGGAAGAGAAGGTTTTAGGGGAAAAGATTGGCAGTGTAGATATAGTTGAATTTACAAGTATAAAAGATTTAAGAAATAAATTTATTGAAATCTTAGAAGATTATTTGAAAAATAATCATATTAGAAATTGTCCAGAGGGCAATGAATTCCATTTTATGGGATGTAAAACATTTATTCTGCCCACTCCTTATGTTGCTCATGATTTAGAAGAATTTAAAGAAATTTTAAAAAAGATAACAAGAAGTTCTCTCTACTTTCATATCTTTGAAGCACGTATGAGATTAAAGAATACGGATAATGATTTCTCTAGATGGTTAAGAGGTTTAGGCAAAGAGAGATTTGCTGCAGAAATCTCTCGTTTAGATCCTTATACATACACTTTAGAAGGGTTAAGAGAAGAGATAATTTCTATTATCTCTAAAGAAAATTAAAAGATGGTTAAATTAGACGAATACAGAAAAATTGTTGGAGATAATGTAATTGATGAATTACATTTTTTGTCGGAAAAGGTTTCTGGAAAGGTAATTCAAAATATAAATTCTACTGCCGTGGGGGGTGGAGTAGCAGAAATATTAAATAGGATGATACCACTTTTAAAAGAGTTAGATGTGAATATAGGATGGAGTGTTATAAAAGGTGATGAGAAATTTTTTGTGATAACCAAAAAGATACACAATGCCCTTCATTCTGCAAGAGTAGAGATCGCAGACGAAGAGTTGAATTACTTTTTGGAGGTAAACAAAAAAAATGCAGAGGAAATAAATTTCTATGGCGATATAATATTCATTCATGACCCCCAACCTGCTGCTCTTATTGAGAAAAAGAGGAAAACGAAAAAAAAGTGGGTCTGGCGGTGTCATATTGATTTTTCCAAACCTGATAAGCGTATTTGGCTATTTCTGAAAAATTATATTAAAAAATATGATACTATTGTTTTTTCGGCTCCTTCATTTGGGAGGGATATCTCTACCAAGCAGGTTCTTATTTCTCCTTCTATAGATCCTTTGAGTGATAAAAACAAGAAACTGTCTAAAAAATTTATAGATTCTGTTTTTGAAGGATATGGTATAGATAGAAAGAGACCCATTATAACCCAAATTTCAAGGTTTGATTATTTAAAGGATCCTATAGGTGTGATTAGAACCTATCACCTTGTGAAAAAGCACATTGATTGTCAGCTTATTTTAGCTGGCGGTGGAGCGACTGATGACCCTGAAGGTAAAAAAGTGCTTCAAGCAGTGAGGGAAAAAGCAAAAGGAGATAAAGATATATTTGTATTGCATCTTCCTCCTGCCTCCCATTTAGAAATAAATGCCCTACAAAGAGGTTCAACTATTATACTTCAAAAATCTTTACAGGAAGGTTTTGGACTCACTGTTTCTGAAGCTTTGTGGAAAGCAAAACCGGTGATTGCCTCCGCGGTTGGAGGTATACCATTACAAATCATACATGGATATTCAGGTATTTTAACCCATACTATAGAAGGAACAGCTCATTGGATAAAACAGCTTCTCTGTGATGCTAAATATGCAAAGAAATTGGGGGAAAATGGAAGGGAACATATAAAAGATAACTTTCTCATTACCCGACATATTCGTGATTATCTTTTGCTATTTTTGTCATTGTATTATAAGAAAGATATAGTTTATCTGTGAAAAAATATCTCTTTGATTGTCAAGCACATGTTTTCATTTATCTTGAAGAAATAATAAATAAGATAAGGAATGCCAACCATGTTTTATTATGCTTGGATTATGATGGAACACTGGTGCCTATTTGTAGCAAGCCATCTTTGGCTAAACTTTCGTTTGAAACAAAAAATCTCTTAACCTGTCTTTCTCAAAATCCATACATTTTTATAAGTATTATCAGCGGTCGCCCGTTAAATGAAATTAAAAAGCTGATAGGTATTGAAAATATACTCTATGCCGGGAATCACGGGTTTGAAATTTCTTATAAAGAAAATTGTTGGGTGCATCCAGAGGCAGAAAGAACAAAACCCATTCTAAAAAATGTTGTCAAAGAATTAAAGGCACAATTAAATACAATAGATGGTGTTTTGATTGAAGATAAGGGTTTGACTCTAAGTATCCATTACCGCAATGTTGTGGGAAAGTCGGCAAAAGATATAAAAAAAATCATTCAGGACATCGTCAATCCTTATCGGGAGACATTAAGAATAACCTCCGGAAAAAAGGTTTACGAGGTAAGGCCAAAAATCAATTGGGATAAGGGAAAGGCAATAATAAAAATGCAACAAATGCTTAATTTAAAGGAAGAAATACTAAAGGGTTACATAGGCGACGACAAAACTGACGAAGATGCATTTAAGATACTAAGAGAAAATGATATATCCATTATAGTCGGTTATAAAAAATATTCAAAAGCCCGTTATTTCTGTAAGAGTAGCAAAGAGGTTGTATTGTTTTTAAGGTACTTAAAGTCTCTATATTAACTGAATTTGACAAGCACAATAAAAATAAATAAAATAGAATAAACTAACTAAAAGGAAAATATGTGAAGAAGATTAGATATATTACTGATATTTTGCAGGTTACTCAAATTCCCATTGAGCAACGGCGAATGTTAAAGAAAGTTACAAAAAAATTCGCGTTTAGAGCTAATAATTATTACTTATCCTTAATTGATTGGTCGGACGAAGATGACCCTATCAGACAAATAATTATTCCCCATGAAGGAGAATTGATACCATGGGGTAAGCTTGATGCCTCCGAAGAGGCACATTATGCAAAAGCAATAGGTTTAGAACACAAATATTCAGATACAGCTCTTTTACTTGTCAATAATATATGCGGAGGATTTTGTCGCTTTTGCTTTCGTAAGCGCCTGTTTATGAATGAAGATAGTGAGGTAACTCACAATATTTCTCCAAATTTACAGTATATCCGCAATCATCCTGAGATTAGCAATGTTCTTTTGTCAGGTGGTGATCCACTGATTATGTCTACAAAAAAACTAGAGAGTTTTATACAAAGGATATGCTGTATTGAACATGTAAAGATTATTCGTATAGGGACAAAGATGCCTGCGTTTAATCCATACAGGATCACAGAAGATCCATCTTTAACTGAGATGCTGAGCCGATACAGTTTACCTCAAAAACGCATCTATATAATGGCAAATTTCAATCATCCCAGAGAGTTAACTCCTATTAGCATTGATGCCATTACACGGCTATTAGAAGCAGGTACAGTTGTCGTCAATCAAACACCGCTTATCAGAGGAGTTAATGATAACTCTGATACTTTAGCAGAACTATTTCGTAGTCTTTCCTTTATGGGTATATCTTCATACTATGTATTTCAGTGCCGCCCTACATTGGGAAACAGAATTTATGCCGTGCCAGTAGCTGAATCTTATGAAATATTTAGAAAAGCGAGGATGCAGGTCTCTGGTCTGGCTGGAACGGCGCGCTTTATAATGTCTCATTCCACGGGAAAGATTGAAGTAGCGGGAACAACACCAGAACACATTTATATGCAATATCATCGTTCTGCAAGTCCGGGAAATGCATCACAATTTATGGTTTTCAAAATAAATAAAGATGCTTACTGGTTTGATGATTTTCTAAAAACTTCAATGAACACAAAACAGACAATTTCTTATAGATGGCTTAGTAGTTTATAAAATGAGCATGATTGAAGAGTTAAGGGAAAATTTTATAAACATCATAGAAGAAAATGAACTTAAGCATGAAAATATTGAAGTTCAAACCTGCCTGTCTTTCCCTCATGAAAAAGAAGTATTGATTGAGGCAAATTTCAAGGGGAATAAGGGACAAGCGTTTACTGAAAATGGTTTAGAATTTCAAGGAAAGATAGATGATATTTTGAATATAGATTTGAATACATCTAAAAATCGCGCATTATTTATAGCTTCTACCAATGCTGTGTTGAGATATTTAAACTTAATACAAGGAACTGTTCATTGTAATGTTGAAGAGACTAAAAAATGTGCACAGAAGATTGCTGATAATTTTTCTCGTAGATATGGTATGTTTCTTACCATAGGGATGGTAGGGTTTCAGCCTTTTATCGCTGAAGCTCTAATAAAAAAAATAGGTAAAGAAAATATAAGGATATGTGATAAAAATAATGCTAATAAAAATTTTTACGATGTTCTAATAGAAGGTGAAAAAAATATGAAAAGTATTATAGCAGGTTCTTTCCTCACTTTGGCAAAGGGCAATGCAATCGTTGATGGGAAAATTGATGAAATAATAAAGATATTTAAAGAAGATAACAAGAGTAGAATTGTCGTATTCTATGGTATAACTATTGCCTCAGCCCCCAAACTTTTAGGTTTAAAGAGGCTATGCTTTGAGTCGCATTGAAAAAATCAAGATAGAGCAAGCAATTGGCAAAACATTAATCCATGATATAACACTTATAGATATAAAACAGAAACTTAAAGGTCCTATATTTAGAAAGGGACATATAATTCAAGAACAAGATATTGAAAAATTTAAGCAATTAGGAAAGGAACATGTATATACTATCAATCTTTCGGCAGGTGAAATACATGAGGATGATGCGGCGATTGAATTAGCCAAAAGCTTAATGGGTAAGGGGACTTATAGAGATGAATATCCTTCGGAAGGAAAAATAAATATATATGCCTGCTTTAAAGGCTTGACAAAGATAAACAGAGAGAAACTTCTTCAATTTAATTTATTGAAAATACCATCTTGTCCTACTTTAGTTTCAAACAAAATAGTGAAAAAAGGACAAAAAATTGCCTCTGTTCGTATTATAGGTTTATATACCTTAAAGAAAACTATTGAAAGAGCAAGAAAGATCGTGGAGGGGGGCATAATTTCTGTAAAACCATTTTTAAAAGAAAAGATAGGCATTATCGCTACGGGCAACGAAGTTTTTTATAAAAAAATAGAAGATACATTTACACCACGATTAAAAGAAAGACTTATGAAAACTTATGATTCTAAAATCTTATATACATCAAAAGCACCTGATAAAAAAGATTTAATTAAAAAAGAAATAGAAAGAGCCGTACACATTGGATGTGAAGTAATACTGATAACAGCTGGCACTTCTGTAGACCCTGATGATGTAACCTTTAAAGTTATAAGAGAGATGAGTGAAGATTTTTCTCGTGGAGTTCCCCTTCAACCCGGCAATTATCTAAGTGTTGGTTATATTAAAGATATAGTTATTCTTGGGGTGCCGGCTGGTGCAGTATATAGTTCTAAGTCATCACTGGATTTTATATTGCCTCGTATCTTAACAGGAGAAAAAATGTCAAAAAGAGAAATATATGAGTTAGGTTATGGAGGATTGCTCTAATTCTCTGTAGATTTTTATATGAAATAATGATACAATTGTTAAGCAATTCTATTCTGAAAAAAATATGAAAAGAGGTGTAAGATGAAAAGTATCTACTTTTTCAGCGAAAAGGAAACAGACGGAAAAGCAAGCATGCGTAACCTTTTGGGAGGGAAGGGTGCAGGCTTAGCAGAAATGTCTCGGTTAGGTATTTGTGTTCCTCCTGGTTTTACCATCACCACCGAGGTCTGCCGCTATTTTCAACAACAAAAGAAATTACCTCCTGATTTAGAACAAGAAATTAAAAAATATATGTCAAAAGTGGAAAACATAATGAATATGAAATTTGGAGACGAAGAAAACCCATTGCTCGTATCCGTGCGCTCCGGTGCTGCTATTTCTATGCCTGGCATGATGGACACTGTATTGAACCTGGGACTAAACGATGAAACCGTCAAAGGTTTGGCAAAAAAAACAAATAATGAGCGTTTTGCTTATGATGCTTATAGAAGATTTATCGCCATGTTTGGTGATATTGTTTTAGGCATTTCATATAACAATTTTGGAAAGCTTTTAGAAAATAGAAAGAAAGAAGAAAATGTAAAGGAAGATTGCGAATTAAGTGTAAAAGCATTAAAAAAACTATGCGAAGATTACAAAGAAGTGATAAAAAAAGAAGGATTCGAATTGCCACAAGATCCATGGGAACAGCTCATGATGGCAGTAAAAGCTGTGTTCTCCTCCTGGGATAATCCCAGAGCAATAAAATATAGAGAAATTCACCGTCTTTCTCATAATTTAGGAACAGCAGTAACAGTGCAGAGCATGGTATTTGGAAATATGGGTGAGAACTCGGGAACAGGCGTAGCATTTACCAGAGACCCGGCAACAGGGGAAAAAAGATTCTTCGGAGAGTGTTTAACCAATGCTCAAGGAGAAGATGTGGTTGCAGGCATAAGAACGCCGATGCCCGTTCAGGCTTTACAAGAAAAAATACCTCAAGCCTACAATGAATTGGTAGAGGTATATCAAAAATTAGAAAACCATTTTAAAGATACGCAAGACTTAGAATTTACTATCCAGGATGGTAAATTGTATCTGTTGCAGACCCGAACCGGCAAACGCACAGCGTTGGCTGCAGTAAGGATAGCAGTAGACATGGTAAATGAAGGATTAATCACAAAAGAAGAAGCAGTCATGCGGATTTCACCCGAGCAAATAGACCAACTATTACATCCTATGATTGATCCTCAAGAAAAGGTAGAACCTGTAGCAAAAGGATTACCCGCTTCCCCGGGAGCGGCGGTAGGAATGGCTGTGTTTACAGCAGAAGATGCCGAGGAATGGGCGAAAAAAGAAGAACCGGTAATTTTGGTGAGAATGGAAACCTCCCCTGAAGATGTAGGAGGAATGCATGCCTCGCAGGGTATTTTAACTTCTCGGGGTGGAATGACCTCTCATGCCGCTGTTGTAGGAAGAGGTATGGGCAAATGCTGCGTAGTAGGCTGCGGCGATATTGTCGTGCATGAAGATGAAAAGAAATTTACTGTAAAAGGAAAAGAGATAAAAGAAGGTGATTGGGTCACTATAAATGGGACAACAGGCGAAGTTATCTTAGGAAAAACAAAATTAGTAGAAGCAACACTCATACCGCAATTTGAAATATTATCTAAATGGGCAGATGAGATAAGAAAGTTAGGAGTGAGAGCCAATGCGGATACACCAGAAGATTCAAAAGTAGCAAGAGACTTAGGAGCAGAAGGAATAGGACTGTGTCGGACAGAACACATGTTCTTCGGTAAAGATAGAATTCCTATTGTGCAAGAGATGATTATGGCTGAAACTAAAGAAAAAAGAGAAAAGGCATTAAATAAACTTCTTCCATTTCAAAAAGAAGATTTTAAGGGATTATTTAGAGTTATGGACGGTTTGCCTGTTATTATTCGTTTACTTGACCCGCCACTGCATGAATTCTTGCCTAAATACGATATACTATTGGAAGAATATACCCGTCTTAAATATACGAAAGGTGATAACAAGAGATTAAAAGAATTAGAGAAATTAATGGATAAAGTAAGGACACTACAAGAATTCAATCCTATGTTGGGTCATAGAGGATGTAGGTTGAGTGTAACCTTCCCCGAGATTACAGAAATGCAAACTCGAGCAATAATGGAGGCGGCAATTGAAGTAATACAGGAAGGAAAAACAGTTATACCAGAGATTATGATTCCTCTTGTTTCTCATGTAAATGAGGTAAAAATAATAAAGGAAGACATTAAAAATACAGCGAATAAAGTAATGAAGGAAAAGAATGTAAATGTCTCCTATAAAATAGGTACTATGATTGAACTGCCGAGAGCCGCCATTACAGCTGATGAGATCGCCAGGGAGGTGGACTTTTTCTCATTTGGCACCAATGATTTAACACAGTGTGTATTCGGTCTCTCTCGAGATGATGCAGCAAAATTCCTGAATGCATATGATGAAAGGGGAATTTTACCCTATGAACCATTTGCATCCATAGATACGACAGGCGTAGGAGAAATGGTAAGAATAGGTACGGAAAAAGGAAGGAAAAGCAATAAACAATTAGAGGTCGGTATATGTGGAGAGCATGGCGGTGATCCAGACTCTATCAGTTTTTTCAACTCCATAAATTTAGATTATGTGAGTTGTTCTCCATATCGTGTTCCCGTTGCTCGTATTTCTGCTGCTCAAGCCGAAATAAGGAAAAAAAGAAGTGTACAATGAAGCTTATGGTGTTTTAAAAAAGAATGATTTTGACTTTTTTGATATATACCACGAGGAAACAAAAAAGCGGCGTATCTCTTTTAAAGATAGGGCAGTAGAAAAAATAGATGTAGGTTTAGATGGAGGAATAGGAGTAAGAGGGGTAAAAGGTAGGTCTACCCACTACGCCTATTCCCAGGATTCTTCACCGCTTGAGATAAAAAAAATGGCTCTTTCTATATGTAAGCAAAAGGAGAGTAAACACTTTAAGTTGGTATATGCAAAGGAGAAATCTGTTCCTGCTTTTTTTTCACCCCTAGAAAATATTGTAAATACAGTAAAAAAAGCGATGGATGGGGCTTACAAAATTAGTTCCCATGTTACTCAAGTAAAATGCGATTATGGAGATACAGAAAAACAGATAGAAATTGTTAAGCATTCAGGAGAGGTAAAAAAGGAAAAACTCAACTATACCACCTTTATTGTAGAGGTAATTGCAAAAGAAGATGAGAATATTCAGAGTTATCGGAATATAATTTCAACTGCAGGTAAAAATCTATTTGAAGAATACAATATTGAAGAATTAGCTTTAAAAACTACAGAGATAGCATTGAAATTACTCTCTGCTCCTGTTGCACCAAGAGGACGAATGCCTGTAATTTTGGCATCTCAAGCAGGAGGAACAATGACTCATGAAGCAATAGGTCATGGATTAGAAGGAGATCTCATCTATGAACATCTATCTATATATAGTGGGAAAATAGGTGAAAAGGTAGCCTCTCCTTTAATTACATTGGTTGATGATGCTACACTACCTCAGGCTCGTGGTTCATATTTCTTTGATGATGAAGGAACAGATGGGCAGAGAACAATACTTATAGAAAATGGAATATTAAAAAACTACATGACAGATCTGATGTATGCAAAGCTTTTGAATGTGAATCTTTCTGGCAATGGCAGAAGGGAATGCTTTCGTTTTCCTCCCATTCCTCGCATGTCCAATACATTTATTTTGCCTGGGAAAGATGACCCTAAAAGTATCATAAAAACTATAGATAAAGGAATATTGGTAAATAAAATGGGCGGAGGACAGGTAAATCCCGTAACAGGAGATTTTGTATTTGAGGTAAAAGAGGGTTATATGATAGAAAAAGGTGAAGTAGGTGAACTTATAAGAGGAGCAACCATTGCTGGAAATGGCCCTCAAATTTTAAAAGAAATAGATATGGTAGGTAATGATTTGGGAATGGAAGTAGGTACCTGCGGCAAAGCAGGACAAATGGTGCCTGTTTCAGATGGTGAACCTACATTGAGAGTTCCCTCTATTCTCATCGGCGGATCATGAAACACCTTGTTCTGCGTATCTCATATGATGGAACTAATTATTATGGTTTTCAGGTACAGGAAAACTTACCTACTATTCAAGGAAAGATAGAAGATACTTTAAAAAATATTACAAAGGAGAAAATAAGGATTCGGTATGCAGGAAGAACAGACAGAAAAGTGCATGCTTTTTGGCAAGTAGTTGATTTTTTTACAGAGTGGAAAAGAGATGTAAATGAAATGATAAATGCTATGAATGCCCTTTTACCAGAGGATATTAGAGTTTTAGAAGGATTAGAAGTAAGAAATAATTTTCATTCAAGATTTGATGCTAAAAGACGCCAGTATACATATATTGTCTTTCAGGGAAATACACTGTTGCCTTTCTTTAGGAATTATGCTTATTTATTTTCTTATTCTCTGGATCTGAATGTAATGAGAAAAAGTAGCAATTTTTTTCTTGGGGAACACGATTTTAGCACCCTTTGTGATAAGAGTGATGAAGAAAACTTTACAAGAATAATAGAGGAAGTAGAGATTTTAAATAAAGGGTCTTTTTTTATCTTTCGCATAATAGCTAATGCTTTTTTGAAAGGAATGGTAAGATACATAGTGCAAATTCTATTAGATGTAGGAAGATGCAAGTTGAAATTAGAAGATGTAAAGTATATAATCGCCTCTAAAAGAAAATGGAAAAAGGCTTCTCCCAAGGGGTTATATTTATCTCGGGTATGGTATGATTAGCAAAGATGAAGTAAAAAAAGTTGCTCATTTAAGTAGGGTTTCTTTAAAAGAGAACGAAATTGAAAGTTTCACAAAACAGTTCAATGATATATTAGGTTACATGGAAAAACTAAACGAATTAGAGGTAAAAGATATTGATCCTGCTTTCCATGTTGTAGAGTTTCATAATGTATTTCGCAATGATGAAACGAAAGCATCCTTGTCTTCGGATGAAGCTCTGAAAAGTGCCCCTCAAAAGGAAGGGGCATATTTTAAAGTTCCCAGGATAATAAAATAATGCTTTATACTTTTACCTTAACTGAATTATTACAAATGATAGAAAAAAAGAAAATAAACGCTAAAGAGGTGTTTTTTTCATTAAAAAAACACATAGAAAAAATAGAAAAATATATAAATGCTTACATCAGCATATTTGATGAAGAACCAAAACAGGAAAAAGGATTTCTTAAGGGATTGCCCATTGCCGTAAAGGACAACATATGCATAGAAGGCAAAGAAACAACCTGTGGCTCTCGTATGCTTAAGAATTTTATCCCTCCTTACGATGCTACGGTGATAGAAAAATTAAAACAGGATGGAGCAAGTTTTATTGGAAAAACAAATATGGATGAATTTGCAATGGGCTCGTCGTGTGAAACATCTTATTTTGGGACTACAAAAAATCCGTGGTCTACAGATTGTATTCCTGGTGGTTCAAGTGGTGGTTCAAGTGCTGCGGTGGCCAGCGGTGAGGCTATTTGTGCCTTAGGTTCGGACACCGGTGGTTCTATTAGACAACCTGCTGCTTTATGTGGTGTAGTAGGCATGAAGCCCACTTATGGGCGCATCTCTCGCTATGGTTTGGTTGCCTTTGCCTCATCCTTAGATCAAATAGGCCCTATTACAAAAACAGTGGAAGATGCAGCATTGCTTTTAAACATCATCTGTGGAAAAGACAAAAGAGACTCTACGTCAGCAAATATGCCCGTTCCTGATTTCAGGAAAGCATTAAATAGAAATATAAAAGGTGTAAAGATTGGTGTCTATGAAGAAGGGTTGAAAGATTGTTCAGAGGCAGTCAAAGAAAATTTTAATAGGGCAGAAGATGTATTCACACGCTTAGGTGCAAAACTTATTCCCATTGGTCTTCCTCATTTAGAATATGCAGTGGCAGATTATTATATCATTGCTCCGGCTGAAGCTTCATCCAACTTAGCCCGATACGATGGAGTAAAATACGGTTACAGAAAACATAAAGATAATCTTACTGAAATGTATGAACAAACACGCAGTGAAGGATTTGGTAAGGAGGTAAAGAGAAGAATACTATTAGGAACGTATGTGCTTTCCTCTGGTTATTATGATGCTTATTATTTAAAGGCACAAAAAGTGCGCACTCTGATTAAAAGAGATTTTGATGAAGCATTCAAAAAGGTATCAGTAATTATTTTGCCTACTTCTCCTACCGAGACCTTTAAATTGGGTGAGAAATTGGATGACCCCTTGAAAATGTATCTCTCTGACATATTTACTATACCAGCAAATTTGGCAGGACTACCTGCAATTAGCATTCCTATGGGTTTATCTAAAGACATGTTGCCTGTGGGTCTGCAAATTATAAGTGGTGCCTTTTGTGAAGAGAAGATTATTAATATTGCGCATGCCTTTGAAAAAGAAACATGTTTTTATAAAAAAATTCCTGTTTTTAAGGAGTAAAAATGAAGATTTTGTGGGTAAAGGTAAAGTTAATAAATGGTGAAGAATATATAGGGAGTATTAATATTCCCGATGAAGAAGATGAACTTTTAACAATTTTAGAAGAAAAAACCTATTGGGGTTTAAAATTGGATGATACGCATCTATTTAAAGGAAAAGAGATTATTCCTTTAAATAGTGATAAAACATATACAAGTGAAATGCTCATTATGTCTGATCACATATTAACCATAAAGTTTTTGCATCCGCAGTCTAAATTATATAAAGAATTGGATACAAAAAAGAAAAAAACGCCAAAAAAGAAGTTAAAGAAAAACAATCTCATAAAGTGGAATATACTCAAGAATGAGTAAAAACAGTGAGTATTGCTGCTGTTTTAGTTGTTAAAAATGAAGAAAAACGCCTAAAACAAACCCTAAATGCATTGAAATGGGTAGATGAGATTGTTGTTGTAGATTCAGGTAGTATAGACAAAACAGTTGATATTGCAAGAGATTTTACCGATAAGGTATATATGAAACCATGGGTGGGTTATGGAAAACAAAAAAATTTTGCATTGAGCAAGGTGAACAGTGAATGGGTTTTTTCTATAGATGCAGATGAAATAGTAACTAAGGAATTAGTAGAAGAGATAAAAAAAGCCATAAAAAATGATGAATATGATGGATATTTAATAAATACTCAACTCGTTTTCTTGGGTAAACCTTTAAGATTTGGTGGCGTATATCCTGATTATCATCTGCGATTGTTTAAAAGAAAAAAAGGAATTTTTGTGGAATCGGAGGTGCATGAAAAGATAAACTTAAATGGTAAAAAGGCTAAATTAAGTGGTAAGATTCTTCACTATAGTTATGAAAACCTCTATGATTATTTGCAAAAATTCAACAACTACACAACTCTGTTTGCGAAACAGAAAGCCAGTGAAAAAAAGAGAGCAAATAGCATCTATCCATTCTTGCGTTTCGGTGGAGAATTATTTAAAAGATTTATTCTTAAATTGGCTGTTTTAGATGGTTATCCTGGCATATTGTATGCCTTTTTATCCTCATTTTATTCTTTTATGAAATATGCAAAATTGTATGAAATGGAAAAGTAAAACAGTTTTAGGTTTATCATTTTTAACTATCTTCTTTTCTCGCTATAACTTTTGGCGGAAAAAAGAAAAAGGTATTCCTGTTTTTCTCTATCATCGCCTCTCAAAACAAAAAACCCACACAGGTGTGGATAAGTTTTCTGTTGACATTGAAACTTTTCGTCATCATCTGGACTATTTAAACAAAATGGGATATAAAACAACAACTGTGGAAAATTTGGAAAAATGCAAAGGAAAATGTGTGTGTATAACATTTGATGATGGCTATGAAGATAACATTCATGCCTATCCTATACTTAAAAAATACGGATATACGGCAACATTTTTTATCGTTGCAAATTGGATAGAAAAAGGAAAAAGTCCATGTGGATTAAAAATGATGAACTGGGAAGATGTAAAATTTTTAAAGGAAAGTGGTTTTGAAATTGGTTCCCATTCACTTAGTCATAGAAAGTTACCTCTTCTAAAAACAGAAGAAAAAGAAGAAGAGATAATAGATAGTAAAAAAATAATAGAAGAAAAGATAAAGTTTTCTGTGGTTTCATTTTCTTATCCTTATGGGGCATGG
>CAZVDS010000005.1:21671-23888 GCA_964626315.1 uncultured Desulfurellaceae bacterium
GGCATGGGATGATGAATCAAAAAAAATAGTAAAAGAATATTATAAGAAAGCATTAATTATTAAACAGAAAATATATAAAAAGAATAATGATTTATTTCTTATTCCGAGAGGTGTCATAAGAAAAAACACAGACATGATAGATCTTTATCTTTTACTTACCCGTGGAAGGAACAAAATATGAAAGTGGCAGTAGTAGGCGCAGGATATTGGGGGAAAAATTTAGTAAGAAATTTTTATGAATTAGGCGTATTAGAGATGGTATGCGACACAGACAAAAATAAGATAGAACAGTTGAAGAAGACATACCCTACAATTTCTTTTACTTCCTGTTTTGATGATGTCCTATCATCTTCAGTTAAGGGGATTATTATCTCTACACCTGCCTCCACTCACTATGAATTGGCAAAAAAAGCTTTGTCTTTTGAAAAAGATGTGTTCATTGAAAAACCCTTAGTTCTTTTTAAAACGCAAGCCAGCGAACTCGTTTCTATATCAAATGAAAAAAAGCTCATTTTAATGGTGGGAAACATTCTTCAGTATCATCCTGCTTATATAAGATTGAAAGAAATTGTAGAAGATGGAGCAATAGGCAATATATTGTATATTCATACCAGAAGATTAAATCTGGGTAGAATAGAAAAAGAGAAAAATGTGTTATGGGGATTTGCGCCACATGATATTTCCTTAATTTTAGATATTCTAAAGGAGAAACCAGAAAAACTAAATAGTTTTACACATAAGGAAAGAGATGTGTTGGATAGTGCCTGGATTTCTATGGATTTTCCTTCTAAAAGAAAAGCACAAACATTTGTTTCCTGGTTATATCCATATAAAGAGCAGAAATTCTTTGTGATGGGTGAAAAGATGATAATTTTATTTGATGATTGTGCAGATTGGAATGAAAAATTGAAAATATACGCTTATTCTATGGAAAAAAATGATGAAATTTCACTAAAAGAAAAAGCATTATTTAAAGTGGATATTGAACCAAAAGAACCATTAAAGGAAGAATGTAAACATTTTATACAGTGTATTCTGGATAGAAAAAAAGCAAGAACAGATGGAAAAGATATGATTGATGTAGTTTCCATTGTTGAGGAGTGTGTAAAAAACCATGATTCCATTTCTAAATTTAAAACTACAATACACAGAAGCTAAGAAAGAAATAGATGAAGAAATCACAAGTGTAATAGAATCTCAGAAGTTCATATTGAGTGAAAAGGTAGAACAATTGGAAAAGAGAGTTTCTGATTATTGCGAATGCAAATATGCGATAGGTGTTTCTTCTGGTAGTGATGCTTTACTCATTTCACTTTTGAGTTTAAGCTTAAAAAAGGATGATGAAGTAATCACTACACCATTTACATTTGTATCTACTGCAAACTCAATCATGCATGCAGGATTAAAACCTGTCTTTGTGGATATAGATGAAAGTTATAATATAGATGTGGAAAAAGTAGAAGGTGTCATCTCCAAAAAAACAAGAGTTATTATTCCCATTCATCTATTTGGTCAGTGTGCAAAGATGAAAGAGATCTTAAAATTAAAAGAAAAGTATAATCTAAAGATAATAGAAGATTCAGCCCAAGCTATAGGTGCTGAATACCCATTAAATGGCAAGGTAAAAAAAACATGCTCTATAGGTGATATGGGATGTCTTTCTTTTTATCCTACCAAGAATCTGGGTGGATTTGGTGATGGAGGAATGGTTCTAACAAACAATGCAGAAACATATAAAGAAATAAAGATGTTGCGCACACATGGATACGATGGAAAACAATATAGGATATTGGGATGGAATTTTCGTTTAGATGCATTGCAAGCGGCAGTGCTTCTGGCAAAGATGGATTTTTTAGACAAATGGAACAAAATGAGACAAGAAAGTGCCCAGTATTATGAAAATTTATTTTATGAAAGTGGTCTATTGGAAAAAGAAGTTGTGAAACTTCCACCTGCCTTATACAGAAAAAAGGTAAAAAATTATCATACCTATCATCAGTTTGTAATCAGGGTAAAAGAAAGGGATAATTTAAGAAAATTTTTATATGACAAAGGCATAGAAACCGGCATCTATTACTCATCACCACTACATCTACAGCCTTGTTTTTCTCCATTGGGTTATTGCAAAGGAGATTTTCCCGTTACAGAGCAGCTTTGTCAAGAAGTTTTAGCCTTAGCAATATATCCAGGTTTAAAAAGAGAAACGCAGGAATACAT
>CAZVDS010000006.1:0-15808 GCA_964626315.1 uncultured Desulfurellaceae bacterium
TATTCAATGCCGTATAAAGGGTGGTTGTTTTTCCTGATCCTGTAGGACCCGTCACCAAAATCACTCCATACGGGGCTTCAATTGCTTTTTTAACCTTTTTAATGTCTTTTTCTTCGAATCCTAAGTCTTCTAAGTCGAGCCCCATAATGCTCGTTCTATCCAAGATCCTTAAAACCACCTTTTCTCCAAATATGCTAGGAACGGTGGATACCCTGAAATCAATATCCTTACCATTTACCCTCAACTTAATTCTCCCGTCCTGAGGTAATCTCTTTTCTGCAATGTTCAGGCATGACATGATTTTGAATCGTGAAGACAAAGCGGGGAAAATAGTTTTCGGTGGCTCCATCACTGTATATAATATACCATCTATCCTATACCTTATGCGAAACACCTTTTCGTATGGTTCCAAATGGATATCTGATGCACCTCTCTCTACTGCACCTTGTATAATCTTATTTGCAAATCTTATAATGGGTGCTTCTCCTGCCTTTTTCTCTCCTACTATTTCTTCTTCCTCTATGCTGGATGGAGCTTCTACTACATCTATCTCTTTTATTTCCTTATCTAAGCCTAAGTCTAAGTTCATAGTCTTTTGCTTAAACAGGAGAACATCTCTTTCCTTAAGTTTTTTGTAATATTTGTCTATTGCCTCAGCTATGCAATTTTCTGATGCGATGAGAGGTATAATTTCTTTGCCTGTTATTTGCTTTATGTCTTCTAAGGCAACGATGTTTGTAGGGTCAGATATAGCTATTTTTATCTTTCCATTTTCTTCTTCTATGGGCATCAGTTTGTATTTCCGGGCTATATTCTCTGGTATCAATTGGATGATATTGTCTTTTATTATAAATTTTTTTAAGTCTATGGACTCAGTGGCTATATCAGTTTGCAAGAAGGAACACAACTCGCTCTTTCCTAAATCCATGAATTCAAAGCTTGCCTGTTTCTGTAGGTAAGACTCTAACTCATCCTCGCTAATGATACCCTCTTCTACCAGTATAGCACCTATTTTTTTCCCCGTTTTCTTTTGTTTTTCCAAAGCAATATCCAATTGCTCTTTATTGATTTTTCCTAAAAGTAGAAGTAGTTCACCTAAGGGAATGGTGCTCATTTAAAGATTCCCTTCAATTGGTTTGATGATGCCCTTTTATCTGTCCATATATAAAATGAAATTAATGCTTGTTCTATAAGCATACCTTTTCCATCTATAGTTTTAATTCCCTCTCTTCTTGCTTCATATTGTAGTGGAGTTTCATTGTAAATAAGTTCGCAAAAAACGGCATCCTTTTTTAAAATAGAAGGCGAAAAAAGCATTTTATCATCTTTGTTTAAGCCGCAGGATGTAGCATTTATTATTATCTTTGCATCTTTTAACATCTCTTTTTGTGAAAGTGGATATGCTTCTATATTTTTAAATTTTTTCTTTAATTTTACAACTTTTTCATAGGTGCGGTTGAACACCATAACAAAAGCATTTTCTTTCAATAGTGCATATACAACGGCCCTTGCCGCTCCACCTGCTCCTATTACTGCCACCTTTTTTCCTCCTATATGAGGAACATGCTTTTTTAATGATGTAATAAAACCTATGCTGTCTGTATTGTAACCCTTAATTTTACCTTGTTCAAGTTTTATTGTGTTTACTGCCCCTATAATGCGAGCTTCTTCATCTGCCTCATCTATGTATTTCATAATTTTCTCTTTGTAGGGCAGAGTAATATTGCATCCCTGGATTTTTAGTGCTTTTAAGCCATTTACCGTATATTTTAACATATAAGATTCAACATCAAATGCTACATACACGGCATTTATGTGAAAATAATTGAACAGGAAGTTGTGAATACTTGGGGAAATAGAATGTTTTATGGGATGTCCTATAATTCCATACAATTTCGTTTCTGTCGTTATTTTCATGTTATTTTTATTATTCTTTTATTGTTTAAAATTGTAAATTCTATTTTCCAAAGAAATGTTATTATGTTTTCTATTTTTTCTCCCCACTCGCAAACAATTATTCCTTTCTTTTCCAAAAACTCTTCTATTATCTCAAATTTATTTAGTCTATAAAGGTCTATATGGTAAAATGGAATGTTTCCCTTATATTCCTGGACAATAATAAATGATGGACTGCCACAGAAATCTGTTTCTTTATATCCTAATCCCATAAAGAACCCATGGGTAAATAGTGTTTTTCCTGCACCCAATTCTCCTATAAGGAGAATAAGTATATTACCCTTTTCCTTTATCCATTTTCTTTTTACAATTCTTGCCAATTTTTTTCCTATCTCTCTTGTTTCTTTTGGAGAAGAACTAATAAATGTTTTCATCTAACTTTAACATATAAGATAATATAAAATATTGTCAATTCTTTTTTTATGGGATACTATATTCAAAGGAGGCTCGAGATGATGAAGTTAAGGCGTGCACTCATTAGTACATTTGACAAGGAGGGAGTGGTAAAACTGGCTTCTACATTGTCAGAATTTAATGTAGAGATTATCTCTACCGGAGGCACAAGGGATTTCTTGCGTAAGAATGGAATAAACACAATATCTGTTGAGGAACTTACAGGTTTTCCAGAGATGTTTAGAGGAAGAGTAAAAACACTGCATCCAAATATAATGGGAGCCATCCTTGGACCTCGGGAAAAAGAAAAAGAATTTGAAAAATTTTCATTGAAGCCTATAGATATGGTGGTGGTGAATCTTTATCCCTTTGAAAAAATGATAGGTGAGTGTGAAGACAAAATTATTGAAAATATAGATATTGGTGGAGTGACTTTGTTGCGTGCAGGAGCAAAGAACTTCAAGTATGTGGTTGTTCTTTCTAATATAGAAGACTATTTATTGGTAATAGAAGAGCTTTTGAAAAACGAGGGATTTATTTCTTATGATTTAAGAAAATATTTAGCCGGTAAGGCGTTTTCTCTTACTTCATATTATGATGCTATAATTAACAGCTGTTTTACAGATGATATAGAGAGAGATTTTGCCCCACCTTTAAAATTTAATTGCTGTTTAAGGTACGGAGAGAATCCTCATCAAAAAGCAGTCTTATATAAAAAACCAGCAACTAAATTTTTTGATGTTTTAGGGGGGAAGAAACTATCTCTTAATAATATCTTAGATATTGATGCTACTTTTAGGTTGTTGAAGGAATTTAAGGAGCCATTTTCGGCGATAATAAAACATAGTAATCCTTGCGGTGCTGCATGTGGGAAGGATGTTAAAGAGGCCTTTTTGAAAGCGAAACAATCGGACAATATATCTTATTTTGGAGGTATAGTGGGTTGCAACAAAGGTGTAGATAAAGCATTAGCCGAGGAGGTTATAAGAGATTTCTTTGAAGTGATAATAGCGTCTTCCTTTACTCCAGATGCATTAAATATCTTAACTAAGAAAAAGAATTTGAGAATTATAAAGATTTCAATGGATACGGATGTAGATAAATGGGATATAAGAAGTGTATGTGGAGGTTATCTTGTTCAACAGACAGATGGTAGTAAGATAGACTTTGATGTGGTAACAGATATGCCATTAAGTGAAGAAGATAAAGAAGAGCTATTTTTCGCCTGGAAAATAGTAAAACATGTGAAATCTAATGCCATAGTTATAGCCAATAATAAACAGGTATTAGCTATAGGTGGGGGAGAAACAAGCAGAATAGATGCTGTAAGAATAGCTGAGTTAAAGGCCTCCCTTAGAAAACACAAGTTAAGAGGTGCTGTAATGGCATCGGATGGTTTTTTCCCCTTTGCCGATTCTGTTGAGTTAGCAAATAAGATAGGTATAAGAGCTATCATTCAACCTGGCGGATCAATAAGAGATAGAGAAGTGATAGAGAAAGCAAACGAATATAAGATACCGATGGTATTTACACACAAAAGGTGTTTCAAGCATTGACTTTTAGAGTGTGTTTGATAAACTTTGCCAAATAAAACTTAAGAGGTGGTTAGATGTGGGATTCTACTATTGAGGATGTAAAACCGACAACGAAAAAGGTTCATATGGAATTGTCTTTTGAGGAGTTTTCACAGAAATTTTATAAACACATTGATAAACTAAAAAAGAATGTGACCATAAAAGGTTTTAGAAAAGGCAAGGCACCAAAAAACCTAATATTACACCATTATGGAGAAGAAGCAAAACAGGATACAACAAGAGAGCTTTTAAAAAACGGCTATCAGATAGCGATTGATAAGTATAAATTGGAACCAGTATCTGAACCTGCATTTACTGATTTAAAAAATGAGGATAATACTCCATTTTCCTTTAATATTATAGTAGATGTAAAACCAAAATTTGAGTTAAAACCGTATAAAGGAATAGAGATAGAGAGGAGAAAAGTAGAAGTTACAGATGAAGATGTAGAGAAGGCGATTCATGGTTTACAGAGTGCTTTTGCTAAATTAGAAGATGTAAAACAAAGGGAAGTTAAAAATGGTGATGTGGTAATAATAGATGTGGAAGCAAAAGAAGGAGAAAAAAAGATAGATAGTATAAGTGGTAATGATGTTTACTTAGAATTGGGCAGGGGAAATCTTAAAGTTGAAGGAATGGAAAAAGAAATTGTAGGTATGAAGGTAGGAGAAAAAAAGTCTTTTGAAAAACAATTTCCCCAGGATTATTTTGATGGGACATTGAGAAATAAAAAGATTGCATTTACTGTGAATTTAAAAACAGCAAAGGAGAAACATCTTCCTCCTGTAGATGATAAACTTGCCGAGAAGATAGATAAAAGTTTGAGTTCAGTTGAGGATTTGAAAAAGAGGCTTAAAGAAAACATATTAAAAACAAAAGAAAAACAGGAAGAAGCAAGACAGAAAGATGAAATGATGAAAAAATTGCTTGGACAATATGACTTTGACCTTCCTGATAGTTTAGTGACACAAGAGACAAGTGCAACAATTATGGGTTATTTGAGAGAATTGTATTATAGAGGAGTTGATATCAAAAAGGAAGAATATAAACATTCTAAGTTGAGAGAGAAATTTGAGCCAGAGGCAAAAGAGAGGGTAAAAACAACATTTATTCTTCTCAAAATAGCAGATGAGGAAAAAATAAGTGTCAGCGAAGAAGAATTAAAAAAATACATAGAAAAAGAGGCACAGATGAAAGGTTTTTCTGGTGATGAGCTTTATGAAAAATATAAAAAAGAGAATATGTTATCCTTGGTTAAGGCAGATGTGCTGAGTGAAAAGGTAGCGGATTTTCTTTATAAAAATACAACATTTAAGGAGAAATAATGGAATTAATACCTATTGTTATTGAAAAAACACCACGTGGAGAAAGAGCATATGATATATATTCCAGGCTTTTAAAGGAACGGATTATTATCTTAGGAAGTGCCATAGATGATAATATAGCAAGCTGTATTACCAGTCAGCTGCTATTTTTAGAATCTGAAGACCCTGACAAAGACATTTATATGTATATCAATAGTCCAGGAGGCATCATCACAGCAGGGTTTGCCATCTATGATACAATGCAGTACGTAAAACCGCAGATCGCCACTATATGTGTGGGGCAGGCGGCATCCATGTCTGCTATTTTCTTGGCAGCAGGGGAAAAAGGGAAACGATATGCACTGCCCCATGCCAGAATAATGATTCATCAACCAATGGGAGGGGTGCATGGCAAGGCTACAGAGATTGAGGTTCATGCTAGAGAAATACTTAAATTAAGAGCAGACATTAACAAAATTCTTGCTTTTCATACTGGCAGGAGAATATCTACTATTGAAAAGGATACGGAAAAGGATTATTTTATGAGTGCCGAAGAAGCATTGGAGTACGGCATAATTGATAAAATATTGACTAAAAGAAGGAGTAAAAATGAAGGAAATAAGCAGTGAGTTGAGATGTTCGTTTTGTGGTAGAAAACAAAGCGAGGTAAAGAAACTTATTGTTGGACCCGGTGTTTATATATGTGATGAGTGTGTAGTGTTGTGTAATGATATATTGGCTGAAGATGAGGTAAAAAATAAAGGACGGAAGGAGAAAAAGCTTCCTACTCCAGAGGAGATAAAAAAACAGTTAGATGAGTATGTAGTTTCTCAGGAAGAAGCAAAGAAGACGCTCTCTGTTGCTATCTACAATCACTATAAAAGAGTTAATCGTATGCGTAGTATGTTGCCTCGACTAAAAGGTGTAGATTTGGAGAAAAGCAATATCTTGCTGATCGGACCCACGGGGGTAGGCAAAACGTTGCTGGCAAAGACACTAGCTAAAATATTAAATGTTCCCTTTGCTATTGCTGATGCTACATCTCTTACCGAAGCAGGGTATGTGGGTGAAGATGTAGAGAATATATTAGTGAGATTATTACAAACGGCGGATTATAATGTATCTTTAGCAGAGAGAGGTATTATTTACATTGATGAAATAGATAAAATTGCCCGAAAGTCGGAAAATGTTTCTATAACCCGAGATGTTTCGGGTGAAGGTGTACAACAGGCATTGTTGAAGATTATTGAAGGCTCAATAATTAATGTTCCTCCATATGGAGGAAGGAAACATCCTCAACAAGAATTTATTCAAGTGAATACAACAAATATACTGTTTGTTTGTGGAGGAGCATTTAGCGGATTAAGAGAAATAATAGAAAAGAGATTAGGCAGATCAAGCATTGGATTCACGAAGTCTATTCAATCTAAGCTTATTGAGAGAGAAGAAGAAATAATAAGGCAGGTAACAACAGATGACCTTTTAGCTTACGGTCTTATACCTGAACTCATAGGTAGATTACATGTTACAACCATTTTAGATGAGTTGACTGAAAATGATTTAATAACAATACTTACTAAGCCTAAAAATGCATTGCTAAAGCAGTATACTGAGTTGTTTGAGATGGATGATGTATCATTGATTTTCACTGATGATGCCATTAGAAAAATAGCTCAACAAGCTATTAAAAGAAAGGTTGGAGCGCGGGGTTTGCGCAGTATTACAGAAGATATAATGCTTGATATAATGTATGATATTCCATCTGAGAAAGATATTGTTAAATGTGTTATCAATAGTGATTGCATTGAAAAGAAAACAAAACCATTGTTGGTTAGAACATCTGAAGATAAAAAGGCAACTTTTGAAGCATGAAAGGCACAACAGTTATTGCAGTTAAAAGAGACGGAAAGATAGCTATTGCTTGTGATGGGCAGGTGACAATGGGAAATAATGTAGTAAAAGCTGAAGCCAAGAAAATAAGAAGATTATATAATGATAAAGTTCTGGCAGGATTTGCAGGTTCTACTGCAGATGCATTTACACTCTTTTCTCGTTTAGAGAATAAATTGAATGAATTTTCTGGTAACCTTACTCGGGCCTCGGTGGAGTTAGCCAAAGATTGGCGGACAGATAGGGTTTTGAGGAGATTGGAGGCAGTGATGATTGCCGCTGATAAGGATAACATGTACCTCATTTCTGGAGCAGGCGATGTAATAACTCCAGATGATGATTTATGTGGTATTGGTTCTGGTGGTTCCTATGCTTTAGCCGCGGCACGGGCACTGGTTAAATACACAGATTTAGATGCAAAAAGTATTGCTGAAGAAGCGGTTAATATTGCTTCTTCTATTTGTATTTATACTAATAAAAATATAGTTGTTGATATGTTGGAGGATGAATGAAAAATTTTACACCGCAAGAGATTGTTCAGTATTTAAATAAGTATATTATTGGACAGGATAAAGCAAAAAGGGCGATAGCCATTGCTTTAAGAACACACTATCGTCGGGGACTTTTACCTTCAGAGATAAAAGAAGAGGTTACTCCTAAAAATATTCTTATGATCGGTCCTACTGGTGTGGGCAAGACAGAGATTGCTCGTCGCATTGCAAGATTAGCAAATGCCCCCTTTGTAAAAGTGGAAGCATCTAAGTTTACTGAAGTAGGATATGTAGGCAGGGATGTGGAATCTATGGTGAGAGATCTGGTAAGAGTAAGTATGGAAATGGTGAAAAAAGAAGAGTTTAAAAAAGTGGAAAGTTCGGCACAGCAGGCGGCAGAAGAAAGGATATTGGATGCTTTAATTCCTCCTGTAGAAAGTGGCCATTTTCAAGAGGACTATTCTGCAAGAGAAAAGATAAAAGAGACCCGAGAAAAATTCAGAAAAAAGCTTCATAAAGGAGAATTGGATAAAAGAACCATAGAAATTGATGTTAATGAATCATTATCTACTTCTATTCCTATGGTAGAAATTTTTGCACCAAATTTAGAAGATTTAGATGCCAATATAAAGGATATGTTGGGAAGTGTTCTTCCTCGAAGAAAGAAGAAAAAAAAAGTAAGGGTGGAAGTGGCAAAGAGATTATTAAAAGAAGAAGAAGCTCAAAGATTAGTGGATAATGACAAAGTAACAGAAGAAGCTAAAAGAAGAGCAGAACAAAGAGGTATTATATTTATTGATGAAATAGATAAAATTGCAGGCAAAACAGCTGGTTCAGGTCCTGATATCTCTCGAGAAGGGGTGCAAAGGGATATTCTTCCCATTGTGGAAGGAAGCACGGTGAATACCAGACATGGCACGGTTCATACTGACCACATCTTATTTATTGCTGCAGGGAGTTTTCATGCAGTTAAACCCTCGGATCTTATTCCTGAACTTCAAGGTAGATTTCCTATTCGTGTAGAACTTGGCTCACTGAAGAAAGAAGACTTTGTAAAAATATTAACGGAACCAGAAAATGCATTGATAAAACAGTATGTGGAGCTCTTGAAGACAGAGGGTATAAAATTATCTTTTGAAAAAGATGCAATAGAGAAGATAGCGGAATTAGCGGTGGAGGTAAATGATAAAACAGAAAATATAGGAGCAAGGAGACTGCATACAATTTTAGAAAAATTATTAGAGGATATATCTTTTGATGCACCATCCACTGGCAAAAAAGATATAATTATAAATTCTCAATATGTGGAGAACAAACTCTCTGATATTGTAGAAGACAAAGATTTAAGTAAATATATACTTTAGTTAAAGACTGATTTTTTTATATAACTCTTTAGTTCTTCTATTCCTTGTTTTGTTTTAGAGGAAGTTATGAAAAAAGGAATGTTTAATGATTCGATTTTTTTTAATTGTATAGAATATTCTTTTTTACTTAATTTATCACACTTGGTAAGGATAATATTAAATGGTATATGATGATGATCTAACCAAGAGAAGAAGTTTTTTTCTTGGTCTTGAATATCTCTTCTCATATCAATGAGAACAAATACTTTTTTTAAAAGATTGCTAAATTTAAGATAACCTTCTACCAATTCTTTCCACTCATTTTGTGTCTTTTTGGATATATTGGCATATCCATATCCCGGTAAATCTATAAAATAACAGATATTATTGACCTTATATACATTAATAAACTGAGTTTTGCCAGGTTTCTTGCTGGTTTTCGCAATTTTTCTTCCCAATAATGTATTTATTAGAGAGGATTTCCCTACATTGGAGCGACCTGCAAATGCAAACTGAAACAATGAAAGTCTGCGCGGCGGTTTTAAAAAAGAACTTATAAATTCAACATTTGCAAAACTTCGTTTTGTCATTCGTTCAATATGGCTTCTACAATTAAATCACCCATCTGTTTTGTATTTACTTCTTTCTTTCCTGCACTCATTATATCTGGTGTTCTATAGCCTTGTTTTAAAATAAGCTCTACCGCCCTTTCTATGGTTTGCGCCTCTGATTCTTTATTTAGTCCATATCTTAACATCATAGCCGCTGATTCAATTTGAGCAAGGGGATTGGCAATGTTTTTTCCTACAATATCCGGTGCAGAACCATGTATAGGTTCAAACATACCTATGGAGCTACCAATAGATGCTGAAGGAAGCATGCCGATAGAGCCTGTGAGCATAGATGCCTCATCGGACAAAATATCTCCAAATATATTTCCAGCTACAATAACATCAAATTGTTTTGGGTATCTTACCAACTGCATTGCTGCATTGTCTACATACATATGATTCAATTCTACATCAGTATATTCTTTTGATATTTCATCTGCTGTATCTCTCCACAGTTGAGAAGATTCCAATACATTTGCCTTATCTATACTGGTAACTTTTTTTCTTCTCTTCTTAGCGATATCAAATGCCAATCTTACAATTCTTTCTATTTCACTTTTTTTGTAAGATAATGTATTTATACCTATTTTATCTTTGTTTGGTAGATTGAATATCCCCTTCGGTTTACCAAAGTATATGCCACTAGTGAGTTCTCTCACTACCATAATATCTACATCTCTTATTATCTCTCTTTTTAATGTAGAGGCATCTATCAGTTCATTAAATACTTTTGCGGGTCTCAAATTCGCAAATGCACCCAGGGCTTTTCTTATACCCAGCAATCCTGCTTCTGGTTTTTTATCATGAGGCAAATTTTCCCATTTTGGCCCTCCTACCGACGAGAAAAATAAAGCATCAGTTTTCAACACCTTTTTTATAGTTTCCTCAGGCAGTGGTGTGCCAAATCTATCAATAGCGCATCCTCCTACATATACTTCAATATAATTAAATTTATGGTTAAATTTTTTTCCTATAGCATTCAATATTTTTATGCCTTCTGTAGCTATCTCTGGTCCTATTCCATCTCCTTTCATTACAGAAATATTAAAGTTCATTTATATCTCCTTTAATAACTTTTTAGCATAGCTTTCCAATCCCCCTAAGTTTACCAACTCTTGCATAAATGGTGGAAGAGGTAAGGCATGAAATATCTCACCTGTTGATATATTTTTTATCTCTCCTGTTGATATATTCACTTCAATAATATCTCCTTCTTTTATTTTATCTGTTTCTTTACATTCAAATAGTGGTAATCCGATATTAAATGAATTCCTGTAAAATATGCGGGCAAAACTTTTTGCTACAATGCAAGCTATACCTGAGGTTTTTATAGAAATGGGTGCATGTTCTCGGGAAGAGCCACAGCCAAAATTTTCTTCAGCAACAATAATATCTCCTTTTTTTACCTTTTTTGCAAAATTCAGGTTTATATCTTCCATGCAGTGTTTAGCAAGCTCTTTCTCGTCGGATGTATTTAAGTAACGAGCAGGAATAATAACATCCGTATCTACATTGTCTTTAAATTTCCATACTTTTCCTTTCATTTATTCCTCCTAAAGTTCATCAGGACTTCCTATTTTTCCTAAGACAGCAGATGCGGCAGCAATAGCTGGATTGGATAGATATACATAGGCCTCGGGGCTACCCATTCTCCCTACAAAGTTTCTATTGGTGGTAGATATAGCTATCTCTCCAGATGCCAAAACACCCATATGTCCACCCAAACAGGGCCCACAGGTGGGAGTAGAGATGACAGCGCCTGCATTTAAGAATATATCAAATAATCCTTCTTTTAAAGCTTGTTTGTAAATAGAAGGAGTAGAAGGAATAATGATCAATCTTACATGTTTATCTCTTTTTCTTCCCTTTATTATTTTTGCGGCAATTCTTAAATCAGACAATCTTCCATTTGTACAGGAGCCGATGAATGCTTGATCTATTTTTATATCTTTTTTCATTACCTCTGAAATGGGTTTTGCATTTTCAGGAAGATGTGGAAACGCTATCTGGGGTTCAATATTTGAGACATCTATCTCTATTATATCATCGTATTTTGCATCTTCGTCACTTTTGTAAAATATCTCTTCTTTTATACCAGCTCCATTTAAATATTCTTTTGTTACATCATCTGGTTCAACAATTCCTGTTTTTCCTCCTGCCTCAATAGCCATATTGCACATAGTAAACCTATCATCCATGGGAAGATCTTTAATAACAGGGCCTGAAAATTCCATTGCCTTATATAATGCACCACTTACACCAATTTTCCCTATGGTATATAAAATAAGGTCTTTCCCTATTACCCATTTTCTTCTCTTTCCCTTATAGACAAATTTTATAGTAGGTGGCACTTTAAACCATAACATTCCAGTAGCGAAGGCAAATCCAATGTCTGTGCTTCCTACACCGGTAGCAAATGCGCCTAATGCACCTCCTGTGCAGGTGTGTGAATCTGCTCCTGTAATTAACATCCCTGGTTTTATCAATCCCTTTTCTGGCAAAAGGACATGCTCAATGCCTACATCTCCCACTTCCCAATAATGAGGAATGTTATTTTGTTCTGCAAATTCTCTGACTATCTTGCACTGTTCGGCAGATTTTATATCCTTATTAGGTGTAAAGTGGTCGGGAATAAGAGCTATCTTTTTTTTATTATATAGTTTTCCACCGATTCTTTTAAGAAAATCAATACTAATGGGGGCGGTAACATCATTGGCAAATGCCAAATCCACATGAGCAAGTATAATTTCTCCTACATTTACATTTCCCTTAACAATGTGTTTTTGCAAGATTTTCTGAATAATTGTTAAACTCATCTTATTCTCCTTTTTCTTTTATCTGGGCATCTATTACTGCGATTGCGGTTAAATCAACGATGAAATCAGGAGCAGAACCCATCTCTAATAAATGCGCTGATTTTTTTAATCCTACTAAGATAGGTCCCACAGGATGGAAATCACCCAGTTTATATACTAACTTATAAGCGATATTTGCTGAATTCAAATCAGGAAATATAAGCACATTGGCATCTTTTCCTTTTAGGTTGTTGAATGGGTAAAATTTATCTCTTAAGATTTTATCTACTGCAATGTTTGCCTGCATTTCTCCATCTACTGTCAATGAAGGTTGAAGTTCTTCTATTATTTTTGTGGCTTTTCTTACCTTATCTACCTGTGTGTATTCTCTATTGCTACCAAAGTTGGAGAAGGAAAGCATTGCTATTACTGGTTCTGTGTTTGTAATTTCTTTGCAGAGATTAGCTGTTTCTATGGCGATACAAGCCAGTTGTTCCGCTGATGGTTCAATAATCATAGTTGTATCCGCTAAGAAGTAAACTTTATTTCTTATGATGAGCATATATACACCGGCTACCACGTTATCCTTTTTTGCTCCTATAATCTTCAAGATAGGTTCGGCTACATACGGATAGTTATGAGGTTCACCTGCAATTATGGCATCTGCATCTCCAACTTTTACCATCATCGCACCAAAAAAATAACGTCTGTATTTTATGAGACGCTCTGCTTCTTTATAGGTAATGCCCTTTCTTTCTCTTAATCTAAAATACTCTCTAATATATTTATCTGTATTTTTAGATGTGAGTGGGTCTACTATTTCCACTTTTTCCAGTAGACTTTTATGGATGTCCAATTCCTTCAATCTTTTCTCTATGTTTTCTTTTTCTCCTAAGAAAATGGGGTGAGCAATACCTTCATCTGTGATAATCTTTATTGCTCTCAGTATTTCTTCTTCCTCGCTATCCGGGAAAACCACCCTTTTTGGATTTTCTTTTGCCCTGTTGTATATGGAGCGAGTTATTATTCTTACTTTGTCTATGCGTGCTTCTAATTCTTCTTTATATTTTTCTTCCTCTACTTCTTTAATTTGGGCCACACCCGATTCAATGGCTGCTTTTGCCACTGCCGGTGCAATATATTCCAATGCTCGCGGGTCAAAAGGTTTGGGTATGATGTAGTCTCTCCCAAACATCAGTTTCTTTAATCCGTATGCTTTTAAAACAGACTCCGGAACATCTTCTTTTGCTAATGTTGCTATTGCTTTTGATGCTGCTATCATCATTTTATAATTTATAGTTTTTGCCCTTGCATCTAATGCTCCTCTAAATATAAAGGGGAAAACCAGAACATTGTTTATCTGATTGGGGTAATCAGACCTTCCTGTGCCTACTATGGCATCTGGACAAGCATCTTTTGCATCTTCATACTCTATTTCTGGAATAGGGTTTGCCATAGCGAAGATAATGGGTGGTTGGTTCATTGTCTTTACCATCTCTTTACTAAGGATGTGAGGAGCAGAAACTCCTAAAAAAACATCTGCTCCTTTCACTGCTTGTTCTAAGGTGCGGGTTTGTGTTTCTACAGCAAATTTTTCCTTATATGGATTCATGCCTTCTTTTCTACCCTTATAGATTATACCCTTACTATCACAAATAATAATTTTATTTGCACCCAATCTTTTGAAATAGTTGGCACATGCCAGTCCTGCTGCCCCTGCACCGCTGATGACAATCTTTATATTTTTAATATCTTTTTTTGCAATTTCTAATGCATTCAATAGAGCGGCTCCTGTTATGGTGGCTGTGCCATGCTGATCATCGTGGAAAACGGGAATATTCATTATCTCTTTCAGTCTCTCTTCAATGTAGAAACATTCCGGTGCTTTTATATCTTCCAGGTTTATAGCTCCAAATGTAGGTTCTAATCTTTTTATTGTGTATATTAGCTCATCGGGGTCTTGTGTATCTAATTCTATGTCAAAGACATCTATATCGGCGAATTTTTTAAACAAAATACCCTTTCCTTCCATAACCGGTTTGGCGGCTAATGCTCCAATGTTTCCTAAGCCTAAAACAGCCGTTCCGTTAGTGATTACAGCAACTAAGTTTCCTTTAGCAGTATACTTGAATACATTTAATGGGTTTTGCTCTATGGCTGAAGATACAGATGCCACCCCAGGAGTATAAGCTAACCCCAAATCCCTTTGTGTTTTAAAGGGCTTTGTGGCAATAACCTCTATCTTTCCCGACCTTCCTGTTTCATGATAAATTAGTGCTTCTTTTTCATCTAAGTTTTGCGATTCCATTATTTCCTCCGCATTATATTTGCGTTATTGAGAGTTCAATATATCACAAAAGATTTATCAGCAAAAGTATATTTTTAAAATAGTAACGATTTGTTGATAATCTTGATAATTGTCGTAGACAATTGCAAGCAAAATCGTAGATTTAAGCTTGACCTTCGGATAAATATTCTGTAAAAAAAGCTTAAAAAACAAAGAGAGGTAGGTTGTGTTACAACTAATAAGAAGAAATTTAAAGCATTTGAGTATTATCGTATGGGTAGGCATTGCCGCATTTGTTATTGGTGGTGCCTTTCTGTTTGTAAGCGGTCCTTTTCGTATGGGACAGGATGTAGCAGTAAGGGTCAACAAAACAACAATCTCTATGGAGGATTTTCAGAATAGATATCAACAACTATATCGTTTTTATTCCAAGCTTTTCTCTCAAAATTTTACAGAAGAAAAAATAAAGGAACTGAATTTAAGACAAAAGACAATAGATTCTTTAATAGATGAAACTCTCCTTATTCAAGAAGTGAGGAAAAGAAACATAAAAACAACGGATGAAGAGGTGCAAGAAAAAATAGAAAATATGAGTATTTTCTGGGATAGACCCGGGCATTTCTCGCAACAAAGATACCTCAACATATTAAAAACCAACGGCATTCAACCCAGAAAATTTGAGGCTTCTATGAAAACACAAATCTGTATAGATAAGTTAAAAAAAGAAGTGACATCAAAGGTTTCGGTCAGTGATAAGGAGGTAAAAGATTATATTAATAAAAATTATGCTCAAATCAATTTAGCTTATGTAAAAATAGACAGAAAATCATTGATAAAAAATATAAAAACTAAAGTAAAAGATATACAAATCTTTTACAATGAGCATGAAACAATGTTTAAAAGTCCTCCAGAGATAGAAATTGTTTATACAAAAATCACACCTAAGTATGTAGAAAAAAATACAAGCATTGATGAAGAAGAGATTTTAAATTATTACAACAATCATCAAAAATTATTTACTGTTCCAGAAAAAAGGAAAGTGTACCATATATTGGTAAAAATCCCTCCGAGAAAAAATGATGATAAAGAATGGGAAAAAGGGAAAGAAAAGATAGATAAAATCTATAGAGAATTAAAGAGAGAAAAAAATTTTACAACATTGGC
>CAZVDS010000006.1:15818-23055 GCA_964626315.1 uncultured Desulfurellaceae bacterium
TTTCAAAAAAGGAGGGAGGATGCTTAGGCTATATAACAAGAGATGAAGTGACAGATGAGTTTAGAGATATTGTTTTCCGGATGGAAAAAGGAGAAATATCTAAACCATTCAAAACAATATACGGTTATCATATTGCGAAGGTTACAGATATTAACCCCAGGCACGTTTTACCTCTTAAAGATGTAAAACAAAAAATTATTAAAATATTAAAATCAAATAAGGCAAGGGAAAATGTATTCAGGGAAGCAAAGAGAATTCAGGTTGAATTAAGAAAAAACCCTGAAAAGTTTGAACAAATTACAGAATCAAAAGGACTTAAGGCAATAAAAACAGGGTTTTTCTCCGTAAGAGATGTAAAAGAGCCTTTAAATAAAGATATAATTAAACAGTCTTTGTATATGGATAAAGATAAAATCAGCAACCCCATAAAATCAAATGAAAATTATATTGTATTTAAACTATTGGGTAAGAAGCCTGCCCATATTCCAAAATTAGGACAGATTAAACAAAAGGTGATAGAAGAATATAAGAATGAAAAATCCAAAGAGTTACTTAGAAAAAAAGCAAGAGAAATAAAAAAGGCTCTTTCCTCAAAAGATTTAAAAACATTAGCAATTAAAGAAAACCTAAAGTTAAAACAAACACCTTACTTTAATAGAATAAATAAAACATATAGTATTCCTTGTTTAAAAGATGATGTATTCTCTTTAGAGAAAAATGAAGGGGATTTCTGTATATTTGATGATATTGCTTATGTTTATCAATTGAAAAAAAGAAAGGCCATAGGCAAAACGGAATATGATGAATTAAAAGATAAAGTAAAAGAAAGTCTTGAACAAAAAGAAAGAGAAAAAGCAATACAAGATTTCTTAAAACAACTCAAAGCCAAAGCAAAGATTAAGATAAACGAAAAAGCACTCAGCCAGTGGACATAAAGGAAATATTCAGTAGCTTAAGAAATCTTAAAAAACCGTATGTAGGCAGACAAAGAGAACCGTTTCAGGTGTTGATTGGTGCTATATTGAGCACTCGCACCAAAGACGAAATAACAGAAAAAGCATTAAAAAGACTGATTGAACATGCGCCTGATATATACAAACTAAATAAGTTATCTATTAAAGAAATAGAAAAACTCATCTATCCTGTAGGTTTTTACCACACAAAAGCAAAAAATCTAAAGTTATTATCAAAAATGATTTTAGAAAAATACAATGGAAGAATGCCGAATGATTTAAACAGTCTTCTTGCTCTTCCCAATGTAGGAAGAAAAGTGGCTACTTTAGTTTTATCTCGCGCATTTAATAAAGATGAGATATGTGTAGATACTCATGTTCATCGCATCTCCAATAGATTGGGTTTGGTAAAAACAAAAAATGTTTTAGAAACAGAAAAACAACTAAAACAAATTATTCCTAAAAAATATTGGAAAGATATTAATCCTTATTTTGTTACATTAGGAAAGAATTTCTGTTACCCTCAAAAACCATTGTGTGAAGATTGTCCTTTAAAAAATTTATGTCTCTACTGTAACAGTCGCGCCGCATCTAAAGCAAAATAGGTGATGATAATATCTGCCCCTGCTCTCTTGATAGAAGTAAGCATCTCCATCATCACTGCATTCTCATCTATATAACCTAATTTTCCTGCTGCTTTAACCATTGCATATTCACCAGACACATTGTATGCGGCTAAAGGTAGATATGGAAACCTATTTTTAACCTCTTTTATAACATCCAGATAAGGCAAAGCAGGTTTAACCATAACAATATCTGCTCCTTCCTCAATATCCAGCATAATTTCTTTTATTGCCTCTCTCGAATTAGCTATATCCATCTGGTAAGTTTTTCTGTCACCAAATTGAGGAGCAGATTCTGCCGCATCACGAAAAGGACCATAAAAAGAAGAAACATACTTAGCAGAATAAGACATAATGGCTACATCTTCATAACCTTTTTCATCCAATGTTTTTCTGATGACATTTACCATACCATCGATCATTCCCGAAGGAGCAATAATATCTGCTCCTGCCTTTGCATATACATAAGCCTCTTTCTTTAACAACTCCCTAGTAGGTTCATTCAGAAGATTGCCATCTTTATCCACCACGCCGCAATGCCCATGAGAGGTATATTCACAAAGACAAGCATCGGCAATAACTACCAATTCTGGCACTGCATCCTTTACCGCTTTAATGGCTTGAACTATTATTCCTTTTTCATTGTAAGCCTCCGTGCCCATCTCATCCTTATGTGATGGAATGCCAAAGAGAATTACCGCCGGTATACCTAAATTGTATGTTTCTTTTGCCTGTTTTATTAAATCCTTTAAAGGTAACTGCTGTATGCCAGGCATAGATTCTATATCTACGGGACTGTATATTCCTTCTTTCACAAACAAGGGACAAACAAAGTCCTTCACACCCAATCGTGTTTCCTTTAGCATCTCCCTTATCTGTTCACTTTTCCTCAAACGACGTGCCCTTAATTCAGGGAATCGCATTTTGCCTCCTCGTTGACAACTTAAGGCTTATTATATATTCTAAGAAAAGAAAATGAAAGCAAAAGCTGAATGCATATTATGTTTTATAAATCAAGCCATAAGAGCAGCGAATATTATTGGAGAAAGTGAAGAAAAAAAGATGGAGGTGGTAAGAACAGTAATAAAATATTTATCAAACCTAAAAAACTTTGATGTTCCACCACCTATAATATCAGAAGGAGTATATGAAAATATAAAAAAGATATTGAATAATAATGACCCTTACAAAAAGGTTAAACAACATTTTACTGAAGTTGCCTTTTCTTACTTAACTCAACTAGAAAAACTGTTAAAAGAATCAAAAAATCCCATAGATACAGCAATAAGGCTTTCTTTGGCAGGAAATGTGGTAGATTTTGGTTCACAGATGGAAAAATTTGATGTGGATGATGCTATAAATACTTCTCTTTCTATTAAAATAACCTTAAATGATTCCAAAATTTTTATGAAAGAATTAGAAAAAGCAAAAAATCTTTTTTTTGTTGCTGATAATGCAGGGGAAATAGTTTTTGATAAACTACTCCTACAAGCCATAAAAGAAATTTATCCAAAAATAAATATAAAGATTGTAGCCAGAAAAGCACCAATTATAAACGATGTTACCACAGATGAGGTAAAAACTATAAATATGCAAGAAATAGGGGAAATTCTTTCCAGTGGCGCAGCTATACCGGGTTTAGATGTTTCTCGCTGTGATAAAAGATGTAAACAGGCATTCTATGATGCAGATATTATTATATCTAAAGGACAAGGAAACTTTGAAATACTATCTGAATTAAATGACAACAGGCTCTACTTTTTATTTATCGTAAAATGTAGTGTAATTGCTCATTATATGAATCTTCCTTTACTTTCCCGCATATTTTCTAAGAAAAAAGAATGGCAAAATTAATAGGCGGTGTAGATGAAGCAGGCAGAGGTCCCTGGGCAGGTCCTGTGGTGGCAGCTTGTGTAATCATACCTAAAAGCATAAATCTGTCCTTAAAAGAGTCAAAAAGTGTATCCCAACATGCAAGAGAAAAACTATATGAAGAGATAAAGAAAAAAACAATCTGGGGCATAGGTATGACTTCAAACCAAGAAATAGACAGATTAAATATCGTTAAAGCTACAGAATTAGCCATAAAAAGAGCATTGGAAAATATGCCTCAAAAACCGGATTTTTTGCTTATAGATGGAAGAGACAAATTTTCTCTGCCCATAAAGTATAAAAGCATTATAAAGGGTGATGAAAAAATAGATACAATTGCAGCCGCTTCTGTCTTAGCTAAGGTATGGAGAGATAGATTGATGATACTATTTTCTGATATGTATCCTCAATACAAATTTGAAAAACACAAAGCTTATGGAACAAAATTGCATAAGGAGATGCTTATCAAATTTGGAGTATCACCCCTTCATCGTTTATCTTTTAAACCTGTCTCTCTAATTAAACAAAAAGAAAATGCTATTCTCTTGCATACATGTTGTGCACCTTGCGCTACCTCTGTTGTAGAACAATTAAAAAAAGATTTTAATATAACCTTGTTTTTTTATAATCCCAATATTCATCCTAAAAAAGAATATGAAAAGAGACTAAATGAGATAAAAACATTGGCTAAAATATGGAAATTGAATTTAATAGAAGGAGAATACAACCCCAAAAGATGGTTTAAGATGGCTCATATATACAGACATGAACCAGAAAGGGGGAAAAGATGCACTTTATGTTACGCAATGAGATTATTTGAAACGGCAAAATTGGCTAAAGAACTATATTTTCCTTATTTCACTACAACTTTGACCATAGGTCCTCTAAAAGATGAAAAACGCATATTTTATATTGGCAGAATCTTATCTAAGAAATTCAAATTAAATTTTTTAGAACAAGATTTTAAGAAAAAAGATGGATTTAAAAAAAGTGTAGAGATTTCAAAACAAATAAATCTTTACAGACAAAACTACTGCGGATGTATATACTCTCTTATGGAAAGAAAATATGGACCTTATAAAAGCATTGTTAAAAAAAGAAGCTTATCCTGAAGATGTAAAATACATTAAATTGTTGCAAACCCATATTTCATGGGTATTTCTAACTGGCAAGTATGTGTATAAAGTAAAAAAGCCTGTAAACTTTGGTTTTTTAGATTATTCTACTTTAAAACTAAGAGAACATTTTTGTCATGAAGAATTAAAACTAAATCGTCGCCTTTCACCGAGCATATATGTTGATGTTGTTCCTATAAAAGACAATAATGGAAATATAACCATAGAGGGCAAAGGAAAAACCATAGACTATGCGGTAAAGATGAGAGAAATGCCACAGGAAAAAATGATGGATAAACTGTTAGAACAAAAAAGAATTTCAAAACAAACGATAGAAAGGATTGCGTTTATTGTTTCCAATTTTCACAAAAAAGCAGAAAGGAACGCAGATATTGATAGATTTGGCAACATAGAAACAATAAAAAAGAATACAGATGAAAATTTCACGCAAACCAAAGATTATATAAATAATCCGATTACACAGCATCAGTATGATGTTCTTCTTAAGTATACAGATGATTTTTATAAACAGAACAAAGACTTATTTACAAAAAGAGTAAAAACAAAAAAGATATGCGATTGTCATGGAGATTTGCATTCTAAAAATATCTGCATAACCAACGGTATATACATATATGATTGTATAGAATTCAATGAGCGATTTAGATATTCTGACATCGCCTCGGATGTGGCTTTCTTAGCAATGGATTTGGATTTCCATAATGAAAGAGAACTCTCTAACTATTTTGTATCCTCTTATATAAAATTTTCTCAGGATTGTGACTTACCATCAATCATTAATTTCTATAAAATATATAGGGCTTATGTAAGGGGTAAAATTTATGCCTTTCAATCAAACCATGAAACCTCCAAACAATACTTTGACTTAGCTTACAGTTATATTTCTAAAAAATATAAGCCAATATTGTTCTGTATTACAGGTTTAACAGGAACAGGTAAAACGAAGTTAGCTGAAGAATTGGCAAAGAGATTAAATTCTCATATCTTTCATTCCGATTATATAAGAAAAGAAATTTCAGGCGTCTCTCCTTATAAAAGAGAATGGACATCCTACAATAAGGGAATATATACACCTCAAATCACAGAAAAAACATATACAGAGATGATAAAAAGAGCAAAAGATACATTAAGAAAAGGGCAAAATGTAATATTAGACGCTACCTATAGAGAAAAGAAAAAGAGGGTAAAATTAAAAAATGAGGTTGCTAAAATAGGAATAAAAGCTATCTTTATAGAGACAATATGTAAAGAAGAGGAAATAAGAAAAAGATTAGAGAGGAGAAAAGAAGAAAAGACAATCTCTGATGGAAGATGGGAAATATATGTGAAACAAAAGAAAGATTTTGAACATCTCTCTAAAAATGAAGGTGTAGCTATAGATACAAGTGGTTCATTAAAAGAAAACATATCTTATTTGCTTGATTTGGTTAAACATGTTTAAAAATTTTATACAACAGACATTTCTTCAAAATACCGTTTTAGATTATCTCATTTTTCTCTTAATGCTTATACTTTCTATCACTATTATTAAAATATTTAAGATCATCATTCTAAAGCGCCTGAAGGTATGGGCAGAAAAAACCGCTACCACTATAGATGACTTCTTAATTCACATCATTGAGAAAACATTGCTTCCTTTGCTTTATTTTGGTGCTTTTTATCTGAGCACAAGATATTTAACACTAAATCCTGCTATAAATAAGAGCATAAATGTTTTGGGGATAGTTCTTTTAACCATTTTTGGAATCTATTTTTCTATAAAAATAATCAATTATGCACTTGAGAACTATTGGTTAAAAAAAGAAAAAGATGTAACCAAAGAGCGTAATATCAAAGCAATAATGCCTATAATAAAGGTAATTGTCTGGGGTTTAGGCATTGTTTTTCTCTTAAATAATCTTGGCTTTAAGATTTCTACATTGATTGCTGGTTTGGGTATCGGTGGAGTAGCAGTAGCTTTAGCAGCTCAAGCAATTTTAGGAGACCTATTTAGCTATTTTGCCATACTCTTTGATCGTCCCTTTGAAATCGGCGATTTTATCATCATTGAAAATTATTTAGGAACTGTGGAGCATATTGGTATCAAAACCACAAGAATACGCAGTTTAAGTGGAGAACAATTAGTATTGTCCAATACTGACCTCACCAGCTCTCGCTTGCGCAATTATAAAAGAATGCAAAACCGCCGCGTAGTTTTCAGGCTGGGGGTTACCTATGAGATCAGCTTAGAACAATTAAAAGAAATACCTACCACAATTAAAGATATTATAAACAATGTTAATGATACAATCTTTGACCGTGCGCATTTCTTTTCCTATGGAGATTTCAGCCTTATTTTTGAGATAGTTTATTACATTATTGGCAGAGATTATAACAAATATATGGATACTCAACAGGAAATAAATTTTAAAATCAAAGAAGAGTTTGAAAAAAGAAAAATTGAATTTGCTTATCCGACCCAGACATTATATCTAAATAAAACAAACAGTGAAGAAACATCCTCACAATGATTTTATAAAATAATTGACTCTATTTTATTACTTTGCTATATAATGCTGCTAAATATTTAAAGGAGATACTGAGATGACTTCCCCTTCCCCCACATACCTATCAAAGATATTCTTGTTAATTTAGTTGATCAGGCAATGCAATC
>CAZVDS010000007.1:0-20852 GCA_964626315.1 uncultured Desulfurellaceae bacterium
ATCTATGGCATTGTATAAAACATAAACAGGCTTTTTATTCGTATGCCATTTTTTTATTATACTTTTTACCTTTTCAGATACCGCAATATACAGTGTAGTTTCTGAAGAAAGCAGACGATTAAAAAATCTCCTGTGCCATTTTTTTTCTACCTTTGCACTTTGTATATGTGTGATTATGGGAATATTTATACCCAATGCAGCTAACCTTGTATGATAGTTGGCAGGAAAAGTCATAGTATGAATAATAAAGGGATGAATGTCTTTTATTATTCTTCTTAAAGTGAGGCTGGTATCTAATCTATGACAGGAAAGTGTTCTTTCATTGTTGTTTTTCAAATTTATAAGCTCTATTTTCTCTTCTCTAAAATTTTTGTTCATATTCCCATGTCCGGAGATATTCAAAACAACAGGATAAAAATTCCCCTTTCTTTTAAGATACTTGCATACACCAAGCAGTGATACCTCTATACCCCCAAAATCCAGTCCACCCAAAACAAACAGTATCTTTTTCACACCTTCATAATAGCAAGACTGCCTTGCAAAAGAAACAATTTTGTTGTAATCTAACGAAAACAAAGGGAGGAGACATAAAAATGAAGGTAGCAATCAATGGATTTGGTAGAATAGGGCGGATGTTTTTTCGCGCATGTGCGGGATATGATGAAATAGATATAGTAGCTACAAATGATATTACAGATGCTCATACCTTAGCTCATCTTTTAAAATACGATTCTACTTTTGGTATATTACCTTACGATGTTGAAGCAGGTAAGGATTTTATTACAATAAATGGTAAAGAGATTAGGATTTTAGCGGAAAAAGACCCTGCAAAACTGCCCTGGAAAGATATGAGTATAGATGTTGTACTGGAGTCAACGGGGCTGTTTACTAAATTAGAAGATTGTCGCAAACATCTACAAGCTGGAGCAAAAAAGGTAGTTTTGAGTGCTCGTTACAAAAACGAAGACAAAGATGCAGTAATGATCAATATAGGAGTCAATGAAGAGGATTATGATCCCAGTAAACATAATATTATTTCCAATGCTTCCTGCACCACCAATAGCCTCACGCCGGTAATGAAGGTATTGGAAGAGAATTTCGGTGTAGAAAAGGCATTGATGACCACTGTTCATTCTTATACTAATGACCAGAGACTGTTAGATGCTCCTCATAAGGATTTAAGAAGAGCAAGGTCTGCTGCGGTGTCTATTATTCCTACTACTACCAATGCCGCCGTAGCAGTCACTCAAGTTATCCCTGCCTTAAAGGGAAAATTTGATGGAATGGCAATGCGCGTGCCCACTGTCGATGGGGCTATATCCGATATAATAGCAATTCTTAAAAAGAATGTTACCGTGGGAGAGGTAAACAATGCTTTCAGGAAAGCTTCTGAAAATGAGATGAAAGGAATATTGGGATACACTGAAGAACCAATAGTTTCTAAGGATATTATTGGAAATAGCTGTTCTGCAGTTGTAGATGGTCTTTCCACTACAGTAATATGTGGGAATATGGTTAAGATTCTTTCCTGGTATGACAACGAGTGGGCTTATTCCTGTAGATTAAGAGATTTAATATTATTGATAGGAAAATGAAGAGTATAAAAGATTTATATATAGATGGTAAAAAGATATTTATTCGCTGTGATTTTAATGTGCCATTGGAAAAAGATGGAAAAATTGGTGATGAAAGAAGGATAAAAGAAACATTGCCTACAATTAAGTATGCACTAAACAAAAAAGCAAAAGTTATTTTAGCATCTCATCTGGGCAGACCGAAGGGAAAAGACCTGCGTTATTCATTACGCCCCGTTGCTGAAAACCTATCCCGAGCTTTAAAAAAAAAGGTGTTGTTTGTTGATGATTGCATAGGAGAGAAGGTGGAAAAAACAGTTTCTTCAATGAAAAAGGGAGATATTGTTCTATTAGAAAACCTGCGTTTTTGTGAGGGAGAAAGGAGAAACGATGAAGTATTTGCCAAACAATTGAAAAAACTGTTTGAGGTATACATAAGTGATGCATTTGGTACATCTCACAGAAGAAATGCATCAGTGTATGCTCTACCCAAGATGTGCAGGGAAAAAGCGGCTGGATTATTATTATTAAAAGAAATAGGATACTGGAAAAAGATATTAAAGAATCCTGCAAGGCCCTTTGTTTTCATCTTGGGTGGTATAAAAATATCTACAAAGTTAGGTGCACTGGTGAATCTCTTAGACCATCTGGATAAGGTAATTATAGGTGGCGGAATGGCAATTACATTTCTTAATGCCATGGGTTTTTCTGCAGGACTGCCTCCATCTGATGAAAACTCTGTGGAAGAGGCAAAATTTATCGTATCTAAGGCCACGGATAAAAAGATAAAGTTGTATCTACCGATAGATTTTGTAGTGGCAGAAAGAATAGAAGAAGATGCGATAACAAAAATAGTGCCTTATCAAGAAATCCCATGCCGGTGGTATATCGTAGATATTGGTCCTGCCTCCTGCAAGTTGTTTGGTGAGGTTTTGGAAGATGCAGCTACCATCATGTGGAACGGTCCTTTGGGTGTTTATGAGATAGACAAGTTTGCAAGAGGCACAAGCTCTATCGCTCACCAGGTGGCGTTGAGTTCTGCAATGAGTATTGCGGGTGGAGGGGATACGGATAGTGCTATAAAAAAGGCAAAGGAAAGTGATGGTATTACATTTATCTCTACCGGGGGAGGGGCAAGCCTGCAATTTTTGGAAAAAGAAACATTGCCAGGTATTGAGGCTTTAGAATGAAATATATTATTGCAGGTAATTGGAAGATGCATTTTACATTTGAAGAGGCAACGAGCTTGGCATGTGAGCTGAGAGAAAGCTTGAATCAACAATCGAGAAAGGTTGATCTCTTTGTTTTTTCACCGACTATCTTTTTAAAAGGTGTGTGTAATGCTTTATTCGGTTCACTAATTCGAGCCGGCGCGCAGAATATATACTTCCAGGATGAAGGTGCATATACTGGAGAAATTTCACCTCTCATGTTAAAGAGTATAGATTGTAATCTGACATTAATTGGGCATTCAGAAAGAAGAAATTATTTTAATGAAAATGACAGTATGTTGAAAAATAAATTATTAGCTTGCAAAAAATGGGATATTTTACCTATCTTGTGTATTGGAGAAAAGTTAGAACAAAGAGAAAGTGGCAAGACAGAGGATGTTTTAGCTCATCAGATTACGAGTGTGTTAGATAAAACAGAAATAAAAAGATTAATCATTGCTTATGAACCGGTGTGGGCAATAGGCACGGGGAAAGTTGCCACCCCACAACAGGCTCAAGAAGCACATGCATTTATAAAAGAGTTAGCAAAACACATAACAGGAAAGGATATTCCCGTTTTATACGGGGGTAGCGTAAAGGTGGAAAATGCTGAAACATTGGCAAAGGAAAAGGATATTGATGGTTTTCTCATTGGAGGGGCGAGCTTGTATAAGGAAAGTTTTGTTAAAATAGTAAATGAATTTATTCGGGTAAAGGGGTTGTAATGCTTTATCTTTCTATTATTATTCAAGTCATATTGGCATTTATAATTATCTTTCTTATCTTGCTACAGAAGGGAAGGGGAGCAGAGATGGGTGTTTCTTTTGGCGCGGGTGCAGCAGAAACAATGTTTGGTGCAAGAGGAGCTTTGCCATTCTTGACGAAAGTTACCTGGGTTTTAGTATTTCTCTTTATGGCAAATTCGGTGAATATATCTTTACTCTTTTGTAAAAGTAAAACAAAAACAATAACAAAGGAGACAAAAACAGAAAAAGCTATACCCCAAAAACCACAAAAAGCATTGCCAGAGCTGCCCATAAAGGAACCGTGAAGGTAGTAATAATCCTCTTATTTTCATTTCTTCCTTCTGTTTCATTTTGTTCAACTATTGTTATAGGTTCTATTGGTGAACCAAAAAGACTTATTCCTATGTTATCTACAGATTCTGCATCCAGTGATATATCCTCTTTGATATTTAATGGACTTTTAAAGTATGACAAAGATTTAAATATTGTAGGTGATTTAGCAGAAAGTTTTAAAATAGAAGATGGGGGGAAAAGCATCACATTTTATTTGAGAAAGAATGTTTTGTGGCAAGACGGTGTAGAATTTACAGCTCGTGATGTTTACTTCACTTATAAAAAACTTACAGATGGAACAGTAGCTACACCCTATAGTGGCGATTTTCTCTTAATAAAGGGCGTAAAGATACTAAATAAATATACTATCTCAGTGGAATACAAAACCCCCTTTGCTCCTGCACTTTCCTCCTGGACGATGGGTATTATTCCAGAACATGTTTTAAAAGGGAAAGATTTAAATACAGATGTATTTAACAGACATCCTATAGGCACAGGTCCATATAAACTCTTTAAGTGGAAAGCAGGACAAGAGGTTACACTTGTTGCCAATCCTTTGTACTTTGAAGGCAAACCACTCATAAACAAGGTTATCTACAGAATCATTCCTGATACATCCACCATGCTTTTAGAACTTTACAGCGGTCATATAGATATGATGAGCCTAAATCCTATGCAATACATATATGAATTAAAAGAAGATGTAAAAAGGAATTTTCAAGTATTTATTATACCCAGTTCAGGGTTTACATACATTGGATTTAATCTGCGTGTTAAGCTTTTTTTTGATGAACGAGTGAGAAAAGCCATTTGTTATGCTATAGATAGGGAAAAGATAGCGAAAACAATTCTTTTAGGATATGGTAGTGTTTATGATTCCATTTATTCTCCACGTTCCTTTGCCTTTCAAAATAAAAAAATTTATAGTTATAATCCTAAAAAAGCAAAGAAACTCTTAAAGCAAGCAGGTTTTTCTGATACAGATAAGGATGGATATTTGGATAAAAATGGCAAAAGGTTGGAGTTCACCATTTTGACCAATCAAGGAAACATAAATAGAAAATACGCAGCCATAATGATTCAGCAATTTCTTAAAAGCATAGGGATAAAGATAAACATAAGAATTTTAGAGTGGCAAGCTTTTCTAAGATTAGTTGAATCAGGTTGTTTTGACACTGTATTGTTGGGATGGAATTTAGGGGTAGACCCCGACGAATATGCACTGTGGCACTCTTCACAAACAAAGGGATTTAACTTTGTATATTTTAAAGATAAAGAAGTAGATAGGTTACTTGAAGAAGGAAGAGAAACATTTAATGTAAGTAGAAGAAAAGAGATTTATACAAGAATAAATGAAATTATTATGAATAAAGTTCCCTATGTTGTTTTGTATTTCCCTCGGGGCATATCTGTGGTGCATAAAAGATTCAAGGGGATAAAGCAAGAAAGAGCAGGTATCATGTACAACTTTATAAAGTGGTGGGTGCCAAAAACTGAAAAAATATATAAATAAAAATCATTGAAAGAAATTACATCTTGTGCTATCTATTAGCAAACAGGAGGAATGATGGATATTAAATTAGTTAAAAAACTTATAATGTTGATGCAAAAAAGCAAGCTTGCAGAGTTTGAGTATAAGGACAAAGATTTTCAGATTGTATTGAAAAAAGAGCAGGCCCAAATAGAAGCTGTAGTTCAGCCCAAAGCTATGATTGAAGAAAAAAAGGAAGAAGATATTGTTGAGATAAAATCGCCTATGGTAGGCACATTTTACACCTCTCCCTCTCCTGGAGCACCGCCTTATGTGGAACAGGGGCAGGAAGTGAAAAAGGGGGATGTGTTGTGCATTGTTGAGGCAATGAAAATAATGAACGAGATTGAAGCAGAATTTCCTTGTGTAATTAAAAAAGTAATAGTGAAAAATGCCCAACGTGTGGAACATGGAACAACACTTTTTTTAGTTAAAAAACTCTGATGTTTAAAAAAATCCTTGTTGCCAATAGAGGCGAAATAGCACTAAGGGTCATCAGGGCATGTAAAGAATTAGGTATAAAAACGGTTATTGTTTACTCCTATGAAGATAGAGAAAGCATCCCGGTAAAAATAAGCGATGAAAAGATATGTATTGGTCAGTCAAGTTCAGAAAAAAGTTATTTAAACATTGTAGCTATAGCGGAATCCATCATACAAACAGAAGCTGATGCCGTTCATCCTGGATATGGATTTTTATCAGAAAACCCATCTTTTGCTGGGGTTTGTAGGGATTTAAATGTTACATTTATAGGTCCTCCCATGCAAGTAATAAAACAGTTATCCAACAAATTAGAAGTGAAGAAACAACTAAAAAAAGCAGGTATTTCCACCATCATAGGTAGTGATAGTATTATACAGTCTACAGATGAAGCAGAAAAGATTGCTAAAAAAATAGGTTATCCTGTTTTACTCAAGGCAGTGTGGGGTGGAGGAGGAAGAGGCTTAAGGATTATAAGGAAAAGAGAAGAGCTAAAAAATGCTTTTCTCTCAGCATGTGAGGAAGCAAAAATCTCTTTTGGTAAAGCCGATATATATATGGAGAAGTTTATTGAACATCCAAAACATGTAGAGGTACAAATCCTTGTAGATAAATTCGGTAACATAATACACCTTTATGAAAGAGATTGCACTTTACAAAGAAGACACCAGAAATTCTTAGAAGAGTCTCCATCACCGTTTCTTTCACCACAAAATAGAGAAAAGATTTTAAATATAGCAATCAAGATAGCTAGGATTCTTAACTATGAAAATGTAGGCACGGTAGAGTTTCTATTAGATGAACAAGAAAACTTTTATTTTATAGAGGTAAATACCCGTATTCAGGTAGAGCATCCTGTTACAGAGATGTGCACCGGGATAGACATTGTAAAAGAGCAAATTAAACTTGCTTCAGGTGAGAAGTTAAGCATAAATCAAGAAGATGTAAATGTTAAATTTCATAGTATGGAATGTAGAATAAATGCTGAGGATGAGAGATTTGTTCCTTCTCCAGGAAAAATTGAAAAGCTTTTTATCCCTGGTGGCCCCGGAGTGCGTGTGGATAGTGCTATCTATGGAGGATATACTGTTTCTTCTTATTATGATTCACTCCTTGCCAAACTTATAGTCAGAGGCAACACAAGGAAAGAGATGATTGGGCGCATGGAAAGAGCATTGGATGAATTTATAGTAGAAGGAATAAAAACAAATATTCCTTTCCTTGAAAAATTAATAACCAACAACCGATTTAAAAACAAAAACTATGATACAAATTATATTGATCGCACTTTTTTAAAATAGAAATCAGTCAAAAACTGCTTTCCTTACCTCTTCCATTGTATTTTCTGACTCTTTTCGTGCCTCTTTTGTTCCTTCCTCCAGTATGTTGAAAATATCTTCTTTTCTTCTTTCCCACATCGTTCTTTTCTCTCTATATGGCTCCAACCTCTCGTTGATATTCCTTATGAGTATATTTTTGCAATCTACACACCCTATGGAAGCATTTTTGCATCCTTCCTCTATTTCCTTTAATGATTCTTTATCTGTAAATATTTTATGTAGATAAAATACACCACACATATCAGGTCTTCCAGGATCATTCCTTCTCAAACGCTGGGGATCTGTGAACATGATCTTTATCTTTTTCTTTGTTTCTTCCTCAGTGTCGCTCAAATAGATAGCGTTATCATAAGATTTACTCATCTTTCTTCCATCTATGCCTAATATCTTGGGGGTAGGAGTAAGAAGCGCCTGCGGTTCTAAAAATACATCCCTTTTTGTTAAGTAATTAAATCTTCTTACAATCTCTCTCGCCAATTCCAAATGAGGTAATTGGTCAAAACCCACTGGCACATACTTTGCCTTATACATAACAATATCTACCGTCATCAGAACAGGGTAACCTAAAAAACCTAAATTGTTAGCTTTTTCTCCCATTTGGGACATTACATCTTTATAAGAGGGGTTTCTTTCTAACCAGGAGACAGGAGTAATCATAGATAAAATGGTAAATAATTCTTCATGCTCTTTAATTTTAGATTGCACGAATACAGTGCTCTTTTTATAATCTAAACCAAATGAAAACCAATCTATAACCATATTTATCGTATTTTCTTTTAAATATTTAGAATGAGCAAAGTCTGTAGTTAAGGCATGAAGGTCAGCCACAAAATAGAATGTTTTATAATCTTCATTCTGTAATTTTATCCAGTTACTTAATGCACCATATAGATTGCCTAAATGTAGATTTCCTGTAGGCCTCATTCCACTCAAAACCCTATCCATAAAAGCCTCCTCCCACCAAAAACCTTGATAAATAATTTACTAAGGGGAAAATGGTATAACTAAAAAATCCTAAAAACAGCAAAATAACGACAATGTATATACCAAATGGTTCAATTCTTTGTAACATATAAGAATATCTTAAAGGTAGAAGACCCACCGCTATCCTTCCTCCATCCAACGGTGGAATAGGAATTAAATTAAATATGCCTAAAATCAAATTGATGTAAACACCATACCAAAAAACAATATTTAATGATAGGAAAGATAATAGATGAAAAAAAATGGCGAATACAATAGCTAAAACAAAATTTGAAGCAGGACCTGCTAATGCTACATACACAGAATCCTTTTTAGGATTACGCAAATTATTAAAATTTACCGGAACAGGTTTTGCCCATCCGAACAAAATAGGAGACCTGGAAACAATGAGAAATAAAGGAATAATAATTGTGCCCAGTAAGTCTATATGTGGAATAGGATTAAGTGTTAATCTACCCATAAACTTTGCAGTGCTGTCTCCCAGCTTGTATGCTACATATCCGTGCATAACCTCATGCACAACAATAGAAAAAATTAATATAACTATGGCTAAAATGTATATCTGTATTTGCATCTATTCTAAACCTTCTATACTGAAACTTCTGATGTATTTTTCAATCTTTTTTAATTCTTCTGCTTCTTTCAGTCTTTCTCTTTCTATTGTTTCTTTGTCTCCTTTGGATAGTGCTTTTATTTCTCTTTCCATTCTTTCTACTCTATGCAAAAGATATCGCATTAATTTTCCCTCAATATCAGGAATCTTTGCATGCTCTAAATCTACACCTTTAACCTCTTTCTTTTTCCCAACTACTCTTCCTGGGATACCTACAACAGTAGAATTTGGCGGAACTTCCCCCACTACCACACTACTTGCACCCACCTTACTATTTTCACCTATGGTAATTGCACCCAAAACCTTTGCTCCTCCACCTACAACTACATTATTCTTTAAAGTGGGATGTCTTTTTACCTTTTTTAAACTTGTTCCACCTAAGGTTACCCCCTGGTAAAGGGTTACATCATCGCCAATTTCCGTAGTTTCACCAATAACCACACCCATCCCATGATCAATAAAAAATCTCCTTCCTATCTTTGCTCCAGGATGAATTTCAATGCCGGTGAAAAATCGGTTTAGGTGGGAGATAATCCTTCCTATGAACTTTAATTTGTGCTTCCAGAAAAAATGAGCAATACGATGTCCCCATAGTGCATGCAATCCTGGATAGCAGAAAAAAACCTCAAGATTATTTCTCGCCGCAGGATCCCTTTCAAATACAGTGCGAATATCTTCTTTTATTGTTTTAAACATAATTTTTCTCTTTTAACAGAAAGAGGAGTTCTTCCTGTTTTTTCTTCATTTTACAAAAATTTTCTTCACTGTCATCATTATATCCCATGAGATGTAAAAAACCATGAACAAGTAATGTAGCCAATTCTTCTTTCAATGATACTTTCATTTCTCTTGCATCTTTTTTCGCTCTCTCCCAACAGATCACAATATCACCTAGTAAACCGTAAAATAAATTATCTCCTTCTCTCATTGAAAAGGAAAGAACATCCGTAGGTTCATCTATACCTCTATATTTTTTATTCAGTATCCTCATCTCTTCTCTATCTGTTATAAGAAGACTTATCTCTGCATCTTTTAGTGTAAACTGTTCGCCCAAAAAATCCATAATATTTTTTATCCATTTTTTACTGACTCTTCTCTTTTTTTGTTGTAGTTCCGTTTTCACCTTCTACCTCCGGATATTCTATACGATAATGAAACATACCACTTAATACCTTTACAAATGCATCAGAAATATTGTTGAGACCTCTCAATGTCAATTCACATTCATCCAATTGTCCATCCAAGAAAATATCGGTGGTTATCTTTTTTACTAATTGTTTGATATGTGAGACACTAGGTTCATTTAAGGTGCGAGAAGCCGCTTCTACCTGGTCGGCAATCATAATGATAGCTGCTTCTCTTGTCTGTGGTTTCGGACCTTTATATCTAAATTCTTCTTCTTTTATATCCATCTTTTGTTCCTTTGCCTTACTATAAAAATATTTGATGAGTGTTGTTCCATGATGCTGTTGAATAATATCTTTTATGTTTCTGCCCAATCTATACTTATTAGCTAGATTTATTCCTTCTTTTACATGATCTATGAGTATCAATGCGCTCATTGGAGGAGAAAGTTTATCATGTTTATTTATACCGCCTGTCTGATTCTCCACGAAATACAGGGGTTTGGACATTTTCCCTATATCATGATAATAAGCACCGACCTTAGACAAAAGAGAGTCTGCGCCCACCGCTTGAGCTGCCGCCTCTGCTAAATTACTTATAACAATACTGTGTTGATATGTGCCAGGGGCATTCAAAGCCAATTCTCTCAATAAAGGATGATTCAAATTACCTAATTCCATTAACCTTATGCTGGTAGAAATATCAAAGAGCCATTCATATATGGGTAAAAGACCTGAAACAATCAAAATAACCGTAATACCAGAAACAACACCAAATACACAAGAGATTAAAGTATTGATAGAGAAAAATCCTGCGTGCAGGGAAAAAAGCAATATTAATATAATATTTATAATTGAAACAGCGCCTCCTGTTTTTATAATCCCTGCTCTCTCTCTATGTCTCGAAATATATAAAGAACCCATTGTACATCCCAAAAGGATATAAATAGCAAGTTGCATACCAATCATTTTGTCAGGAAGAAGAAAAACACAAGTAGAAAGTAAAATAGCAAATATTAAGGAATATTCAAAGCTTATCACAAGGGCTACAAGCACTGCTCCAAATACATAAGGAGTTGCATACAAAATAGACACTTTGGTTAACAATGCACTACTATAAGAAATATTGCTGGCTAAATATTCATATATCTTAATAATGATGATATTCAGTAAAAAGGTGATCAAAAATAATTTTATATAATTTTTATTCTTAAAATACTTCTTGCCTATCTGTTGCATAATAAGATAAGAAAAAATACCAAGAATAATTAGAAGAAAAATAACTCGGGCATAATCAAAAGCAACATTTTGCTTATATTTTAATATATTCATTGCATTAAGTTTGACATAATCTGCAGGCGTTATAATATCTCCTTCTCTAACAATCACCTGTCCTTTTTTTACCTGTATGAAGACTTTGTCTACCATAGCTGCCGCTTCATCTTTTATTCTTTCTGTTTCTGCACTATTGAAAAACAAGTTTGGTTGAATAAGCTCCTTGGTGATGTCCCAAATTAGAAACTGGTAGGCATAACTTTCTTCTGAAGATATTATATTTTCATAGGTTTTAAATTTTACTTTTTCTATATCCGTAATAGAAGAAATTTTCATCTTTTCTTCTTTATTTGTTTGTAGGTCTTTCACCATAATCACATTTGATGTAATTCTAAAATTTTTTTTTGCAGAGATAATAGGTTTGTCTTTCAACTGCACACATATGTCAATTATTGTCTTTTCCATCTTTTGAGAAAACTTTAACCCAATTAATCTTTCAAAAATAGAATGGTTAGTTTCTATACCCAAAGTTTCAAAAAACTTTCTTTCAAACTCTTTTCTGTTTTGTTTGGTAGTAAGTTTTAATAATGTCTTTCTGCCCATAGAAAATGAGTCTTTTACATTATGTGCTATTCTTAAATAAATAGAATGATCAAAGTCGAATCGAGGTATAACACTTTCTCTTGCCTCTTTTATTCTTAGCTCTGTGGCTTTTTTATCTTCAATAAGTAAATTCTTTTCGGCCCGAATTGTCTGTGGGGAAACATCACCTATATGTAGGTTGTAGATAAAACCTCTGGAAGGAAAAAATGAAAAAGCAACCACAACAAATGTGACAGCTAATATAGTATATATATTAGTTATGTATCTAAAGATGATATTAAAAAACTTATTTGTCTTTTTTCTTATTTTGCTTGGCTTCTTTTCTTTCATAGGCCTCAATGATTTTTGTTACCACAGGATTTCTAACTATATCATCCTTGGTGAAATAGATAAATTCTACATCCTCAACAGAAGCTAATGTCTCTTTTACATCTATAAGACCTGACTTTTCCGTAGAAGGCAAGTCTATTTGTGTAATATCGCCCGTAATTACCGCTTTTGAAGCAAATCCCAATCTTGTCAAAAACATCTTCATCTGGATAGGTGATGTATTTTGAGCCTCATCAAGTATAATGAATGAATCATTTAGTGTTCTTCCTCTCATATATGCTAATGGAATAATTTCAATTCTTCCTTGCTCCAAAAATCTACTTACTCTATCTATGTCTAAAATATCATATAACGCATCATATAAAGGTTTCATATAGGGATGCACCTTTTCATACATGTCCCCCGGCAAGAAACCCAGCTTTTCTCCTGCTTCCACCGCAGGTCGGGTGAGGATGATTCTTTTAATTTTTTTCTTTAAAAGATAAAATAGAGCCATAGCCACACTCAAATAGGTCTTTCCCGTTCCTGCCGGTCCTATGCACACTGTAATTGTGTTTTTCTTGATAGCCTCTATACAGTTGTGCTGAACGGCGGTCTTAGGCGTAATCTTCTTGGCTTTGCCGGGTAATGTTTCGGTAGCAAAAATACTTTGCACTCTAATATCCTTTGAAACACTTATAGTATTTAAAACATTTTCAAAATCTTTCTTAGAAAAATAATGCCCTTCGTTAATCATCTTGTCTAAATCATTAAAAAAAACAGATGCTCTCTCCACGCCATCCGTTTTCCCGGAGATAACCACATCACCTCCCCTAAACAGAACATCAACATCAAATATTCTATCAATATCTTTTAACTTTTCTTCATTTTTGTCCAATAAAAAAGCCACATAAGATGTATTTTTCAATGTTATACGTTTATCCACCTATCCTCCTTATTCCCACTCTATTGTTGCTGGCGGTTTGCTGGATATATCGTAAACCACCCTGTTTACACCGCTTACTTCATTTATTATTCTTGTAGATATTTTGCTTAGAAATTCATGGGGGAGCTTTGCCCAATCGGCTGTCATTCCATCTTCACTCTCTACTGCTCTCATAGCTATCACATAATTGTAAGTTCTCTTATCACCCATCACTCCTACCGTACATGTAGGTAAAAGTATAGCAAAGGATTGCCATAGTTTATTATAAAATCCTGCTTTTTTTATCTCTTCAATAATAATATCATCAGCATTTCTCAATATATCCAATTTTTCGTTTGTTACTTCTCCAATAATTCTCACCGCCAAACCAGGTCCCGGAAAAGGCTGCCTATTAACATAGCTTTCTGGCAGACCTAAAGCCTTTCCTAACTTTCTTACTTCATCCTTAAACAACTCCTTCAACGGTTCAACAAGTCTGAATTTCAAATTGCCTGGCAGTCCACCCACATTATGATGCGTTTTTATCCTTGCCGATGGTCCCTTTACCTGTCTGCTTTCAATTACATCAGGATACAATGTGCCCTGGGCCAAAAAATCTACATCCTCATACATACTTGCTACTTCATAAAAAACATTGATAAATTCTTCTCCAATAATTATTCTCTTTTTTTCAGGATCTTCAACGCCTCTTAATCTTTTTAAGAAAGAATGTGAGGCATCCACATAATGAACATCCATTTTTTTAAATGCATCTCTCACATATTTTTCTTCATTTTTTCTTAAAAGACCATTATTTACAAAAACAGGGATTGCATTCTTTCCGATTGCCTTATGTAGAAGACAAACTACAACTGAAGAATCTACACCACCTGAAAGTGCGCACAAAACTTTCTTTTTGCCTACTATTTTTTTTATCTCTCTTATCTTTGAAGAGACAAAATGCTTCATAGTCCAACCGCCGCAAACATGACATATCTTATAAGTAAAGTTTTTGAGCATCTTTTTTCCGTATCTGGTATGATAAACCTCAGGGTGAAACTGAAAGGCCCATAACTTTTCTTTTTTATCTCTAATAGCAGCATAAGGAGAATTACTGGTATGAGCGATACAAATAAAATGATGAGGAATACTATCTATCTTATCTCCGTGACTCATCCAAACCAGAGAGCAGTCTTTAACACCCTCAAATATTTCATCATATTTATCTATATACAAATTACTAGGACCATATTCTTTTTTTAAGCCCTTTGATACCTTTCCTTTAAATGAATGGGCGAATAGTTGCATACCATAACAGATACCCAGAATGGGAATGGACAGTTTAAAGATGTCTGGTGAAGGTATAGGCGCATCTTTCTCCCATACACTTTTAGGTCCCCCTGAGAGAATAATTCCCTTTATCCCTTTGAGTTTTTCTACCTCCACATCAAATGGATAGATTTCTGCATAAACACCATTTTCCCTTACTTTTCTGGCAATAAGCTGGGTATACTGAGAGCCAAAATCAAGAATGGCAATCTCTGGTTTCATTTATCCTCCTATAGGTATGTCTCTAATGGCTATATCCGGTGCACCTACTGCAGAAAGAAATTCCACCTTCTTAGAAACTGCAAACACTTTGTTTAAAATAGTAAAAATGTTGTTTGCCATGGTAGCCCCTTTGAATGGTCTATATCTTTTTCCATTTTTTATTACTTGTCCGGATATGCCAACAGAAAAATCACCTGTTATTTGATTAGCAGTATGTAATCCTAAGACTTCTGTAATGTATAGTCCATTATTCAGCGCGGAAAATATATCCTCTTCTGTGTTTCCTTGTATATATATATTGGTGGGAGAAATTTCAAGTGTCTGTCTGTAATTTTTACGAAAGGCATTAGCTGTATTTTCGTAATTTAGTTTTTTACTGGTAAAGGAATCATGTAAAAAATTTTTTAGGACACCCATTTCTATTAATTCAGTTTTCTTGGTAGGAGTACCTTCACAATCACACAAAGATGTGCCTACACCATCTTTCATTGTTCCATCATCTACTATATTTATGAGAGATGAAACAATCTTTGTTCTGATTTTATTTTCCAACACCGTTGTGTGTTTTAACACTGTATCTCCTTTAAAGGTGGACGAAAAGAAAGAAAGAAATTCTCTCATCACCCGTGATGAAAGGATAATATTGTATATACCCTTATCTATAGCTTTTGCACCCAATTTTTCTATAGCCCGAACAGCCATCTCTCTGCCAATTTCTTCGGCATCTATTTTATCAAGTAAAATACTGTCTCTTGCAGACCAACCTATTTGGGCATCTTTATCTATAGCCAAAACTATTCCTCCGGTAGAATATAAAACATGCTCATCTTTACAATCTATACCTTTATTATTCCAAATAAAAGTTTTCTTAACTTTCATAGAAGAACTTATCTGTTTTACGGCTATTCTTTTGTCCACACCTTCAGCTATACCTTTTATACATTTGACTTTATCTAAGAGGTATCTTTCATCTATTGTCTGTTTTTCCTCTATTGATTTAATAGTAGTTTTTCCTTCGGGTAAAGATACATCTTCTTTTTTTACCAAAGCGCTCCAATTCTTCAAATCATGAACTATATCTTTAAATCTTTTTTCCCAGTTAGGAAAGCAAGGTATGCAAAAACTTATCACATGACCCCTGTTAACAATCCTAAATGCTAATCCTTTCTCTGCATTTTTCAACAGACTAATTTCACTTTCCTTTAGTTCATAATTTATCTCCTGCTTCTCTTCTCCATATATTTCAAATTCTCTAAACTCGGACAAAATTTCCTTTGCCTTTTCTACTTCTTTCATCTATTTTTCCATGGTTTCGGTAAAAATATATCCTTGTAAGTCTCAAGAGCGAATCTATCTGTCATCCCTGATATATAATCCACAACAATTGTTTCTTTATCCTTTGCAAACTGCTTTTTTATCAATTCAGTATGCTCCATGAAATAACAAAACAACTCCTCCACCACTTTTTCTGCCTTTTTTGCTACACTCAATACCTTTTCATTAAAATAAACATTTTCAAACAAATAAACTCTTAAGTTTTCTAAGGCCTCTAATATTTCTTGTTCCATCTTTATATGTTGATAATCATCATCTATTGTGGCTTTAATTACACTTTTAACTAAGGTAGAGATTCTCTTTGAATGACTGTTTCCTAAGATATCTATTATATCTTGGGGCAGATCGCATTCTTTAATAATCTTTGCACGGACAGCATCATCAATATCATGGTTCACATAAGCGATACAATCAGAAACTCTCACAATTTGACCTTCCAATGTATATGGTATGTCTTTGGTTACTATACTATCTCTTTCTTTTGAGTGCTTGAGTATTCCATCCCTTACTTCCTGGGTAAGGTTTAATCCTTTACCATCTTTTTCTATCTTATCTACCACCCGCAAACTCTGTATCTCATGTCTAAAGCCATCTTTAGTTATTTTATTCAATGCTGTTTCCCCAGCATGACCAAATGGTGTATGTCCTAAATCATGTCCTAAGGCTATAGCTTCTGTAAGCGTTTCATTTAAAAACAATGCTTTACTAATTGTTCTGGCAATTTGAGAAACCTCTAAGGTGTGTGTCATACGTGTACGGTAGTGATCTCCGGTAGGAGAAAGGAAAACCTGTGTTTTATGTTTTAACCTGCGAAAAGCCTTACAATGAATGATGCGGTCTCTATCTCTCATGAATTCTGTTCTCACATCATCCAATGTTTCTTTTCTTTTTTTTCCTTTAGTGAGAGAAGAAAATGTAGCAGATGGATGTAATGTCTTTTTTTCTTCTTTTTGCAGTTTTTCTCTAGTATTCATGAAAATATAACATCTCTTCAGCAAGATGCAGCCAGCTTTTTTTTATACATGTATCTTTCAATTCTTCTTCACTGTATATAGGAACATTATAAAAAGCGCTTATGATCAATGCATCAGAAAAACTCAACCAATATCGTTCACAAAAATTATTACCAACAACTTCTACCTGGGTATGACCGTTTTTCGTTATTACTACTGCATTTACTGTTAAGTTTGCCTTATTGAAGAGATTGTCCAATAGCTTATAAAAACTATCTGTGGAAACATAAATACCAAGAATAATAAGAGAAAGAATGCAAGCCTTATCTTTGGGAACAAAAAATTCATACAACCTGTTTGAATCGTCTTGCAATATCACACTTCCTTTTTCTCCCTGAAAATCCACATCCTTGATTCCCAGACTTAGCATAATCATCCTCCATGTTTCCCTGTAAACTATGCCTTTTTGCCTCTTGAATAATAATTTTAACTATCTCTCCTCTCGTTGCATGTCCCTTAAAGTTTACTACTTTATTTGCTTTTGTTCTACCCATGAGGAGATTGCCTCTCTTAGATTTACCCTCCACCAAAACATCAAATACTTTTCCTACATCTTTTAGATTGCTTTTCCAGGTAATCTCTTCCTGTAAAATTTGAAATTTTTGTAATCTTTTTTCCTTTATTTCCTCTGGCACCATCTCCTTCATGGAAGCGGCAACTGTAAAAGGTCTCGGTGAATACTTAAAGGAAAACGAAAAATCAAAGTTTATTTTTTCCAATACATCTATGGTCTGTTCGAAATCAAGATCTGTTTCTGTAGGAAAGCCCACAATGACATCAGTGGTGATACTTCCTTCTGTTATTTCTTTAAAAAACTGTGCTTTTTCCATATATTCTTCCCTTGTATATTTTCTTCCCATCAATTTTAGTATTCTATTTGAACCACTTTGAATAGGTAGATGAATGTGCTCGCAAGCCTTATCTATATCTTTCATTGCTAAGATAAGAGAATATGAAAAATCCTTAGGGTGAGATGTAACAAATCTTATTCTCCGTATATCATCAATTTTGCTTACATCATATAAAAGATCCACAAAGCTGTAATCTTTATATAGATCTTTTCCATAAGAATTTACATTCTGTCCCAACAATGTTATCTCTTTAACTCCATCTTGAGCTAACATCTTTATCTCTTTTATGATATACTCTTTCCTTCTGCTTATCTCTATTCCTCTGGTATAAGGAACAATACAGTAAGAACAAAAATTACTACAACCATAACTAATGTCCACAAAGGCGCTTATCCCATTTTTGAGGTGGGGTAATATCTTATGAGGATCTTTCCAATTTAGAGGGATGTGCATTACCCTCTTTTCATTTAATATATCCCTCAAAATCTCTTCAAAATCCTCTATTCCTTTTGGATTTAAAACTGCATCTACATCCTTAAACCTATTTAATATTTCTTTTCCCTTATATTGAACAACACAACCGCAAACGATAAGTTTTGCATCTTTTTTCTTTTCATGAATGAGACGGCCAATAAAACTATACAATTTTTGTTCCGGTTTTTCTCTCACCGCACAACTGTTTACTATCAAAATATCTGCATCTTGAAGAGAAGAAGGTAGATAACCCTTATTTTCAAGCATTGCGGCCATCTTTTCTGAATCTCGTTCATTCATCTGACAACCAAATGTTTTTATATAATAATATTTTTTTATATTTTTTTCTGATATTTTCTTACCCATATTCTTTGTTGTCCTAAATTATTGGAAAATATATGTGTGCCATCATTCTTAGAAACAAAATAGAGATAACCTATATCTTCAGGATGAATAGCAGCAATCAAAGATTTTTTACCAGGATTACAAATAGGAGTGGGAGGAAGCCCATAAAACAAATAAGTATTATAGGGTATAGATTGTTTTAAATCCTCTTTTTTTAAATCTCCATCAAAATTTGGCAATCCATAAATGAGTGTTGAATCCATGTACAATCTCATTCTTTTTTTTAGTCTATTGTATATAACCGCAGCAACCAGCGGTTTTTCTTTATCTTGAGATACTTCTTTTTCTATAATAGAAGCTATTTTTAAAATTTTATATTTGTCTACATTTTTAGGTGACAATTTATTGTAAACCTTATTAAATTGATTTATCATTGTCTTAATTATGTCTTCTGTTTTTTCTCCATAATAGAAAAAATAGGTATCTGGAAACAAAAAACCTTCTAAAGATGGTGCTTCTATGGAAAGACTATGAATGAATTGCCTATCATTGCATACTTTCAAAAATTCTTCTTTTTTTGTTATACCATATTTATCTAAGACCTCAGCAATCTGCTTTATGGTATAACCTTCGGGTATGGTTACTTTTATGGTAAAAGTTTTAGAAGATACAAGCTCCTTTCCTACTTGTTCAGGAGTTAAATGTGTAGAAAACTTATGCATCCCTGCTTTTATATTTTTAGATATACCACTTAAAATAACATAATAATAAAACCAATCTGCCTTTCTTATAATCTTTTCTTTATACAATTTTTTTATAATATCCTTTATTTCCTCTCCTTTATCTATAGATACATACTTTACTTCCTTTTTCTTGGAGGCAGGTGAATGCAAATAGCGATTAAACGAAACAAAAATACAAATAATAGTTCCTAAAATTATTATTCCTAAAATAGAATTTGCAATTAATAACTTTTTTACATCTACCTTCATCTTATAGAATCTAAATAACCTTGAAGTATGAACGTCGCCGCTACTTTATCTACAATTTTTTTCTTCTTATTTCTTTTAACTGATGTTTCAGATAAAACCTTTAAAGAAAAACGGGTAGAGAGCCTCTCATCCCATGTTACTATTCTTATTTCTCTCAACATTTTCTTTAATTTTTCTACAAATACTGAGGTAATTTCTGCTCGATATCCTTTGCTACCATTCATATTGAGGGGCATACCTACTACAACTGTTCCCACCTCATATTCTTCTACAATATTTTTAATTTTTGTATACAAATCCCTTCTATTCTCCCAGATTTCAATACCCTTAGCTATTATATTCATAGAATCACTTACTGCAATACCCACTCTTTTATCACCATAGTCTATTCCCAATACTCTCATTACATTTGAAAGATAACGAAAATAAAATATAATTCAATACATGAAAAAAGTCTTGCTTATTTTTCTCGCTATTCTATGTGTTTCATTTACCTACAAAAATATATATTCAATCTATGAGAATATATCCTACAGAGAAACATATTACACCTACAACTTTGACAAAGAAGAACTTCTAAAAGTAGCTAATGATTATAAATCCTTGTATAAAAATTATCCGAAAACCAAATATGCTCCTGTATCCATCTATAGAAGGGTATGCATCTTTAATAATTTATATAAGAGATATAGATATCCATATTATAAAAATGAAAGAACAAAAGCTTTGGGTCTTTTAATTAAAAATTATCCGAAAAGCTGGGTAACAAACTTTGCTAAAAGAAAATTTAGGCAAACAATCTCTTCAAAGAGATATGTAGTGGTTATTGACCCCGGGCATGGAGGAAAAGACCCTGGAGCAGTAGGTTATAAGGGCATAAAAGAGAAAGACATTGTTTTAAAGATTGCAAGAGAAGTAAAAAAGAAGCTTTCTGAAATGGACATAGATGCATATCTCACTCGGAACACGGATATTTTTATTCCACTTTCTAAAAGAGCACACATTGCCAACAATAAAGGTGCAGATGTATTTATCTCTATTCACTGTAATGCTCACAGAAACAAGAAGGTGAGAGGTATATCTACCTGGATATTAAATGCAACATCCGATAAGAGAGCGATAGAGATTGCGGCTCGAGAAAACAATGTTCCTGTTAAAAAAATCAGCGATATAAATAAGATTATTTTATCTTTAATACAGAGTGCAAAACTCAATATATCAAAAAAACTTGCATATTATGTAC
>CAZVDS010000008.1:0-18771 GCA_964626315.1 uncultured Desulfurellaceae bacterium
ACCACCGAATGCGGGATCCAAAGTCCCGTGCCTTGCCACTTGGCTACACCCCAACTCTTATTTATTCATTACTTTCTTCTACAATACTTTCTGTAACCTCTTTTGTGCTTTCCTTGATTTTCTCATATTCTTGAATAATTTTTTCCTCCAATTTCTTTCTCATTTCGTTATTCAAAGGATGCGCAATATCTCTGAAGCTTCCGTCCTTCATTCTTTTAGAAGGCATAGCCACAAAGTAACCCTTTTTCCCATTAATAACCTTCAAATCTCTAACTACAAAACAGTTATCAAAAGTTACAGTAGCAAAAGCTAATAACTTTTCATCTCCTTCCACTAAATTAATTCTCGCTTCTGTAATTTCCATTCTCTCCATCCTTTAAAAAATTTTTAACACAACAATTTTACATTAACACAATTTATGCCTTCTTTTTGTAATATCTTATGTTTATCTGCTACTTCTTGCACCTCCTCCCCATAGAATATCGTAAAAAATGCTGAGCCACTACCAGACATAATTAAGTTTCTTCCCACTTGTTTTTCTACTTTCTCTTTATATTGCTTTAGTTGGGGATAAAGAGAAAAAACACTTCGCTCCAAATCATTATGCATATACTTAAGAATATACCTCATGTTCACACTATTATCTCGAAACACATCCTGTAAAATTTTATGGACAAAACTCTTGTTTGTCAACTGGATTTTTCCTGCATATACATTTTTAGTAGATATAGAAATTTCAGGGAATATAATTAAAGCATAACAATTATATTCCAGCTTTAAGGGATTAACAACTTCTCCCCTTCCTTTAACTAAGGCTGTATTGGCAGAAATAAAAAAAGGAATATCGCTACCCCACAGAAGAGATATTTTCACCATTTCTTCTCTCTTCATATTTAGACACCATATTTTGTTTAATGCAAGTAATGTATAGGCAGCGTTACTACTTTCTCCACCTAAACCGCTGCCTATAGGAATGTGTTTGTCTATATAAATTTCTATCCCTTCATTTTTGCCGAAATGTTTTTTCAAAGATGAGGCTACTTTATATACGATATTCTTTTTCCCGTACAGTTGCTTTATATTAGAACTAACTATGATTTCATCCGCTTTTTTAAAAAAAATCGTATCATGTAAGTCAATCTTATTGAGGAGAGAAAATATCTCATGGTAACCATCTTTTCTCTTACCCAATACATATAAAAATAGATTTAACTTGGCAAAAGATCTAACCTTTAGCAATTCCTGATGCAATTTCTCTTACCTTTTGTTTTACTTCTCTTTCATCCACAGTGGTTATACTATCATTTTCATATATAATTTTTCCACTGACTATTGTCATTTTTATATTAAAAGATGAAGCAGAATAAACAATATGAGAATAAGGATTAAAATATGGTATAAGGTTTATATCGTTTAAGTCTATAATTGCTAAATCTGCAATACAACCTTCTTCTATCCTGCCTATTTTTTGATGCAGTATTTTTTCATTGTTTGATGTAGATAACAAAAAAGTATTTTTTGCATCCATTGCAGTGGAATCCATAGTGTAAAGCTTTTGCACTTTTGACACTGTATCCATTTCTTGAAACAAATCTAAATTGTTATTACTTGCACTGCCATCTGTGCCTATAGTTACATTTACTTTATTTTGTATCATTTTCCAAACAGGGGCAATACCAGAGGCAAGCTTCATATTACTTTCCGGAACACAACAAACTGTTGACTTTTTTTCTTTCAATATTTCTATTTCGTGCTCTGTAACATAAGTACAATGGGCTAAAATGGTATATTCGTCAAGTATATGTATGTCATTTAAGTATTCTATTGGAGTTTTTTCTGTCTTTTTTTTTACTGTTTCAATCTCGTCTTTTGTCTCTGCGGCATGTATGTTAAATAACATTTCTTTATCTAAACTTAGCTGTTTACATTTTTCCAATGTTTTCCTTTCCACTGTATAGGTGGAATGAGGTGCAACAATAATATTTACAAGATTATCATCTTTAAACTTTTCAAACAAATCTTTTGTTTTTTCTATAGATTCTTCTGAACTCTTTGCATCAGGTGTAGGAAAATCCAATATTCCTTCTCCTATGAATCCTCTCATGCCTATATTTTTACATGCTCGAGCCACTTCATCTTCAAAAAAATACATATCCACAAATGTAGTTACACCACCTCTTACAAGTTCTATCATAGATAATAAACTACACCAATAAACAGAATCTTTATTTACAAATTTTGCCTCCAGGGGAAATATATATTTGTATAGCCAATCTTTTAATTTTAAATCATCCACTAATCCCCTGAACATACTCATAGGTAGATGGGTGTGCGAATTTGTCAAACCTGGAATAACCAAACAAGGAGAAGGGTCTATAAATTTTTCTGCTTTTATTTTCTCTTTCCCCATATAAGCAACATAATCCCTTTCTATACCTACATATCCATCTATTACATCTTGGGGAGTAACGATAATACCTTTAATCAATATATCCATATAAATCTCCCTATAAACTTAAATGTGGCTTTGCATCTATACCATCATAATTAAAAGTAGCCCGATCTTTGTTTTTACATGCAACTTCAGCTATCATCGCCCCATTATCCGTGCATAGGGAATGGGAAGGGAAATAAAGTTTTATGTCTCTTTTATTGCATATATTGAAAAGCACTTCTTTTAAGTGGGAATTACAAGCAACGCCGCCGCTTACTACTATTTTTCCTACTCCTGTTATATCTACTGCTTTTAATAGCCTATCTACTATTACATCTACCACAGATTCCTGAAAGGAAGCGGAAATATTGGCTATATCAGTTTTTGACAATTTACCCAACTTTTCAACACACTTTTTGACAGCCGTTTTTACACCACTAAAACTAAAATCCAATGTTTCTTTTTTCTCTAACGCTCTGGGAATGTTGAAAAATGCACTGTCTCCTGTTTTTGACAACCTGTCAATAATCGGTCCACCCGGAAAAGAAAGACCCATGAGGCGAGAAACCTTATCAAACGCTTCTCCAGCTGCATCATCCAATGTTTTTCCCAACAGTTTATAACCTTTTTCTGAAACCAAATAAAGATTGGTATGTCCGCCAGAGACAACCAATGCTAAAAATGGATATTCAACATCATGTTCTAAGAATATGGCATTGATATGCCCTTCTATATGATCTACTCCTATTATAGGAATATGTCTCGCATAACAAAATGCTTTAGCAAAACAAACACCAACCAATAAGGAAGGCATTAGCCCCGGACCTACAGTAACTCCTACCATATCTATTTTGGAAACATCTGCTTCTTCCATTGCCTTCTTTACACAAAATGAAATTGACTCAGTATGCATACGAGCAGCAATTTCCGGAACAATACCTCCGAACCTATCATGCACTTCATTCTGATTAAATACTATATTAGACTTAAGCGTTCCATTTTCTAATATCGCACACGATGTATCATCACAAGATGTATCTATACCTAAAATGTACATAAACCTCTCTTTATATCTACAACTTGGACATCGCTCTTATTCAAACTATCAATAGATTCTTCTAATGCTTTATATGTTACTTTATTACAATGAGCAATAGCTACTACCTGACCTTTTTTACGGGCAATATATAAAGCTTTATTTAATTGTTCTTTTATACAAGAAATATCTTTTATATTATCTAAAAAGACATCCCTTTTGGCAAAAGGGATTTCCTCATATTCCGCCTCTAAGTAGCCAACACTATGAGGGGTGGTAAAACTATCCACAAAAAACAAAGATTTTTTCTTTAAAAACTGCATCATTATATCCATCTTATCTATCCGCTGACTAAATTTAGATCCCTCATGAATATCTAATCCTTCAGCAAAAGGCACATTCTGGTATGCCTTCTCTAATCTTTCAATGATTTCTTCCTTATCCGCATCTACAAACAATGCCCCTGGACCTAAACCATGAAATGGTCTATCAATAGGCTCACAAGGCATATGCAACATCACCGTATAACCCATTTTATGAAGCTTTTTTGCAATCTCTTTGGTGTGAGAAGCATAAGGTAGACAAGAAAAAGCAAGGGGTATATTGAGTTGGACAAATTTCAAGACTAATTTCTCATTATATCCTACATCATCAATAATGATAGAAATCTTCCCTTTAAAAGATTCCTTCTTAACTTTTTTCAACACAGCTTTTTTAGTCTCTGATTTCTTAATCATAGGCTTTTCCCTTGGTAATTCCGGTATCTTCATTGTTACAATTGGTACCGGTTGTTTTTTTTTATGTATATAATTACCCACAAAATATACTACAGTACCTATACAATAAAGATAAATAACAATTTGAAAGACTTTTTTCATTATCTGTGTTTTACAATCTCAATAGCCTTTAAAAGACCGATGGCTCTAGAAAGCTGATAGTCCTCCACCTTTTCAGTTTCAGCTCTTGTTTTCTCCAAAGCTTTAAGATGACGAGGCAGGTTTTCCTCTCTCAGCATCTTTTTTTCTTCTATTTTCAATTTACCTTGTGGCACATATACATCAGGAGTAATACCTAAAGCCTGAATACATCTACCAGATGGGGTATAATATTCAGCGGTGGTAAGACTAACCGCAGAACCATCATCCATTGGGAATATTGTCTGCACACTCCCCTTACCAAAGCTCTTTGTCCCCATAATAATAGCCCTTTTATGGTCTTGGAGACAACCTGCCAAAATCTCTGACGCACTGGCAGAACCACCATTTATCAGAACTATAATGGGATAAGTAGACTCAATTCCACCGTTGTGTGCATAATATACCTTGTTCTGTGCTTTTAATCTTCCCTTAGTAGAAACAATCACTCCATCTTTTATAAACAAATCTGCAACGCCAATTGCCTCAGGCAGAAGTCCTCCTGGATCATTTCTCAAATCAATAATTAAACCTTCTACCTTTCCTGAAAACCTTTTTAAAACCTTCCTTGCTTCTTTTGTCGTTCCTTCTTGAAACTGTAATATATGAAGATAACCAATTTTAGGAGAAATCATCTCATACTTTACACTTTTTATATGAATTATATCTCTCACAATAGTGATATCTATAGGTTTTTTAACTCCTTCTCTCGATATTGTTAATTTCACCTTTGTCTTTGGTTTCCCTCTTAGAATCTTTACCACTTCCTTTAACGACATACCCCAGGTGCTTCTGTCATCTATTTTTATAATTATATCCCCTGACTTTGCCCCTGCTCTATAGGCAGGCGTATCCTCTATGGGAGCAATCACTGTAAGCAATTTGTCCTTGATCGTTATTTCTATCCCTACTCCACCAAATTCTCCCTTCGTCAAAACCTCCAATTCTTTAAACTCATCCTCATCCATATAAGAAGAATGAGGATCTAAAGAACTTACCATTCCTTTAATAGCCGAACCTATCAGTTCTTTGTCATCCACTTCTTTGACATAATTCTCCTCTACCGTAGAAAGCACATCAGAAAAAGTTTTTAATTTAGTATATTTTCCTTTATTTTCCACCTGGGCCGAAATAGAAACAACTCCCAACATGAACAATGCAACAATAAAAAGGATAACTAAAAAGCCACTGTTTTTTCTTTTCATCTCTTTCTCCCTATATTTTTATAACTTAACCAATTTAAAGGATTTAATGCCAATGTTTGCTTTCTCAGCTCAAAATGTAAACATTCCATTACTTTACCCAATCGTCTACCTTCAACCACCTTATCATTTTCTCTTACATATACAGTATCCATTCCAGCATAAACAGTATAATAGTTATTTAAATGGTTCAATATAATTGTTTCACCATATCCCGGCACCTGCCCTACATAATCCACACGCCCCGAATAAATCGCATAAACACCTTGCTCTCTTTTTACTTTAATATCTATCCCATTATTTCTGGTATAAATGCCTATTACTTTATCATATTTTTTCCCAAATCTACTAGCTATTGTACCTTCTTTCACCGGAAATATCAATTTTCTTTTAAGTAAATAAAAAGGCTTTTCTACTTTTTTATACGCATGCCTTTTTTTTAGCTCTTCTTTAACAATTTCAACCAACACTGTTTCCAATGATTCCTTTCTCTTTTCTAATCTGCGAATTTCAGATATATACATTTTTTTGCTGTGTTCAAGTGATGCCAATAGATGTTCTTTCTTTTTCTTCTCTTGAACCAACATCTTTTTCTGCTCATCTATCCAAGATACTGCCTTCTTTTTTTTAGAAACAAGTATTTCCAACCAGTTTTTATCTTTTTCCAATCTTTCTAACTTAATTTTATATTTTACAATGCTTTCCTTAAAGGCAGCTGATGTTTTCCCCAACATACACATCATCCATAAAGGAGATATATCTCCTCGAGGGATATACTGTTCCTTCCTGAAAGTTGTGACAAGAAAAGTTTTAAAATGAGTATCTAAAATCTCTTTCTTGTTTCCTATTTCCCCTTTTAGATACCCTATACTACTTTCTAACAACACAATGCGCTTTTCCATTTTTCTCACTGCTTTTTTCCCCTGTCTAATATTTTCATGAAGTTTTCGGGTACGTTTATCAATAATTGTAATTTTACTTTTTATCTTAAAATATCTATTTCTAATGGTGTTTAACTTTTCTGTTTTCTTTTTTATTTTTCCCTTAATTTTTTTTAGCTCGGCATGAATATGCGTGCTTTTGTCTGCACAAAATGCAGGTGTAGAAAAAAGCAACAGTAGAATAATCAGAAAACTAAACTTTCTCATTCTTTACAGCAAAGAGTGTGCATAAAAATAAAACAAACATATTTAACAAAATTATCATTAAGGAAAACTCACAGGTAAAAATAAAATTGGAACTGCTCAAAAAAGATATGCTTTGCACAAAATCTTTAGTAAACATAGCAACCCCTAAAGATACAACCCCAAATAAAACCATTCCCATAAAACCTATAAAAAATAATCCTCCCCTCAAAAGCAATTTTATTTTATCTGAACTACATCCCAAAAATTTTAAAGTTAAAACATCTTCTCTCAAATTTAAGTAAAAGAGTCTGCCTATAAGCAAAAAAATGACAACTTCCATTATAATAAAACCAGATAGGAATAAAAGAGAAAAGGTTAAAAAATACCTGTAAGAATGTTCATAGGATAAAATAAGCCTTGAAGGAAATAAAACATCATCAACCTGTGAATACTTAAATATCTCATCTCTTATGTTATTCATCACATTTTCTTTTAAAAAACGGGGTTTTACAAAAACATCTGCAGAATAAGGAAGGGGATTAGAAAAATATTTAGGAAGTTTCACTCCCATACTTCTTTCCACCATATTCAAAGCCTCTTGAGGTAAAATGAGTCTTAATGATTTTATCCATCTCTTATTCTTTATCTTCATACAAATATCATCTACCTCTTTAGACGATATATTTTCGTGAAATACGATATATATATGAGCTCGAGATTTAGCTATATTAAATTGAAAATTTATAACTAAAAATACCAAAACCAGTAAAACCAGCATCAAGGTAAGAAGAAAAGATGTAATAAAGCATGTTCCACTTAATGTTTTATTTTTGCCCAGTATCTTGATTATGTATCCCATATAATTTACCGCTATTCAATATAAAACTCTTTCCCCGAGGTAAAGAAATCTCTTTGCCGGAAAAAAGAATAATACCCTTATCTTCACAAAAATCACTTTTTAAGATATCTATCGCTTTTCCAATAGAAGAAGGAGAAAGATATCTAAATGGCTCATCCATTAAAATAATGGGTGTATCAAGAGAAAATATCATGGCTAAAGCAAGCCTTGCCTTTTCGCCAGGCGAAAGAAATACTACCTCTTTTCTAAAAATATCTCCCAAATCTAACTGAGATAAAAACCGTTCTACCAAAGGCATAAATATTCTTTTCTTTCTGCCTTTCATTTTATTGATAAATAAAAGATTATCTAAAACAGTCATATATTCAAACAAACGAAAATTCTCAAAGAAAACAGCCATATATTGTCTCAATAATAAAATATGCTCATATTTTTTTAAATCACTGGTGTCTATATCCATTATATTCACTCTACCTCTGTCAGGAAAAACAGCACATAAAATAATCTTGAGTAATGTAGTCTTTCCAGACCCCTCTTCTCCTATAATTTTTATTATATCACCTTTATTTAATCTTAAATCTACACCTTGTAAAACCCAGTTAACCTTATTATATGTCTTGTGTATATCTTTTAGGAAAACTAAAGTTTTTTCAGCCATTCTCTTACAGTATAACTAATACCTATAGCATTAAATCCAAAATTGCACAAAAGGTCATCGCAACTACCTGACTCTCCAAAAACATCATACATTCCTATACGTTTTAGTTTAATGGGATAATTTTCGCTCAAAAATTCCGCCACCGTACTACCTAACCCCCCAAAAATTGTATGTTCTTCTATAGTCACCATTCTCTTGGTTGATTTAGCAAAATCATAAACGAGATCTTCATCCAGGGGTTTTACTGTAGCCATATCTATCACAGATACATCTATACCCTCTTTCTCCAAAATTTTTGCCGCTTCCAAGGCATACCATACTAAAAAGCCACAACTAACCAAAGTTACATCTTTCCCCGTTTTCAATATTTTTCCTTTGCCAAAATAAAAATCTCCTTCGGTAAAGATAGGGGATTTCATCCGAGATGTTCTGATATAAACTGGTCCATTGTTGTCAATAGTAGTTAAAACAGCATTGTAGGTTTCATTGTAATCTGCTGGAATAACAACCTTCATATTGGGAAGAGTTCTCATCAAAGCAATATCCAATATTCCTTGATGACTACCTCCGTCTTCTCCCACATTTACCCCTCCATGAGAACCACACAACACGACTGGTAATTTTTGATAGGCTATAGATTGTCTCACCGATTCAAAAGCCCTTCCTGTAATAAATACAGCAAAAGAAGATACATAGGGCCTCTTATCGCATAAAGCTAATCCTGCTGAGATATCCACCATACTTGCTTCAGCAACACCCATATCAAAAAATCTATCCGGCAAAACCTTTTTAAATTTAATACTTCGGGTTGAGCCTGCCAAATCCGCATCCAACGCCACTACATCTTTATATTTTCCCCCCAACTCAACCAATGCATCTCCATAGGCATCTCTGGTTGCTTTCATTCAACCTCCTCCATTGCTTTTTTCAACTCTTCATCAGTTGGAGCTACACCATGATACTCCACTCTATCTTCCATAAAAGAAACTCCTTTGCCTTTTATAGTATGAGCAATAATCACCGTTGGTGATCCTTTATTATCTTTTGCCTCTTCAAAAGCATCTAACAACTCAGAAAATTTGTGTCCATCAACAGAAATAGTATGAAACCCAAATGCTCTAAATTTTTCATCTAAGGGATAGATATTCATCACATCCTTACATCTCCCATCTATCTGTAAACCATTGTTATCTACAATTACACATAGATTATCTAATTTATAATGAGAAGCACTCATTAAAGCTTCCCATACTAATCCTTCATCCATCTCTCCATCACCCATCAAACAATAAACACGAAATGGGTTTCTGTCCAATTTCCCGGCTAAAGCCATTCCGCAAGCCTGAGGCAAACCATGCCCCAATGAGCCGGTAGAAGCTTCCACCCCTACTAAATATTTGGAATCTGGATGCCCTTGCAAGGGGCTACCCAATTTTCTCAAAGTCCACAACATACCACGGGGAAAAAATCCTGCTCTACTCAGTGTGGCATACAAAGCAGGTGCGGCATGTCCTTTAGACAAAACAAATCTATCTCTGCTTTTATCTGATGGATGTTTTGCATTATAACGCATAATCTTAAAATAAAGAGAAACCAATATCTCTACACAAGACAATGATCCCCCTACATGACCTGATCCTGCCATATTGAGCATCAAAAGAATGTCCTTTCTAAGTTTTTTAGCTATCTTTTCCAATTCTTCCATATTCTCTCCTATAAACAAATTCTAACATATCTTTAATGGTAAACTCTGATGGATAAACCACTTTTCCATAATCTTTTAAAATCTTTGCTGTTATAGGACCTATTGTTATAAATAAATTTACCCTTTTTGTCCAATTCTCCCACATTTTACCAAATAATTTCATAGTATGTTTTACCGCGGAGGGACTAGTAAACAAAGCATAGTCTATATGGTTTACATCCTTTGCTCTTTTGACAAAAGCATAACATAAAGGAGGAATAACATTCCTATATAAAGAAAGCACTTCTACTTTTGCTCCTGTTTTTTTTAACTCTTTCTCCACTATACCCCTTGTTGTTTCTGCCTGGGCAAGAAGTATCTTTTTGTCTTTCATATCTAATTTAGATAAAGCTTTAATTAATCCTTCGCCCATAAAGGTTTCAGGCACAACATCGGCTTGTATTCCAAAACTACTCAAAGACTGTTTTGTCCTTTTTCCCACACAGGCAAATTTTATATTATTCAGTTTTCTTATATCATCATTAAAAATTTTAAAAAAATAATTCACACCCACTTTACTAGTAAAAATAATCCAATCTATATCAGGAATCTTAATATTTATAGCCAAAGGTTTAAACGAAATAGAAGGAAGGGGATACACAGAAAATCCATCATATTCTAATTTTTCAGTAACATCTATTAAATCTACTCTGGACATGGAGAGAAAGATATTTTTTTTTGTTTTTTCTGGGTTTAGTTTTTCACCTATTAAAATTAATCCCTCCTTATCTTCTATCTCATGAATATTTTTAAAAAAAATAACCTTTGTGTCTTCTTTACAAAAAAGCAAAAGATTGGATAAAATATTGTCTTGAATAAAAATAGCTTTTGTAGTTTCTAAAGACTTCTTTAGTTCTTTAGAAACAAGATACAAGGGCAAGAGAGCTCTTATAAAAATCTTTTCATTCTTTTTGCACATCTTTCTGGAAGCTCATCCATAGAAAAACCATTTTCTGTGAAATTAAACACATCCCATTCTCCGCCTTTCTTTATAGCATACATTACGGATAAAGTCGCCTTTCCGTCTCTAAATTCTGCATAAGCCCCTATGGGATCATTACATCCTGCACCCATAAGATACACAAATTTTCTCTCTGCATTAGCACATTTAAATGTTTCTTTATCGTTTATAGAACATAAAATATTCTTTAAACTTGAGTTTTTACTGGTCTCTATTCCTATTATTCCCTGACCACAAGCAGGAACAATAGGCAATCTTTCCGTATTTAGGTTTAAGTTTAATCTCTTTACCGCCGCTTTAGCTAAAACAATCGCATCATACTCACCTCTAAAAAGCTTTTCCATTCTCGTATCCACATTTCCTCTTAAAGGTTTAAAATTAAAATCACTTCTTAATGTTTTCAACTGAACTATTCTTCTCAAAGAAGAGGTGCCAATCACTGCTCCTTGTTTTAAATCTTTAAATCTTCCATCTTTACATACAATAACATCAAATGGCTCTTCTCTTTTTAAAGTAGCGGCGATAGTGAGATGATTAGGAAGAGTTGTTGTAACATCCTTTATGCTATGCACCGCCATATCAATCTCTTTATTTAAAAGCTCTTTTTCCAATGCCTTTACAAACAAACCTTTCCCTCCATATAAAGACAAAGATCTATCCAAAAACTTATCTCCTTCCGTTCTTATAATCTTTATTTGCACTGAAATGTTAGGAAATTTCTTAAGAATTGTTTCTTTTGCTGAATTTGCCTGCCACAGAGCTAACTTACTTCCTCTTGTCCCTAAGATAATTTTATTTTTTAACATCTGCAGTTTCAGCAAAGAAACAGCGCCGACGGTCTACAACAGTTTCTAAACCAAAAATCTTCTTTATGGCTTCTATATAAAGGTCGCCCTCGGGTAGCTTAAGAAAATCTTTTATACCTTGAGTAGGTTCATGCAACAGTTTATTAAGCAATGATTTAGTCATAGCTTCTATCAACATCTTATCTTCATCTTCTAATTTGTCTCCCAGTTTCTCATATAGTTTTTCTAACTCCTCTCTTTTTAAATCATCAACCTTTTTTCTTAAATGTGCTGCTACCAATTCAAAATCTAAAGAATCGGTATAGGCAATGTAATCTTTTACCTCTTGTTTAATAATTTTTTTTGCTTTTTCAGCTTCAGTTTTTCTAAATCTAATCGCCTCATCCACTATATTCTTCAATTCATCTATGTTGTATACAGAAACATGAGGAATATTTCTTACAGATTCTTCCACATCTCGAGGCACAGCTATATCTATGATGAGTAATTTCTCTTTTCTTTTTTTTATATCTTCTTTATGTATAATAGGCCGTTTGGAAGCAGTGGAAGTTATTATTATATCTACATTGTTTATAAATTTCTCTATTTCATTTAAAGAAATAACCCTTGTTCCACAACTAAATGCCAATTTACCTGCCTTTGCAGGTGTTCTATCCGCAATATAGACTACATCTGCTTGGTTTGAAAGGAGATACTTTAAAGAGAGCTCAGCCATCTCCCCTATTCCCACAATCATTGCTCTCTTGTTTTTAATATTACCACCAAAAACCTCTTTAGCTTTTAACACCGCCGCATAGCTTACAGAAACAGGCTTCTCGCTTAAATGTGTTTCCCTTCTTATCCTTCGGGCCACATCAAATGCTCTTCTCATTAACCTATTTAAAGAAACGCCGGAAGTAGAAAACTCTACCGAATATCTATATGCCTCTTTTACCTGTCCTAAAATTTGTGGTTCACCCACAACCAGCGAATCCAAACCCGATGTTACCTCAAATACATGTTGCATTGCCTCTTCATCCAATTTGGTGTAAAGAAAAGGAGTCACATCCTCTTTTTTTATATGTTTAAAATTCTCTATAAAATCCACCACATCACCTACACATCCACAGGGATTATTTGTTGCTCCAATAATCTCCACTCTGTTACAGGTAGAGAGAATCATCACCTCCTCAATATTCCTCTGAGCATACAGTTTTTGCAATGTTATAGATATATCCTCATTATCAAATGAAAGCTGTTCTCTTAGTAAAAAAGGAGAGGTCTTATGATTCAACCCTACCACAAATATTACACTCTTCACTGCTAACTCTCTCTGCTTACCGAGTAATCTATCAATGCTTCCAACACCGCTTTTTCTGGAGAAGATTCTATGGGGCTTATAGCCTTTCTTGCTCGCTCTGCATAACTTTTTGCCTTTTTCAAACTATAATCAATGCCACCTTTTTTCTCTATCATTCTTTTTATCTTTAACAGCTCTTTCGTGTTTATACTAAAATCCTTCAATACATTCATCAACTCATTGTCTTTATGTAAACTGTATATCAAAGGCATTGTTATCTTTCCTTCTCTTATATCCTTCATTGTTTCTTTTCCTATTTTCTCTTCTATTCCCATATAATCTAACACATCATCATAGATTTGAAAAGCAATGCCTAAATCTTTTCCCATCTCAGAAAATAATTTTATCTTTTCTTCACTACATCCAGAAAACATTGCCCCTACTATACTACTTGTCTCAATTAAAACCCCCGTTTTCATATATATTATCTCTAAATATTGTTCCTCTGTTAGTTTGATATTTCTTGTATTTTCCAGCTCTTTAATTTCTCCCTCAGAAAGAATATAGGCTGCCTCCGATATTTTTTTAGCAATCCTTTTATCTTCATAATGCAAAACCATATTATAAGCTAAAGAATACATATAATCACCGGTTAAGATAGAGGCCCCATTTCCAAATAAGCGATTAGAGGAGACAACTCCTCTGCGCATCTCTGCCTCATCTATTACATCATCATGTAACAAAGATGCAGTATGCACCAACTCTATAATTGCTCCCAATCTGTATAGTGGTTTCATGTCTTTGTTGTATTTTGAACACAAAGCAGAGTAAATAACCAACAATGGTCTTAATCTCTTTCCTGTTTTTATTACCTGATTAAAAATCTGCATCGTAAGACGAGAACGCGGAACAACCATCTCATATAACTCTTTATCTATCTTCTCAACATAAGGAAATACAATCTCTTTTAATTCATTTTTATCCATCTTAAATCAAGGACACTCCTACTACCACATCTCTTGGTTCTAATCTCTGCAATATAACACCCAATGCAGTGCGAGAAAGTTTTTTCACATCTTTTGTTTTTATACGCACCGCTCTACCGTTATTGGTTATAATAATCAAATCTCTTCCTTTTATATCCGATAATATTTCTACTACATGTCCGCCCTTCTCTATTTTCATACCTTTTACGCCTTTACTGCCCCTATGCGTCTTTCTTATTTTATCTACGGGTATTTTTTTACCATATCCTCTCTCTGTAATCAAGATAATATCTTTATAGCCCCTACAGGCAGAAATCACTTTATCTCCGTCCGTCAATCTCATTCCTATAACACCTCGTGCAGTCCTTCCCATCTCTCTTACATCACTGGCATCAAACCTGCCTAAGAAACCATTTTGAGTAGATACAATTATATCTCCCTTATCCATATTAAATACTTTAACCACAAAATCCCCTTCATTTAAAAACAGTGCTATCTTTCCACTTTTTCCCCCATAAAGATAAGATACATCAGTCTTTTTTATTATCCCCTGTTCAGTAATAAACACAAAATATTTTTCTTTTTCCAGAGGAACAATTGCTCTAACCTGTTCACCTTCTTGTAAATTTATGATATTAGAAACAGGTTTACCCTTCCCGTAAAAATTCGCCTCAGGAATGAGATATGTCTTTAAAGTGAACACTCTACCATAATTGGTAAAAAAATATAATGGATCAAGATTGTTTGCCGAAACAACAAGATAAGCCACATCATCTGCTCTCAAGGTCTCCTTTTTTCCTTTTCCACCTCGGGCTTGAAGAACAAAACTACTTGAAGGTATCCTTTTTATGTAATCTTTTCTACTACAAGTTACAATAACCTCTTCTGGTTTTACTATATCTTCAATGTTTAATATCTTTTCTTCTTCTTCTATATAGGTTCTCCTCTCATCCCCATATTTTTGCTTAAGTTCTAACAACTCCTCTGTTATCACTTTATACAACTCATCTTCATGAGATAAAATTCTCTTGTAATAAGCAATATCTTTTAATAAAGACGCATGTTCCTCTTGTATCTTTTTTCTCTCCAATGAAACCAAGCGGGAAAGTTTCATATCTAATATTGCTTGAACCTGCGCTACAGAAAAAGCGAATCTATTTATTAGTCTTTCTTTTGCCTCCGATGTGTTTTTTGATAATTTAATAATCTTCACCACTTCCTCAATATTATTACAGGCAATTTCCAAACCCTCTAAGATGTGCGCTCTTTCCTCAGCTTTCTTTAAAAGAAATTTAGTCCTTCGCACTACACATATCTTTTTATGTTCTACAAATATTTCAATTAGGGCTTTGAGGGTAAGGAGCTTGGGCACACCTTTATCCAATGCCAACATATGAATACCAAATGTCGTTTCTAATGATGTAAACTTGTACAGTCTGTTTAGAATCACAGTTGTGTTTTCTCCCTTCTTTGGTTCAACCACAACTCTTATACCTTCTTTGCTGGATTCATCTCTCAAATCTACAATTCCTTCAATTCTTTTTTCCTTTACTAAATTGGCAATAGATTGCACCAATAAGGATTTATTTACAGAAAATGGTATTTCATAGATAATAATACGTTCCTTTCCTTTTTCTTCTTCTATCCTTACTTTCGCTCGTAGTTTTATCTTTCCATTGCCCGTTCTATATGCATCTTTGACACCATCTTTGCCTACAATAATGCCGCCGGTAGGAAAATCAGGACCCTCAATAAATTCCATCAAATCATCGTTATCTACATCTCCTCTCTTTTTTATGTAAAAAATTGTGGCATCTATAACTTCTTTTAAATTATGAGAAGGCATATTACAGGAATAGCCTACGGCGATACCCGAACCACCATTAATTAAAAGGTTTGGTAAAGACGATGGGAGTATCTCTGGTTCCTTTAATGTTTCATCATAGTTAGGACGAAAATTCACCGTATCCTTATCTAAATCTTTCAACATCTCTTCAGCAACACTTAACAAACGTGCCTCTGTATAACGCATAGCGGCTGGTGGATCACCATCTATAGAACCAAAATTTCCCTGACCATTTATTAAAGGATACCTCATAGAAAAATTCTGAGCCATGCGCACCAAGGCCTCATATACCGCCGTATCTCCATGGGGATGATATTTTCCTATCACATCACCTACAATACGGGCACATTTTTTAGAGGGTTTGTTATGAGCAAGACCAAGTTCATAACAGGCATACAAAATCCGCCTATGCACAGGCTTTAAACCGTCACGAGCATCAGGAATAGCCCTGCCCACAATGACACTCATGGCATAATCTAAATAAGATTCCTGTAAATTTTCCTTTATATCTATCAACTGCATTTCAAATATCCAAATACTTTACTTTATGAGCATTTCTTTCTATAAACTCACGACGCGGCTCTACCTTTTCTCCCATGAGAAGGGTAAATGCTCTCTCCGCTTCTGCGGTATCGCCTATCTTAATCTGTAAAAGCTCTCTTTTTTCAGGATCCATTGTTGTTTGCCATAATTGTTCAGGATTCATTTCTCCTAAACCTTTATACCTCTGAATTTCTATTCCTTCCTTTCCTTTCTTCTCCACAAAATCTAAAATCTCTTCTATTGTATTAAACTTTATCTCTTTATCCGCAATCTTACATAAAAAAGGTGGCATTCCTATATCCTTATAGGGAGAGTATCTTCTTAATATTCGAAATTCTGGAGAAGTAAAAAAATCATCATCTATATATACCTTCTTAGTACCATTTTTATCCTCGTAAACAAACTCCTTTCCCATATCATGAATATTTATCTCTACAAATCTACATTTCCATACACTCTCAAGATAATTGGACAAATAATCCGTTAACCTTTTCTCATCATCTAAACGAGACTCATCCACCATCGCTAAACATCTTACTACTTTGTCATCTCCAAACCTCAATTTCAATCTCTTCATAACATCCCTATATATAAACAACCTATCGGTAATTTTTCTCAATACCTCTCCTCCTGTCACTCCACTTTTAGTTGTGATTTGCACATTCTTTAATCCTTTATTGATTAAGAACGCTCTCATCTCCTGCTCGGTGCGAATATAGAGTTCAGTTCTACCTATTTTTATCTTGTATAGTGGAGGCTGAGCAATATAGATATGTCCCTCTTCAATTAATGGTTTTAAGTATCTAAAAAACAATGTTAAAAGAAGCGTTTGTATATGTGAACCATCAACATCTGCGTCGGTCATAATAATTATTCTTTCGTATTTAAGTCTTTGTATATCAAGTTTTTCTCCTATTCCAACACCTAAAGCAATAATTATGTTTCTTATCTCTTCAGAAGAAAGCATCTTGTCTACTCGTGCTCTTTCCACATTCAGTATTTTACCTTTTAAGGGAAGAATAGCTTGATATTTTCTGTCTCGAGCTTGTTTTGCAGAGCCACCAGCTGAATCACCTTCCACTAAAAAAAGCTCTCTTTGAGAAGGGTCTCTTTCCTGACAATCAGCAAGCTTACCGGGCAAGGTTCTTCCTTCTAAATCAGTTTTCTTTCTTACTAACTCTCTCGCCTTTCTTACCGCTTCCCTCGCCCTATATGCTTGCAGTGCTCTTTCTATAATGGTTTTACCTACATCAGGAAACATCTCAAGATATTCCTTTAATCTATCATATATCAACCTTTGCACAACACTCTTTACCTCTAAATTCACCAACTTTGTCTTAGTTTGTCCTTCAAATTGTGGGCTAGGCACTTTTAAAGAAAGAATGCCTATCAATCCTTCTCTCACATCATCTCCAGTAAAAGCCAATCCTTTAAGCATTCCAGTATTAACACTAAAATTGTTGATGGCTCGAGTTAGGGCGTTTTTAAAACCAGAAAAATGAGTGCCACCTTCCTGAGTATTTATAGAATTTACAAAGGAATAAACCATAGAAGTATAAGATGTAGTGTATAGAAGTGCCAATTCTATTTCTATGCCATTTTCCTTTGTCTGTAGATAAATAGGTTTTTCAAATAGTGGTGTTTTATTCCTACAAATAAATTCTACAAATGAAATTATACCTTCCTCGTAATAAAATTCATCCTCGTTTTGTGTTCTTTTATCTATCAACTTTATTCTTAATTTTTTATTTAAAAAAGCTAATTCTCTTAGTTTTCCAGATAGGTATTCATAACTAAATTGAGTATCATTAAATATCTTTTTATCTGGAAGAAATGTAATACTCGTTCCTCTTTTGTTGGTACGACCTATTTTTTTAAGCTCTGTTATAGGCCTGCCTCTTTCAAATTCCTGAAAATATACAAAATTATCCCTATATATTTTAAGAATAAGATCTTCAGAGAGTGCGTTTACCACAGATATACCAACCCCATGAAGACCACCCGATATTTGATAACTCTTTTTGTCAAACTTACCTCCTGAATGTAATGTTGTTAAAACAAGAGTGGCGGCTGGTATTCTCTCTTGAGGGTGAATGTCCACCGGTATACCTCGACCATTATCTAATACCGTTATACTATTATCAGAGTTTATAACAACTATAATCTCATCACAAAATCCCCCCATTACCTCATCAATAGAATTATCTACTAACTCATAAACAAGATGATGCAATCCTTCTGCGCCTACTCCTCCTATATACATTGATGGCCTTTTTCTTATAGCCTCTAATCCTTTTAAAACCTTTATACTAGACGCGCCGTATTTCATTTTTTCCTCTTAAAAAAAACTAATCATTAATAGGAACTACTATATAC
>CAZVDS010000009.1:0-18428 GCA_964626315.1 uncultured Desulfurellaceae bacterium
GCAACATTGCTTATTGAATAGAATCCTGCAAGATGTGCTCCAAATAAGCCGACTATTGCTGAAATAACAGATGCCACTGGGTCCCATATCATAAACATGGCAGAAACACCGACGAGGATTGCTGTTGCAAGCAGTCCGTCATTCCCAAAATTGTCTGTTGTTTCAGCAAAGTATCTATCAATTTGCAGGACAACAAACTTCTGTCCATTATAAATTATTGTTCCAGTGAATGTTGCAGGACCAGTTATTCCAGATGCGTCACAAAGCAGTGTGAATGAATTTCCAGAACCTGTTGAATTGCATATTAAGTTATTCTTGAAAAATGCCTCATTCCATCCAAGAAGGGTCCCAGAGGGATTTGAGCCAGAGTTATCAACCACATTCAAATAAAGTGTTTTTCCAGTCCAATTATAATCATATTGGACATTCGTAAGGAAATTATAATAGGTATTTGCCGTTCCAACAATAACATTTAAGGTATAAGAGGTTTCTGAAGTGTAAAACTGCTTTTGCGATTCAACCTTAACAACTCTACCATTATAAATGACAGTTATCCTATACCATGCATCCCCTCCTCTTTCAAGAGGTATTGAAACTTTACCATTAGAATCTGTCTTCCCCATGGCCACAGACTGATAACTCATAGTTTCGGGATACCACCTTTCAAGCAAGATATAAGCCCCTTCAAGCTCCTCATTGTTCTCATCATAGACCGTGAAAGGCATTTCATAAGCATAATTTGAGTGCAGTAATGATAAAGTTATTGTGTCAGTAAGGTAATCTGCAGAGTTGTTTATTAAATAATAACTCCTTGTTGGGTAATCCCCAGCTTCATAAATCACTTGTCCTGTAACATTTAAAGTTGTATTAGGATATATACATAATTCTACATACTTCTTGTTTTCAAAACTCTGATTGAACTGCCCATCCAAGCCATAATATAAAGCAAAAGTTACATTTCCATTCATTAAATTTCTTGTCTGCTCATTTTTTATTGTGAAATTGTATGCCCTTATATTTGCGGTTGAGCAGTCATCAAGGATAAAATTAAATATTGTCTGATTTACAACTGTTGTGTTCTCCTGCCATATATTAAAGCTGTCATTTACCCATAATTTCCAGAACACAGGCACTGTTGTATTTTTTATTGAATCAAGCAAGGGCATTGTCAGGGTTTTTTTGAAGTAATTTCCATTTGTGAAATTATATTCTGTCCCATTCCAGCTCAAAGTTGCATTTATTACATCGAAAATGTTATCGTAGACACTTATATTTAAGATAAAATCCTGTTGTGTGCCTTCAAAAACCTCTGTGTTCATTGATGTTGAAACATCATGATATTTTGTTGCAAAAATAATTGTTTTTGTTGCTTCGTTTGTTTCATTTACCCAAACTGTGAAGTTGTGGCTTCCCTCATTCAAAATATAGTTTGGAATATCTATTATTGTGTTGTTAATGTATGAAGAATTATCATAAGTCAAATTACCATCTATCCATGCTTTTACATGAGCATTTGGGTTTAGATAAGTTAATACAGAGAAATTGAAAGTATGATTTGAGTAAGAATATGTTGTATTTGCTGGATGGTAAATTGTTATTTCTGGTGCTATTCCTTCCTCATTACCTATTGAATATGTTGGTTCTGTTTCAGCATATTTTCTTGCATAAGCAAATTTAAAGAAAGATGATGTCCCACCTGTCTGACTTGCATATATTCCTGATAAGTTACCATATTTAGTTACAGATGTTGTGCTGTTTAATACAGAAACACCATCATCATAAATTTTTATATTAGAATTTGAAATTACTTCAACATCTATATCGCTTGTTGTTCCATCAAACCCACTAACTGGTGAAGGCGAAACATCCCCAGCAGTTTCAAAGTTGTAATACCTATATTCATTACTTGTCCAATCTAACCATGCACCATAACCATCCTGAGTGTTTGATAAAAAAAATGCAACACCAAAATTATCTACCCCTGTTGCATTTTCTATGTGTATTGTAAAAGGTGTATTTGTTTCTGTGAACAATAGTGCTTCATGACCAGAACCAGCAGAAGTAAATGTCCAATTAACTTGATTGTTATTTGCTGTTATTGTTGTAGAAGGTGAAGTGCCTAACAAACTTCTTTTTGTATATCCTGAATCAATTAAAGTATTCCCTTCTGCACCTATAAACCACTCAAATACTTCAGTTGCATTGCTCTCGCTTGTGGCACTTGCATTTCCATAATAAAGGTATGCCTGCGTGCCATTGTTTGTTGTCCAGTTTCCTTTTATCCATACCACAGCCCAGTTGCTGTCGCTCTTTTCCTCAATCCAGTACGGAAGTTTTGTTGTGTCATCAGAAGCATAGAACCTTAGGTCATCAAAGTCTGGCTGCATGTCAGAATCGTATGTTATGTTCAATTTTACTTGAAAATCTGTAAAGTTTTCTGTTGAATTAATTTCAATTGGTCTTCTTTTTAAAAAATTTCCATCTGCCCATCCAAAACCTGCATTTATGACTAAGAGAAAGAATGCAAATATCAAAAAAAATTTCTTATTCACCTTCCAGGACCTCCTGACTGTGATTTTGCATATAAAGCAATAAGGAAAATAAAACCAACAACAATTGCAATTTTTGAATAATTATTCATTAATATGTTTGTTTTCTTGAAATTTGTATTTACTGTGTTGTTTATATCTGTGCTTCCCCTAAAGGCTTCCCAGACGTTTGAGTAAATGCCACCAAGGAATGTTGAAATTATCAGTAAAAAGATTGATATAACAAAAAATGCTGGATGTGAATCTATCAGGAAAACGCTGAATATTAAAAACAATATTATAATGACCTGCACAAAGATAATTGCCCCATCCATAAATCCAAAGACCCTGTCAACACCTGAAAATATCTGATATGCTGATGAATTTATTCTTGTATCTGCTAATTTTGTCTTGATAGCTCCCCAGACAAAATTTGCCATGACAAGAACAAAAACTGTTGCCACTACAAATAATCCTGCAAGAAACAAATCCAGTTCTGCCATAATATACTGTGTAACACACTTTTTTTATTAATTTCCTTTTGCAAAACATGACAAAACCGCAATTAATAAAAAAACATTTTACTTTTCTTAACTTATGTCAAATCAAGATGAACAAGTAATTGAAACATTGAATTTGCAGACACCACAAAATCAAATTCTTACATATCTTGACACAACCTATTCAATAATACAGATTTTGCAGAGCACAGGATGGTACTTAGATTTAAAAGAAGGTGTATGGAAAAAGGGAGAGGGAGCAGTAGTAAATAAGAAAGGTTTCCTGGAAATAAGAAGGATACTTTTCTCAACATTGCACCCTGGAAACCAATTGTCTTTTATGTGGGAAAGTACAATAGAGAACCACATCTGCTCAATAATGAAGGCAATTTCAATCCAGTTTGCACTTCATTTAAGGGAATATGGAATACCAAATACAGAAACTTATCATACTTTAATGGCACAAATAAGACTTAACCTTCATTTCCACTTGATGAAATCAGTAAAGGCAAAAATGCTTAATTCTCTTACACAGCAAATTCAGACAATTTATCAGATACAGGGTGAGATGGAATCAAAGAAAGAAGGTGTAATTGGAAAGGCAATAAATAGAATTTTAGGAAAAAAAGGAGGTAACCAAAATGAAACTATACCGCCTATTTAGACACATACCAATAATCAACACGAAAATATTCAAATTTACAAGAAAAGTAACTGTTTTCAAAAAAAGAGGGGACACATATATCCCTTATTATGATGTTGGAAAAGAAGTCAAGTTTATTGGAAAAGAAAACTTGATAACACACAAAATTTATTTGAGGTATGATGATGCTTATGCTCCTATGCCTGATTCAAAGTTTGTGAGAGGAGATAAGAGCCTTGCTTACATAGAAGTTGGCGATAAGGATTATGTCCCATGTGAAATTGTGGTTGATGAAAAAGGAAAAAAAGTTAAATTAAATCTATTTGAATCTTCAATTTTGCAGGCAAAGGCTCTTGTAACTCAAGAGATGAGAGAAACAGTTGAAACAGTAAGAAAGCAGGGTTTCTGGGAAAAATATGGAGGAGTTGTATTGCCTATTGTTTATTTTGTGATTGCTGGAATCATGCTTGTAATGGTGCTTAAACAAACTACAACAATAACAAGCGGACTTGGCGGTGTAGCAAATAAGATAAGCCAAATTGTTGATAAACTTGGAAATATTGCTGGACAAATAGGTTCTGGAATAAGCCAGGCAACAAACTCAACACCACCACCTGGTTAGGAGCGTGATAAGATGAGAGAAGATGTTTTATGGGTCTTATGCCTATTTGCAATACTAATGGCGGGATTTGTAAGTTGTATTTACTTGATTAATCACAAACCAGCAGATGCAAAAAAAGATATAAATTATACATTGATTCAGGATTACCTGAACAAAACTTCCAATGGCAGGAATAGTCCCTTAATTAGGGGGTGGTCTGGTGTCTGAACAAGGAAAGGATTTATTTGACTTTAAAGCAGTTATTTATAGACATTTAGACAGGATATTAAGCACTAATGACAGAAAAACATTTACCGAGTATGTAAGGAGAATGTTATTTATCCTGTCTCCTTATGCCCAAAAATCAGAAAATTTCAGGCAGATATTAGAGGAATTAAAGGAAAACAAAGATAAGGTTTTAACTGATGATGAAACAGATATGGTTTTAGCAGCCATTTCTTATGCAATGCAGGAAACAGAATTAAGCCCACCATTAAAACAAGGGGGTGAGATTGATGATATTGTCTTCAAAGATTAAAGAGCAAATCATAAAACAGGAATTACCACCAAAAAAAGCATTACCTATAATGTGGTATAAGTGGATTTGGAACAGGATAAACAAGTTAAACTACAATTATTTACAGATTACAACAGGTGACACAGGAGCAGGTAAAACTATGAGCAATATCATTGATGCATATATAATTAATCCAAAAAGGTTCAGTGCTTCTTCTGTTTGTTTAGGCATAAAAGAGTTTATGGATTTTATTGAGGACAGCAAAAAAGGGGATACTTGCATATTAACAGAGGGGGGAGTAGTTATGTCTAATAGGCAGTGGTATAGTATAGGGAACATATTAGGAAATTTTGCACTTCAAACATTCAGGGAAAAGAATTTAGGGGTATGGATTGATTTGCCTGATGTCAATATGATAGATGTTCAAGTAAGAAAACTTATGACAGCACAGGCAGTATGCAAGAGATATGATAATGACAAAGTAATTCAGTATTTATACAAGATTAAGGTAGATAGAAAGGAAAAGGGGAAAACATATTATCCCTATTTCAGTTTTATGTATAGAGGCAAAAGATATGTTATGCCTTACATTGTCAAAAGAAGAAGTGTTCTTGATATCATTCCAAAGAAAACACTAAAAGAGATAAACAAAAAAGTGTCTGAATTCAAAGATAAAGTGTTAAAGAAAACAAAGAAAACAGCAGATTTAATGGATAAAGAAAGGTTTGGAGATGACAATTTAGAGAAAACAGAAATTGATTACATTGATGAGATATTGAAAAATCCTGGGGATTTCAGGTTAAATGGAAAGTGGAATAGTGATTTAATCAGAAGTAAATATAACTTGTCATTAAGGAAAGCAAGAGCCATAACAACAATATTGAAAAAGCATTATTCAGATGTGCAGCCAATAACATAAGTGGGAAAAATATGTTATTTTTCCCACACACACCATATATACTATATATATGTATATCTGAAAAAAATCCTTAATTAACATAAAAATAAGATAAAAAATTAACAAAATATAGGAAAAGTAAAGTAAATGGTTCATCAGGTGGGAAAAAAAATGAAAACTGACTTTGCCTCAAGCCCAATGAGAGACCCAAAAGGGTATCTTACTCAAGAGGAAATAAGGAAATTGATAGATAATGCTGACAATCCAAGGGACAGGCTGCTTATTCTTTTGCTTGCCAGGACAGGCAGGAGAATTTCAGAAGTCCTTAAATTAAGGGTTGATGACATAAATTTTGAACTTAAAAAAATACTCTGGAACATTTTAAAGCAGAGAGAAAGAGACGGAAGACCAAAACTTAAGTGGAAATCAATTGATGAGGCTACCCTAAATGATTTAAAAAAGTATATAGAAACATACAATTTAGGTCCAGATGATTATATTTTTTCTCCAAAGGGCAGGAGAAACAAGCCAATTTCAAGACAAAGAGCATTCCAAATAATAAGAAAGATAGGGGAAAAAGCTGGAATTATTTATGTTGGCTCAAAGAAACTTCATCCTCACCATTTCCGCCATTCTGTAGGAATATACCTGACAAGGCGTTTTGGTCCTGCACAGGCGAGAATTCAACTTGAGCACTCAAGCTTGTTAATAACTCAAAATTATCTACAATTTTCTGAGAAAGATGAGAGAGAAATTGCTGATGCTCTTTCTGAGATTGTTTAGTTTTTACCATGATCCCATTTGCCTTAAGGAATTCGCAGAATGTCTGCATATTTACCTTGAATTTTGTAATGACATTGTCACTCAAAATTTGAAATACAATGTATTTTATTCCCCTACCTTTCTCTGTTATGTTTATCCTCATTATGCTTTTTCCCTTTTTCTTGAACAGATTTAAAGTTTTGTTTGTGATTGAGAAAAAATCACATTTATACCCCATCTTTTGCCTCCTTTTCAGCTTTCTTAATGGCTTTTTCGCCTACAAGTTTTAGTTTTTTCTTGACATGCTCGGGGAGTTTGTTGCTTGCTTCCAATCCTAAAAAATACAAGTAAGCCCACCAATATGGAGAATTGAAAGGTTTCTTTCCGTGCTTGCTTGCCTGCTCATCCCATATTTTCCTGTCAATTTCATCGCCCATTTCATAGTAGTGCTTCACAATTTCAGGATTAAAGAATGCCCTTCGCATTTCCTCTCCTCTTGTCTTTATCTTGATTGATTTTCTTAAAAACCTGTCAAATATTGCCATTTTTTATCGCCTCCTGCAAAACTTTTTCTGAGCATTCATATTTTTTGCATGAAAAATAACCATTTTTAAACACTGGCTCAATACAGGTTAGATTGCATTTTTGAGCCATTATTGCATATTTTATGGCCACAGTTGAATAATACAGCATAAAAACAAAAAAAGAAAATGCAAAGATTAGTTTCAGGATTTCAAGCTTATCCACTCGCATCACCATTATGTTTCATTTGCCAATAATTGTCCAAATCAATAGGAACATTTCCTGAACATGTGCAAAAATACTTTGTGTATTCCATATAATGCGCAACATCAAGTTCTTTTATTGTCAAATTAAAGTCATTGCACGCCATGACACATTCCTCAAATTTTCTTTGATACCATCTTTGTTCATCACGAGCACACCATCTACCTACTGAAACTATGACTAATAACAAAATAAATGCTGCAATCACAAAGTCCCTTGCACTCTGCTTAAGTTCTTTCAAAGATTTATTTTTATCCATAATTTCACCTTTTCTTTCTTTTTAAAGAGCTTTTGTTTTTCTTTTTTCGCCTTTTGTATATTTTTTCAAGCAAGTTAGCTATGTCTATAATAAGTCGCATTATCACCATGCCAATAGCTATGCCCAAATAAAGAAAAGCATTATTCAATCCTACTATCAACCTCATTGTATCATAACAAATAACGCTCATTTTACACACCTACCTCCTTTTTTCCTTTAGTTTTTTGTATGAGTAGTAAGCACTATGCAATATTTGAACAGTAAGTAATGATATAACAAAACCAAGGACGGCGAGACCAAGATATATCAAGGCGTTTACTCCAAAAGGCCTGATTTCCTCGCAGATAATGCTTGAATTGTTTTTCAGGCTGTCGCAAGTGCTTGTATAATTAAGTGTTTTTTGAAAGCCCAATACATCAAATTTTGTATCAATCACTATAAATGCTGTGCTTACAATAATCACAAATATCAAAAACACATTCTCAAATTTGTCTTCAATGAGAGATACTTTTTTCATTTTACAAGCCTCCATATTTGCACTTTAGCAAAATTGCTGTGACAAGAACACCAAGCAAAAAGCCAGCGCATAGCATTGCAAAGCCATAAACTTCATATGCATCTTTTTCAAGTCCTTCAATTAACTGCTTTGTGATGTCATATCTTTTCATTCATCATACCTCCTAAATCTTAAATCATCTAATATAAATCTATAAGCAATCACACTTATTATTGAAACAATAAAACCTGTAACATCTCTACTCATCCCAAAAAAATAACCCATCGCTATTACAATGGCATAAGATAGCAGATATGCTATATAATCACCCTGTCCTTTTGTAGCAAGAAAACAATAAATAGCCAACAATATTCCTAAAAATGCCCAGTTTGGAATCATTTTTTATCAACCCCCATTTACATAATTAATTGTGCAAGTTACAATGTAAGATATTATCACAACTCCGACAATCGTTCCCATAACAAAAGGAAAATTAACAAGCATCATTTTTTTACCTCTTTTTTCCACACTGTTTTGGTCAATTTAATAGCTGTATAACATAAAAGTGCTGTCACTACCAAAAACACAACATATTTTACAACTATTAAGTATAGCCCTTGCTGATAAAGAGCAACACTTTTAAATAGTTCTGCTTTTTCTTGGTTAGTCATATTTCCTACAACTTCATATATAAAAAAGTCCCAATCAAATTCAGCCATTTTTCATACCTCCTTTAATTTTCATAAGTTCCTCTTCCAAATTAACATATTTTTCCATTAGTCTTTCCCATCTATTTTCCCATATTTCTATGAGTTCCTTTATTTTGTTTTTTTCTCTGTTATAGCCTCTGATATTGCAAACAACTTTGTTTATTCTTTCATCCATCTCTTCCTCAATCCTACTAAAGTTATAGGCAATCAGTTTAAGAAGTAACCACAAAATAGTGCCCATAACAACAGCTACTGATATTAACATAGCTATTGCAATAAATTGTGTTTCTGTCAGCATTTTTTATCACCCTTTCGTTTTTTCTAACATATTTTTATATTTGTTTAGTTCCAGTATTCTGCAATCAATTTCCCTTAATTTGTCATTTAATTTTGATATCTTATGCTCAATTTCTTCAATATTATTTGTTATTATTTTAATGGCTTTTTTCTTGTCCTTGCTCTCTCCATTAAATATTTCTTCTCTTATTGTCTTTAGTATTCTTAATTCCTCATTAAGTTCTGCTAATTCTTTTATCATTTGTTCTTTCTTGCGTTCATTCTCTCTTATTCTATCCTCACAAATGTTGATTTCTCCATTGATTTCTTCTGTTAATTCATTTATTGCTGAATTGTAATCAAGCACTTCATATTCTTCATAATCTAACCAACCCTTAATTTTTACATATAATCCTGCTGTTTTCTTATCAGAAACAACAGCCTCAACATAATTTTCCTCATCTGTAATAACATAAACTTTCATTTGCTCACCCCCACAGTAAATAACATTAAAATAACCAAAACAGGTGCTGTGAGCACCATTAATATTTTTATTATGTTATCAAGGATGTTCATTTGGTTTCACCTTTTTATTAAGTTGTATTCTAATAATTGGGCATATTTCACTTTCACCATTCAAAATATCTATGTCATCAAAACAATGGTCGGGATATGTTTCACAAAACCATGGTCTTTTGTTAGTATTATAAATATCACAATAGTAATTTCCATCTTTGTCTTTCTTCAAATGTTTGCATGGAATTTTCCACATAATCCTATAATATTTTCCAAACTTCTTGACTTCAACTAAATCTGTATCTAACATTTTATATCTCATTGCAAGGTCTTTATTAGATTCATATACATACTCTGTAAAAACCATACAGCACTTTCCACATTTCTTGCATATTTCATGGTTTGCCAGTTTGCTTTTGTTCATTTTTCACCACCCAAAAATTGTTTTTTGATTTCTTCATACTCTTCTTTTGAAATCATATATCTATAAATCAACACATGAGTTTCATCTTCAAGGAGACAAACATTATTTTCTTTCATTTTACATTCCAATAACTTAAAAATCTCTTTTGCTGTTTCTTGTATTGTGCATTCTATAATTTCTAATACAATATTCTGTAAATTCTGAACCCATTTCACATATTCTTCAGATATTTGCTCTACACCATTAACAATATCAACTTTTGAATTTTTGTATTGAAATTTCAATAACTTAAAACTATTACTACTTTTTACTTTCTGTTTAATTTCATCAATTTTGTTCATTTTCACCACCTAAATACTTTTTAGGTATGTCAATTACTAAATAAAATCCTAATGGGCTTTCTTCTATTTTTAGTTCTATGTTTCCTTTTAGCATCTCTCTGGCAATTTCTCTCCAATCAACTCCTAAATCTTCAAGAGTTTCATAGTGTTCATTAATCACTCTGGTTAAAACAATCGCAAGATTTAAACTAAATTCCATTTTTGTCATCACCTTACCCAATATACCTAAATGTAAGAGTTTCATCCTCCTTTTTCTTTATTATTAATCTCCTTATGCCTCCATACTTCCCTATAATGATTATCTGCTCAATCACATCACTATTTATGTCTTCAAACTCGCTAAATGCTTTGAGTATATCATACCATTCCCACATAAGTTTGTTTATTTTCTCTTTAAATTCTGTTTTATCTTTCACTTATCATCACCTTTAAAAATCTCTCTTTGAATGCTTTTCTTATAGTGCATAATTAAATGATAAATTGTGTTTATTGTATCAAAGTTTTCACATACTGCTGATAACAATTTATGTTTTCTTTCTTTTTTAATCTCTTTTTTTCTATCCTCATGCATTTTTAGTTCAAATTTAATACTATTCAAGAGTTTTTCTTGTGCTTTAATATCCTGCCTTATTTTTTTCATAAATTCTTTATCCAATCGCATCACCTAAATCCTGTCTATTAAATCAGCTATGTACCCTGCAAACCATAGCAATAAGAGAATGCTAACAGCCAACATCGCACTCTTTTCTTTAGCAAATAAAGATGTCAAAAGCCCTAAAGAAAAATACCTCGCTTCTCTAATAACTCTTTTTGTAAGTTCATTTACTTTAGACATTTTCACATCACCCCTTTAATTTTTTTAACAAATTGTTTGGTAGTATTTTATTCTCTCTAAGCCCATCTAAAAAGTAAGAAAGTCTAGCAAGACAATCATCGCACAGATGAAAAACCCAAGAACCTAAATCTGTATTTATCTCTACTTCACTCGTCCTAATAACACTTCTTGTAGAAGGCTCTATTTTTTTACCACAATTATCGCAATAACATTCAATCATTCACACCACTTCCTTTATAGGAATAACCTCTATTGAGCCGACAACATCGCCTTTATATTGTACCCTTACTTTTGATAACTGAATTTTCTTGTTAATCCAGTTATCAACATCATCCCCAAATGCTTTTGCAAGTGTTTTTGCTCTTGTTTTGTTCAATGGTAATGATGGAACTATTTTTCCATCAAGTCTATAAAAATCAACCACAAGTTTCTTGTCTCCTTTTATCTCAACCTCTCTTACTCCTGAAATCATAAGGTCTTTTCCCCATAATTGCAAGTCATCACATACTTTTGTACTCATATATGTTGCTTCAGAAAAATAATCTGATATTTTAATTCCCATTTTTACCACACTCCAGCTAATTTTCTTTTTATAAATTCAATAATCTCTCTTGTTTCTCTTGCTGTAAAAGTTATGATTACATCACTTTTTCTTTTTGTTTGGTCTTTACTAAACCATCTTAAGACCAAATGTCCATGTGAGTTATAACTCACTTGAAAATCTATTGCTGAAGCATCATATACCTTTTCTTCTTTTGTATAAATTGTTGTTTTTCTTTCTAAAACTTCCAATTCAATCACCCCCATTTTTTTCCTGTTTTCTTCTTCTTTGCTCTTTGACAATTGCATCAAAGAGCATTGCATTTGCTTTTAACCTGTCTCTTAAATAATTAATAGTCTCTGTTGATATTTCCACTATTCCACTAATTTCTTTTAGTTTCTTTATCCTCTCCATCCAGAACAACATCCTGCTCCACCTTACAGATTTTTCCCTTTCAAGTCTTTCATCATCCCAATTTTTGACTTTTTCAAGTTCTTTCATGATTATCGCCTCCTGTCATGTCAACATATTCAACTGCAGGAGAATCAGAAGAGGAAACCGAGGGAAAACCTCCCTGACTCTCTATCTGCTTATCAAATTTTTCAAACCATTTTTCCTTGTCTTCTTCCATTGCTCTCTCTACTTCCCCCATTGGCAATTCTGCCTCTTCCTCAATGTGCATTGCTTTTGCCAGAGCTTCAACATCATCTTTTTCAAATATATAAACCCTTCCAGATGATGTTCTTTTCTTGTGCTTTTTGTCCATCGGGAAACCCAACCTCTTTAAAGCAACTCCGACCCATCTTGAATTTATCCAATCTGAATCTTCCATGTTCAGTTTCATTGCCTCAATTATCTCTTTTGATGTTAGCTCTGTTCTTCCAATTCTTATATAAGAAAGAATGACAGACACGAGGATGTTATCTGCATTATCTGTTTCTTCTTCCTCGTGTCTTGCTTTTGTCAAATCTCTTGCATATTCTACCATTTCTTTAAAGACATCATCAGAAATAAATTTGGCAATGGAAAATATAGGTTTCCAGAGCTCATAATCCCTATTGGAAAGCCCTGTCTCGTTCTTGAAATTATCATAAATTTCCTTTATTTTGTGCCAATTTTTAGCAACAAACAAGAAAATGTTGTCCCTTATCTCTTTGAAAATTGGATTATTTTCATTGATTTCCCTTTCCCCTTGCTTTTTTGATGTTCTTCTCATTATTATCTGGATTGTCCTTGAAGACAAGACATTGTCAAGACCTTTTATGTTTGCCAGCATTTTAGGAGAATAAAGGTCAAATTCCTTTGTTTCAAATTGTTTTGTGCTGCTTTTTTGCTCAACTCTCAATGCATGAGCTCCTTTTTTATATCCTGAATTAAGAATGTATGTCAAATCTGGCATGTTTCTTGAAGAGCTCAAAGGTTCTGACTCATCAATAAATAAAGTAGGTTTGTAAAGATGGATTATTCTGAAAACAGATGAAGAAGAACACGAAGCAGACATTATGCCATTCCAAGCCATCTGCTTCGTGAGAAATAGGGTCTTGGTCTTGCCAGAGCTCTTTATTCCTCCCACATAAATGTAAGGAAAAGAGGAAAATAATGGATGCAAATAAGTTCCAATAGTCCAGAGAGAAAGGAAAGTATAAGTCCTCTTGTCCATAACATCCAAATAATCTTCATAAACTTCTTTGATTAGTGTCATGATGTCAAGATGACGGTTAATATTTACATATTTATTATTATTACTTAACATCTTGTCATCTTGGTTCTCCTCTATATGCTTTATACCTTTATTATTACTTGACATCATGACATCTTGACACTCTTTCTCACTTATAAGTAAAAACTTCTTTATATCTTCTTTATTAAAAATTGTCCATTCATATTCTTCTATATCCTCTATAAGAGAAGGATTCATTAAAGCAGAGATGACCTCTCTTGATATTTTATTGAATAATTGTGTATATTGTGGTATGTCTGCCACAAAATCATAATTTTCAATCATTGTTTTTGGGTCAAGAAGCTCTTTTTCACCATCTTTTCCAACTCTTAAAATCCAGAAGACCTTTTGCACTTCTTTTTCTGTTTCAGAATAATAAACCATGCTATCTAACCATATTCCGAAATATGCGTTTTCATCGTCAAAATCAAGCACAGGATGTATTTTCTTTTTGTTTAAAAATAATTCTGGATTAAGAATTGGCTCAATTTTGATTATTTCTCTTTTATCCTGCATTCTCCTCACCCTCGGTTTTTCTGTTTTCAAAAAAGTCTAGTAAAAAGCTAATAAGTTCGTCTAAATTCTTGAATTTATTATCATACTTCAAGATTATCAATCTCTTGTGTGTTATTTCAGAAATTGTTATTGTTCTTTTCATATTAATATTTTTGTTTTTTAATATTTAAATATTTTTTGGTTATAACAAAGAAATAATGTAACTCTCAGCTGGTCAAGGACTTCTTCATTAAATTATTCAGTAGTCCAGCTTCTTCATTGAGTTACAAAGGCCGCATAATGGGATTGCAGGTCACACAAAGGTGGCTACAATTCATCTCAATGTGCAAGTAATAATGTAAATTCTTTGTTTAAATAATTTTTGGAGTGGCAAAAGTGATGATTTCACCCTTCAAGACAGCTGAAACACAGAAATAATCCAGAGTAGTAAGAAAAACCTTTTGCCATATCTCCATTTTGAGAAGCGAGGCTCAAAGCCTCATCTTCTCTTTCTGCTTTTTCTTTTTCTTGGTCTGCCTACTTTTCTTTTTCTTCCCCTTTTCCTTTTTGCCACAAGCTCACCTCCTTAACCTTTTTAAAGTAAGAGCAAGAACAGCCCTTTTCTTCAAGAGCCTTGTTACTTTTATGAGCCTTTTTCCCTTTGTTGTCGGATTTCTTATTGTTGAGCCAATCGGTGCTTTTCTTATTTTCTCAAGCAGAGTGTAAGGTATGTTCTCTTTTTCTGGAATCCCAAGCTGTCTTGACAAAGCTCCTTTTTTCAATCCTGTTTTTTGAATCCACCTTTTATTTCTTCGCATTTTTCCTTGACCTCCTTTTTCTTTTTTTGATGATTGGCCTTACTTCAAGACCAGTAAATTTAGCAGGAATTTTCATTTTCGGAACTTTTATCCCTTTGAAAACTGCTGTGAATCCTGGTGTATAAGCATATTTCCTCTTTGCTTTTTTGCCTTTTCTTCTCTTTCTGGATATTGCAGGTATTCCAAAACCTGTTGTTTTTTTCCTTGTTGGAAATATTCCAGTAGGTATAATTTTTGGAATTGAAAATTTAGGTATTTTAGGGATTTCTGCTGTTATAAGAATATCTCTCTTTGCCTTTTGTTTTTGGATTTGTGCTGTTATTTCAGAAGTGAGTGCTTTTTGAGTTTCTTTGATTGTTTTGTCTGTTATTGTTTTTAATCCAGCTGTTTGTGTGACTCTTTTTGTTGTTTTTGCTGGTGTTTTTTGTGTTATTGCTGGAATCTCAATAGAAGTAATTTTTAAAGTTTCTTCTTTGGTAGGCTTGATTTTAAAAGTTTCTGGAGTTATTGTCTTAATTTCAACTTTTCCAGTTTCAACAGTTGGCTCAGCACCAGGAGTTATTTTTGGAGCAACAGCAAATGGTTTTGCTGTTTTAGATATTTGCGTTATTGTCTTTCCAACAACATCTTGTGCCATTTTTGATGCTGTTCCTGGCAATAACCAGTCATAAGTAACAATCCCTTTTGTTTTTGCTGGTCCTTTTGGATAATAGTCTATTGTCTTAATTTCAGAAGGCTTATAAGTAATTCCGAAAGCTGTTATGTCAGCACCAGCAAATGTTTTTCCCTTTATTTTTGTTGTGTATAGGGTAGGGTATTCTGTTATTTTATATATGTTGCTTACCAAATCTTTTTGTGTCTCGCTTGCAATTGCTGACATAGAAACCCCAATTTCGCCATTTTGTGTTTTAATTAATGTTTTTGATATTGTCTTTCCAGCAACTTCTTCAGAAGTTAATCCATAACTTTTTTTTATGTCTCTAATAAACTTTCCAGCATCTATTGAAATTGACAAAAAATCTTTTGTCAAGGTTTCTGTGTAAATCGGCTTTCCAAACACCTTTGTTTCTATTTTATATTGTGCCCCAACATCATAACCATATAATTTTCCTTTTATCTTTTTTCCAGCAAACTTTATTTCTGCACCTTTCAATCTTTTTGTGACAATCTTTCCACTAATGCCATAACCAGCAATCCCACCAAGAACAGAACCTGCCATTTCAGGAGCAATTTCCTTTGCCTTTTCAACATCAAAGGATATGCCAAATTCTCCTGTTTTAAATGATGTTTTTATGTCTTTATACATCTGTTTATAACCTTCTATAGCTATTCCACCATATTCCAGTGCAAATGCTCCAGCATAAGCCCAAGGAACAACTTTTGAAGCTACAATACCAGCAGTTGTTGGTAATGCTCTAATTCCAACACCAATTGCTGTTGATTCTATAAATGATTTTCCAAATGAGAATATTCCTCGCTCTATTGGTGTTTTTTCTCTTCGTGTCTTTGTTGTGGTAGTTGTTGTTTTTATTGTTGTTTGTATAGGAACAACAACTCCTTCCATTGTTGTCATTGCCTGGTCCATAATTGGTTCTTTAGTTACTTCTGTAACTTTTGTTTCAACTTCTCCAGTATCATAAGTTGTTGTTGTAGTTGTCACTTGTTTATCCTCCCACGCACTTCTTTCAGTTTGTGAAACTACTTTAGTAGGCCTCCTACGCCTTGGCCTGTGGATAACTCTCCTTTTTGTTTTTGATGGTGTTGTGGTTTTTACCTCTCCAAAAGGTGTTTCTATAACCCCTTTTTGCTGTTCCTCAACAACTTTCTCCCAATCTGGAATTGTTGTTTTTTTAGTGGTTTCTGGAGGAGCAATAGACATTTGCTGTTCTTCTTTAGGAGCAGTATAACCTTCTAAATATGGCGATTTTTTGCTTTCATACTTTGTTCCAGATAATAGCTCATCATAAATACTCATATTTCCCTTCCCCCAGCAAGTTTTATCTTTATCTTGAGCTCCTTTGTAATCTCATTTATGCTCTTTCCAGTTTTCTTGCTTATTAATTTTAATATCTCTGCAAATTCCTTGTTTACTCTCAATATTTCAGTGTCTTTTCTTCCCATTTTATACCATCTCCTCCTTTCTTTTTAGCAATCTGAATACCCAGAACACAACGACTAACGCAAGGAAAGTTATCAGTGTGAATCCAAGAGTCATTAATGAAGGAGCCATGACATTTCCTACTGATTCATTATATGGAGCAGTTGAATTGAAGTAAGTGTCAAGCGTTGTCAATGGCACAAACATTGAAAACATACCTATTGCTATGAACATAAGGAAAAAGAATGAATGTAATTGGTTCTTTTCTTTTGTGTCTTTGAGCAGTTCCTGTCTTTTGTGCATCAGGTAAGCAAGGAACAGGTAAAAGAAAGGATATAGCATTAAGGAAATTATCTCTGTCCCGCCAACATTTACAGTAGTTGATAATCCTGCCATAAAATAAATTAGAAAGTGTTTTTTTTATTAATTTCTAATTTGAAATTACAAAAAAAGAAAGTAAAGAAAAAAGTTTTATCTTCTCTTTCCGCTGATGTATGAGATTATGAACCAGATTGCTATCCCGCCTACTGCAGCCACAACAAGAATACCGAGCCATGAAGCCATTTCCTGAAGTGCAGTTGTGACATTTCCAGTAACTTGCTGTGATGTGTTATCCAACTTGCCATGAACCTGTGAAATAACATAAGCACCAATACCTATTGTTACACCGAAAATCACTAAACCCATACCAAGACCCTGCAATGTCTGCATTTGACCCTTTCTGGACAAATACTCAGCGGATTTTTCTTTTTGCAAAGTTAGTGTTTTCATCAACATAACCTCCTTTTTTTTGAATTATTATTCAAATTCAACAGGTTTTGAGGTTTTTTATTAATTGCGTGTAACACAACTTGCTCAAAGAATGTTCAAAAGCACCCCTACACCAGTCAAAATTGAGAACAGCACTACAAAACCCTCTTGCGTAATTCCAGCAAGCCATAAAAATATTGTAAATAGCAGTGTCCCAAAAGATGCAGCAAGAAGTGTCTTCTCAAATTCATACCTGCGCATTGAAATGAACATTATGATGAAAAAGCTCAAAGGGAGCAGGTTCCCGAACCAGTTCTCAGTAAGTATGTTTATATAACTAAATATTCCAGCAATGTTTGTTGCATTGAAATCTGGAAGTGCTGTCATGTCCCTGAACCTCCTTTTGTTATGAGAGCTTTTGCTATCAAATAAATTATCATGAATGCTCCAATACCACTTATTGTTGATATGAACCATCCTGGAGTTCCAAGCCTTGTTGAAACAAAGTTAATGAATGATGTGAATACTTCTGTCACTCCTGTGAAACTCCTTATTGCGAGCAGTCCAGCATTCCATACCCAGCCAATAAAATCAAACAAAGCAATTCCTGTATTTACTTTTTCATACATCCCTTCTGTTATTTCATTCAAAGGAGAAACATCAGTGAAACTAACATTTGTTGCTGTTTTGTTATAATTTTCAGCTATTGAATTATTGAATGTAGAAATCCCTATGAGTATCCCACTTAAAGCTAAAAAGGCAATTACAAGGGTCCCTAATGTCTGTCCTTTCCTATCCATTTTTCCTCCTCCCAAGCAGATATATGATAAATACTCCTACAAACACCATGCTTATCAGGGCAACATTGCTTATTGAATAGAATCCTGCAAGATGTGCTCCAAATAAGCCGACTA
>CAZVDS010000010.1:0-18190 GCA_964626315.1 uncultured Desulfurellaceae bacterium
GAAGAAGTCTTGTCTTATATTTTGGATGTAGACAAAAATTATCTTTACTTACATGAAAATAAGGAAATAGCAAAACAAAATCTTGAAAAGATAAAAGAAATTGTAAAAAGGAGAAGGGAAGGGATACCCTTATCCTATGTTTTAAAAAAGGCTTCTTTTATGGATTTAGATTTTTATGTGGATGAAAGGGTATTTATTCCTCGTAAAGAAACGGAACTTTTAGTAGAAGAGATAATAGAATTTATTAAAAGAAGTAAAAAGAAAAAGTTGTTTTTGTTGGATGTAGGGACAGGTTCATGCTGTATTCCTATCAGTGTTTTTTATTACACCCACAAGATAAAGACAATAGCTATAGACAAGTCCTTCTCTGCTCTTGAGGTTGCCAAGAGAAATATAGGAAAATATTCTTTAAAAGATGATATATTGCTTGTTTGCGGTGATCTCTTTTCACCTTTGAATAAAAAATTTGACATTGTCATCTCTAATCCTCCTTATGTTTCAACCGGTGACTATCGTAAAGTCTCAAGAGATGTAAAAAAAGAACCCATAAAGGCTCTTATGGCCGGCAAAGATGGAATGGATGTAATTAAAAGATTGATTAAAGAAGGAAGAAAATTTCTTTTACCTGATGGTATTCTCATTTTTGAGATAGGATACAATCAAGAAGAATTGGTAAAGAGCATGTATACTTGTGTAGTAAAAAAAGATTATGCGGGCATTCCCCGCTATGCCATTGTGAAAAACGAATAAAATACAATGGTAGACCCCGATTTTTAATTCTCAAAAGGGAAAAATTTTAAATCATAATATAAAAAATTTGACAAAATGAAATATCTTTACATAATTTTGCTAGACTAATTATGAAGTGGAGGTGTAGAGGATGAAAAAATGGGTAAAGAATTTTGTTTGGGTGTTGATTTTAGGTTTTTGTTTATGTTTTTTTTCCCTTGTATTTGCCCATACCACATGGATAAATGTTGTTGATTATAATCCTAAAGTTCATCCTAAATATGGAGCAGAAACCAAAGTCTATTTTGGCTATGGACACCGTTATCCAGTACAAGATTTCCTACCTGTTAAAAAATTAAAGGATTTTTCTCTAATTAATCCTGATAATGAAACGCAAAAAATAACAGTTGAAAATAATAAAGGTTTCCTGGCAACTTCAATACATTTTGATAAACCAGGTGCTTGTATAGTTTGCGCAAAGACAAAGCCAGGTTTTTATACGATGTATATGAAAAATGGAAATCTTCACCATAAGTTAGGACCAAAAACAAATATTAGAGGAAAGATAATTGTAAGTCAGTATTATGAACAATATACTAAATGTTTAATAGAAGTTGGGGAAAAGAAGAAGATTACAGACTTTTCAAAGCCAGTAGGTCATAGATTGGAACTTGTTCCTTTAAAGAATCCGTATTTGCTTCATGCCGGAGAATTTTTTCCGGTAAAGGTGCTGCTTAATGGTAAACCCCTTATGTTTCACAAGGTATATGCCACATACAATGGTTTTTCCTCATCGGCTGATGTTTTTGCCTATACTACCACTACAAACAGAGAAGGCATAACGAGAATAAAATTACTTCACGGGGGACCCTGGTATATAAAAACAGATATAAAATTACCTCCCTCCGCCAAGTTAAAAGATAAATGTAATGATATTCATTACACCGCTACTTTAACATTTGCGGTGCCTTAAAATTTATTTTCATTCTCCAATGATGTCTTTGCCGTCCACCTCTACTATATGCATAGGTCCTGCATCAAAGATTACAATATAAGGCATTTTAGGTTTTTTGAAGGTAAATTCACTATCTTCATTCATCTTTCCTTGTATTAGGACACTATTTGTTTTTTTATCTATTACCTTCATACTTACACCTTCAGCGGAAGAGCCATCTGAAAAACCACCATCACAACTAACAGTACCGTCGCCGTTATCAAAGCAAGAACAGAATGGGGTGTGTGCAAAGGCATGGTTGCTTAAAAAAGCCAACAAAACAATAGAAAAAAATAATTTTCTTGTCATACTATTCTCCTTTATTTGCAAAATTAGTTAACTTAATTAGCATTAACTAATATAAGAATATTCTTTTGTCAAATAAATTAAAGAATTAGAGAGGCATTTGCAAGTAAATTGAAAATTTGCTTTGACAACTGCCAGAAGTAGTTGCAAGCAATTCTGCTTTGCAGAATTGTTTGACAAATGTCTTTGGCATTTGCAAACTCAAATCTTTGATTTGAGATTTGACAACTCTCTACGAGAGTTGCAAGCAATTTTGCTTTGCAAAATTGATTGACAATTTGGAGATTTAGTGCTAAAAAACACACGCATTTTTAAAAACTTAAAGCGTGAGGGGGTGAGAATTGAGGGCGTTAGGAAGACACATATTGGTTGAGTATTTCAACTGTGACCGGGTATTTCTCAATGATCCGGTAAAGCTGGAGAGTTGTTTAAAAAAAGCAGCGGCAAAAACTGGTGCTCATGTTCTTTCTTCTACATTCAGAACATTTGAACCGTATGGAGTAAGTGGAGTGGTAATTGTAGCTGAATCTCATTTAGCCATTCATACCTGGCCGGAGTATGGTATTTTATTAGGAGACTTTTTTACCTGTGGCGAACAGGCCGATCCGTGGAAAGCCCACGACTACTTGAAAAACATACTCAAGCCTACCCATTCAAAAGAGCAGGAAATTTTGCGAGGAATAATGGGAGTAGATGTGCCACACAAACCAGCTGTTCTTAAAGGAGTTGGAAGTGTTTAAGGAAAGACCCAGTATTTTTTGCCTGAGAGCTTCTGCTGGTGATGCATTTTCTCAACTCAATGCATTTGATATGGCTTTGTTTAAAGCAGGCGTAGGAAACATGAACTTGTTAAAGGTAAGTAGTATTTTGCCTCCATATTGTGAGCATGTAGAGAAAATAAGATTTAAAGAAGGGTCACTTATTCCTGTTGCTTATGGAACAGTTTTTTCATCAATTAGAGGAGAGCTTTTGAGTGCGGCTGTAGCTTGTGTTGTGCCGAAGGACAAAAGTAAAGCAGGTTTGATTATGGAATATGCTACTAAAGGAAAAACAAAAGAGGAGACAGAAAAACAAGTGAGAGAGATGGCCTTAAAGGGAATGCAATGGAGAGGTTATGAAGTGGAAAAGATACTTTCTATATCTTGCGAGCATGAAGTAGTGGAACATGGTGTAGCTTTTGCCTGTGTGGTTTTGGGATGGAAGTAATTTATGGACGATGACGATAACCATTTTCTTGGTGCGAACGAAGATTTTGGGAAATCTAAGGTATGTATATTAGGTATACCTTATGATGGGACGAGTAGCAACAGACCTGGGACACGGTTTGCGCCACAAGCGATAAGAGAAGCATCGCACGGCATAGAAGTATATAGTGTTTATAAAAAAGAAAGCTTACAGGAGAAGTCTGTCTCTGATATAGGCGATATACCGTTGCCTTTAGGCGATGCAAAATTTGCAATGGGGATTGTAAAATCTTTTGTTTCTCCTATTGTAAAGAAAAAAAAATGTCTTTTCTTGGGAGGGGAGCACTTGATTAGTTTGCCTATTGTGGAGATTTTATCTAATAAATATAAAGATTTATTTGTTTTACAGTTTGATGCTCATGCAGACTTAAGGGATAGCTGGATGGGTGAAAAACTTTCTCATGCCTCTGTTATGAGGAGAGTGTCGGAGGTTGTAGGATTTGAACATCTATTGCAGTTGGGTATTCGTTCAGGCACAGAAGAGGAATTTAAACTTCCTTATAGAGATAAACTTTTATGCCATGATTTTTCCTGTGTAGATGAATTTGTTAAGATCATAGGGCAAAATTCTGCTTATATATCCATAGATCTGGATGTCTTAGATATACCCGGTGTAGGAACACCAGAGCCTGGCGGAAGAAGTTTTATGGAGTTAATTAAAGCTTTACAGAAACTTTCATCTCTTAATGTTGTAGGTTGCGATGTGATTGAACTTTCTCCTCATTATGATTCAACTGGTGTCTCATCTATTGTAGCAGCCAGTGTAGTAAAAGAAGTCATTCTCAGTCTTTTCTAATTATTTCACTTAATTGTTCAATATTGCTGATATGCGTTTGGCAAGAAGGGAAAGCAGCTAAGAAGTATTTACCATAAGATTTGGTGCGTATTCTTTTATCCAAGATAACTACTATTCCTTTATCTTTTTTGCTTCTAATTAATCTACCAAATCCTTGTTTCATCTTTATCACAGCTTTGGGCAGGCTGTATTGCATGAATGGATTTCCTCCTTCCTGTTCAATTAATCTGTATTTTGCACTTTCTACAGGATGAGTGGGCACTTCAAATGGTAACTTTGTGATAACCACGCAGGAAAGTGCTTTTCCTTTTACATCTATCCCTTCCCAGAAACTGCTTACACCAAATAAAATACCTTTATTTGATTTTTTAAACAATGTAAGCAACTTAGATCTATCCATATCTCCTTGTTTGAATATTTCATGGTTTTTTATTAAATTTTCTTTGCATAATTCATAGACATTGTCCATAAGCTTAACAGAGGTAAATAGAACGAGGATTCCACCATCTACTGTTTTTGCAATATTACATATCGCCTGTTTAATGTTTTCTGAAAAGCCCTCTTCCTGCGGTAATTTAATGTTGTTTACTATGATGAGTTTTGCCAATTTTTGAAAATCAAAAGAAGAAGGCAAGATGAGATTTTCTGATTTCTTAAGACTAATGTTTCTCTTAAAGAAGTCAAAAGAATTTCCTACACTTAAAGTAGCAGAGGTAAAGATACAACATCTTTTAGGATTGAATAGCATATCTTGCATATGGGAGGCAAGTTTTAATGGAGTGATATGAAAATATAAACTCCTTTTCTGTATGGAAAACCACAGAATATCATTCTGTTTTGGTTCTTCAAATGCTTTCAATAGAGATACGAAGGAAAAGGTTCTTTCTATATAGGCATGAAAGTGTTTTATATAAAATAAAGTTTTTTCATTTTTTATTTGTTTTAATTCTTTTTCTATCTTTTCTCCATGAGAGATTATTTCTTTTAGAATTTTGTAGAGCTCTTTTAATGGTTCTTTAACCAGCTGATATATATTTTCATTGAAGGATATTTCTTTGGCATTTTGAGTAAGAAAAGTTTTTATAATATCGGTTATGTTTTTTGATAATTCATCTATTCGTTTTTTCTTCCTTTCTATTTCTTTGCTTAAGTTATCAAGCTTTTCATTTAAAGAGGGAAGGTTTTCTGTAAATGTTTTAAGAATGGCAACAATACCTCTATTTTTATTTTTAAAACGACTGAATAATCTGGATAATGTTTTTTTTATTCCTTCTATAGACAGGCTTTCTCCAAAGTGTTTGGTTGCTACATTTTCTATGTTGTGTGCTTCATCAAAGATAATGTTTTTATATGGAGGTAGGAAGGCAGCAGTTTTGCACACATGAGAGATAGCAAGGTCGGAAAAGATGAGATGATGATTGGCTACAATTATATCACTGGCTGCAATGCGCACCTTTGCCTTAAAATAAAAGCATTGGTCAGGAAAATATTTGCACCTTTTGTATAGACAGGTATCTGTTTGGGAACATATCTCTTCCCACAATTTTTCACTTATACAATCCGATATTTCTTCATATCTTCCTTCGTCTGTTTTAGTAGCCCAGTCTCTCAAATTGTCTATTTCTTTTTTTCTTCCTTCAAACAAAAGAAAGCTGCCTGTTTTCAATATCTCTTCAAACTTTCTCAAACATAAGAAATGTCCTCTTCCCACTGCTAAAGATGCAGTAAAAGGTATGTTTAGATTTTTTGAAAGGAATGGTATATCCTTATTTATCAACTGGTATTGAAGATTTATGGTATTCGTGGAAACGACAGCGCGCTCCTTATTTTTCTTTGCCCATAATATGGCAGGCAGGAGATAGGCGAAACTTTTACCCGTTCCGGTGCCTGCTTCTACTATCAAATTTTCGCCTTCATTTAATGTTTTTGCTACATGTTCCGCCATCTTTATTTGTTCTTTTCTGCATTCAAAATTTTCTAATTTTTTAGAAAGCAGTCCATCTCTCTTAAAGTAATCTTTTACCTGTTCTATGTTTATCTTCTCTTCTTTTCTTGCAGGCTTTGTCACAATATGAACATATGAGCAGCTGTTGTCTATGATATAAAATCCTATTCCGGTTTGAGATAGGTAAGCGGCAATATCCAGGTCTTGATTTGAAGGGGTAAGCATGCCGGAGGGATGATTGTGAATTACTACACATCCAGAGGGAATATCACAAATAGCCACTGTGCATTCTTCATTTCCCCAGCTCTTTGCTTCTATCTCTTCTATTTTTTGTTTATTATTTGGTTTTCCTATAAAGAATACTTCTCCTTGTTCATTCTTTTCAATTTCTTCCCTTATATAATTGCAGGCAGGTGATACAAATATTTTATCAGCAGAAATGTGCATCATTCAAATTCTATAGGATATTTACCTGTAAAACAGGCGTAGCAAAAATTTTCTTTCTTTTCTACTACTTTTTTTAATCCATCTAATGAGAGGTAAGAAAGTGAATCGGCTGTAGAATATTTTTTTATCTCCCCTATAGTATGAGAAGAGGCGATAAGTTCTTTTCTGGTGGGAGTGTCAATGCCATAGAAACAGGGAGAGATGATAGGAGGAGAAGCAATGCGTAGGTGCACCTCTTTTGCTCCTGCTGATTTAATCATCTTTACAATCTTTTTGCTCGTTGTTCCCCTAACGATGGAATCATCCACTACAACCACTCTTTTCCCTTTTAGAAACTTTCTTACCGCATTGAATTTTAGCTTTACACCAAAATGTCTTATAGATTGTTTGGGTTCTATAAAGGTTCTACCTATGTAATGGTTTCTAATCAAGCCAAACTCAAATGGTATACCTGAAGCTTCGGCAAAGCCTATGGCTGAAGCTACACTGGAATCAGGTACAGGAACCACGACATCAGCCTCAACCGGTGATTCTTGAAATAACAATTCTCCCAATTTTTTTCTCACTATATATACATCTTTCCCCCATAAGATGCTGTCAGGGCGAGAAAAATATATATATTCAAATATACACTGCTTCAGTTCTACCTTTTCAAAAGGATGCACAGAGGTTATACCTTTGTCATTTATAATTACAATTTCTCCAGGCTTTACATCCCTTAAAAGTTTAGCCCCGATAAGTTCAAATGAGCATGTTTCTGAAGAGAGAATAAATGTGTTTTTCATCTTTCCTATGCTTAAAGGTCTGAACCCATAAGGATCTCTTACCCCGATAATACTACCTTTGGTGAGAATAACTAATGAATACGCCCCCTTTATCTGTTTTAAGGAGTTTTTCAGTCTTGTTATTATGTCTCCCTTGCTGTGAGAAATAAGATGAAGAATTATCTCCGTATCGGATTGAGAACTAAAGATTGCTCCTTTTGAAGTAAGTTTTTTTCTCAAGGCTATAGTGTTGGTTAAGTTTCCATTGTGAGCAATAGCAATATTACCTGATGAAAGGGTGGCAGTAAACGGTTGTATATTTATAAGGGTGTCGTCTCCTGTTGTAGAATATCTGTTGTGACCAATAGCTATATGTCCTTTTAATTTTTCAATTGTTTCCTCATCAAATACCTCGGCTACCAGTCCTGTGGATTTATACTCATAGAAGTTTTTTCTATCTGTGGATACAATACCTGCACTTTCCTGTCCTCGGTGCTGAATAGCATACAGTATTAAATAAGCAAAGTTTGCTGCCTCTTTGTGGTTAAATACACCACATATACCGCATGCCTCTTTTAATTTATAGTCCGAGAGCATCCTTCATTGTATACAATCCCGAAGGTTTGTTTATTATCCACAAAGCTGCCTTTACCGCTCCTTGAGCGAAGGTTTCTCTGGATTGGGCACGATGGGTGATCTCTAATCTTTCACCCATACCAGCAAAAGTAATGGTATGGTCTCCCACCACATCCCCTCCTCTTAAAGAGAGAATGCCAATTTCCTTGTTTTTTCTTTCTCCTATTATGCCTTTTCTTCCATATATTGCTACATCCTCTAATTTTTTACCCATTGCCTGAGCAATGATTTGCGCTATCTTCATCGCTGTTCCTGAAGGTGCATCTTTTTTTAATTTGTGGTGCATCTCCATTATTTCTACATCAAAATCTTTTATAAGAATAGGGGCTATCTTTTCTACGATAGTGAATAGGGTATTCACACCTACACTCATATTTGGAGCCATAACAATAGGAATATTTTTAGAGGCATCCTCTATTTTTTTTAATCCTGTTTCATCTATGCCCGTGGTGCCGATGACCATTTTTTTATTGGCTTTTAGATGAGAAATAGTAGCCTCTGGTGTAGAGAATTCTATTATTACATCCCCTTTGGTCTTCTCTATTTCTCCGACCATGTTTATGCCTTTTTTCGGCAGACCCGCAATTTCTCCTATGTCCATTCCAATATAGGGGGAACCTGTGGCTTCAATTCCTCCAGAGACCTCTATTCCTTCTGTATTTTCAATAGCTCTTATAATCATTCTGCCCATCCTTCCACCTGCTCCGCCGACTATAACTCTAATCATATCTTTCTCCTAAATGAATTTGTAAGATTGAAGAACAGTCTTTAATTTTTCCTTATTTGCATCAGCCATTTTACACAGCGGCAACACAAATTCTTCTTCTATCAGTCCCATCAGATAACAAGCTGTTTTTACAGGAAGGGGATTTGTTTCAATGAACATTGCCTCATGTAGAGGATGAAGATAATGATGCAACTCTTTTGCTTTTTCAAAATCCTTGCCAAAGATGGCATCTACCTGTTCCGAAACAGGTTTTGGGGCAACATTTGCCGTTACAGAAATAACACCTACTGCCCCTAAAGCCATCATGGGAAAGGTGAGAAAATCATCTCCGCTGATAACCAAAAAATCAGGTGGTGTATTTTCAATAATCTGGCTCACCTGCTGTAGGCTTCCACTTGCTTCTTTTATTCCAATGATATTTTCTATTTCTGATAAGCGAGCCACTGTTTCTGGTAGTATGTTTACACTTGTTCTTCCAGGGACATTGTATAGAACAATAGGAATATCCACTTTTTCTGCAATATATGTATAGTGTTTATACAGTCCTTGCTGGGTGGGTTTGTTGTAATAGGGGGTGACAGACAAAATGGCATCTGCACCTGCTTGTTTTGCATTTTCTGCTAATTTTACTACCTTCTTAGTATCATTTGTTCCTGCGCCGGCTAAAACTCCAGCCTTTCCTCTACATTCTTCCACTGTGATTTCAACAATTCTCTTATGTTCTGATAAATCCATAGTTGCACCTTCACCTGTTGTTCCAGCAGGAACGATAACATCTATACCATTGTCTATCTGTCTTCTTACTAATTTTCTATATGCTTCCTCATCTATCTCACCATTCTTAAAAGGTGTAATAATGGCGACCATCGCTCCCTTAATCTTATTTTTATCCATACTTACCTCCATGCCTCATCACTCATAAATCCCTTATAAGCAAAATTTGTTTTTCCCTCTAACATTACCTTTTCCATTCCTTGAAAATATACGGTAAGCTCTTCTCCCCCTCTTGTTTTTACTAAAACAGGAGTTTTTAATATGCCTAAACCGCCTCCTATCAACACACTGGCTACAGAGCCTGTTCCACAAGCCAGCGTTTCTCCTTCCACACCTCTTTCGTATGTCCTTACTATTATGGAATTTTCACCTATAACATTTACAAAATTCACATTTGTTCCTTGTTTAAACATCTTTGAATATCTGGTTTCCCTTCCTATTTTTATTATATCTATATTTTCTATATTCTCTACAAAATAAATTACATGAGGGACGCCAGTATTTATAAAGTAACCCTCTCTACCATTTATATTTATTTTTTTAAATAAGGATGGTTTAGTAAGTTCTACCTTTACTCTATTTTTGTCAACAATCCAGGCATGGATGGGACCGGCTTGGGTGCGAAAACACATCTTATCTTTCGCTATATTGTTTTCATAGGCAAATCGGGCAACACATCGGGAGCCATTTCCACACATTTCCACCTCACTACCATCATTGTTAAAGAATCTCCAGGCAAAGTCAAGTTCATCATCTTTCTCTACGAGTATTACACCATCCGCACCAATGGATAACCTTCTTTTGCATACATTAACGATGAATTTTTTTAAATCTATATCAATTGTTTTTTCTAATATTCTTGAACGGTTATCAATTATGATGAAATCGTTTCCACTGCCATTCATCTTCCAGAATTCAATCTGTTTCATAAGCTATTAGGTTTTTTAATGATTCCCTTCTCCTTATAATCTTCCAGTTCTTTCCATTTACTAAAACTTCACATGCCTTTAAGCGGGCATTATAGTTGTTGGACATAGAAAAACCATAAGCGCCGCAGGAAAATACAGCTAAATATTCTCCCTCCTCTACATTTTCTATAAAGCGTTCTTGAGCTAAAAAGTCACACGATTCGCAGATAGGACCCACAACATCCACCTTTTTTCTCTCTCTTTCTCTGGTGATTACAGGAAGTATTTCTTGGTAAGCATTGTAAAGTGCGGGTCTTATAAGGTCGTTCATTCCTCCGTTGGTGATAAGAAATTTCTTTTGTTCGTTTTCTTTTTTATACAAGACTTTTACCACCAATATGCCGCTATTTCCTGTTAAAAACCTTCCCGGCTCAAATACCCATACAATTTCATCTTTTAAGGGAGAAAATGCATCAATTATTGCCTTTCTGTATTCTTTTAAGGGAGGAATCTTTTCATCTTTATATTTTATACCCAATCCCCCTCCTACATCTATATATTTTATGTTTATGCCTTTTTCTTTCAATTTCAAAACAAGTTGGGCAATCTTTTCGCTGCTTTCTCTTAAAGGGGATAGATCTGTGAGTTGTGAGCCAATGTGAAAATGAATACCCATCACATCTATGTAACTTAGATTTCTTGCGTGTTGGAAAATATTTAGTGCCTCATCATAGGGAATGCCAAATTTATTTTTTTTCAAACCTGTAGAGATGTAGGGATGTGTTTTGGGATCTATCTCCGGATTGACACGTACCGCGATTCGGGCTTTTTCCTTTTTGGAACAGGCAATTTTATTTATTTTGTCTAATTCACTTAAAGATTCTACATTGAACATGAATATTTTTTCATCCAATGCATATTCAATTTCCCAGTCTTCTTTTCCTACGCCGGCGAAGACAATTTTAGAAGATGGGATATGTGCTTTTTTTGATAGGTAAAGCTCTCCACCTGATACGATGTCTGCGCCACTTCCCAAATTAGAGAATAGTTTTAATATTGATAGATTGTTATTTGCTTTTACTGCAAAACAAATGATATGTTTTTCTGGAAATGTTTTGTAAAAGTCTAAAAATTGCTGTTTTAAATAAGTTTCAGAATAAATGAAGACCGGTGTTTTTATTTTTTCGGCGATTTTTTTAACGGCTACATCTTCACAAAAAAGCTCTTTATTCTTGTAATAAAAAGCATCCATGTGAGAAATATAGAAGAGATAAGATTTTTTGTCAAATTTAAATCTCTTTGAGATTTAAGCTTGCAAACGCTGAAAGCGTTTGTCAAATTTAAATCACCTATAGGAAAGCCTTTATCCCATCCATAACAAACTGCACAGATATAACGGCTAAGATAAGTCCCATCAATCGAGTAAAGATATTTAGTCCTGTGGGTCCCAAGATGCGATGGATGAAGACAGCCTGTTTTAATATAAAGAATGCCAAGAATAGTGTAAGCATGATTGCAGCTATTGTTATATATATATTATGTTGTTGTGAACTACTTGTAAAAACGATGACAGTGGTAATGGCGCCCGGACCTGCTAACATCGGTATGCCTATAGGAACGATACCCACCTCTTCTTGTTCAAGACCTTTTTCTTCTTCCTCTGGTGTTGTTTTCAGTCGTGTTCTCTTCACCTGAAGCATCTCCACTGCAATGATGAATATGATTATCCCACCTGCAATGCGAAAGGCAGGTATGGTTACACCAAAAAATTCCAATATGATATTACCTGCAAGGGAAAAGATTATCAAAACAAAAGCAGATGTTAGACAGGCAAGCCACACGGTATGTTTGATGCGATTCTTAGAATAATTGTGAGTAAGTGCAATGAACAATGGTAAAAGACCAATAGGATCAACAATGATAAAAATAGCGACGAATATTCTTAAAAAATCTATAATCATCCTTCAACTATATATCAGAGATTAAGAGTTGACAATTGAAGAATTTTACTTAAATTATTTACATTAATAATTAAAAGAGAGAAGAATGACTAAATTAACGAAAAATGTAGAAGATTATCTAGAAGCAATTTTAGTTATAGGTGAAGAGAAAAAAGCAGTTAGGATAAAGGATATATCTCATCACCTGCAAGTGAAAATGCCTTCTGCCGTGGCTATGATGAAGTCCTTAGGTGAAAAAGGTTTTGTTACACATGAACATTATGGGTATGTAGAACTTACCCCAGAAGGATTGTGTAAAGCTAAGGATGTTTATAAAAGACACAAAGCACTATTTAATTTTCTTCATAAATTTCTAGGTGTAGAGGAGAAAAAGGCGGCAGAAGATGCATGTGGTATGGAACATTATATTTCCAAGGAAAGCTTAAATCGTCTGTTAAAATTTATAGAATTTGTAGAAACCTGTCCTTCGGGTGAACCTCTATGGTTTTCTTCTTTTCATTATTTTATGGAAAAGGGAGTGCGCCCCAAAAGGTGTATAAAAGAAGGGGAAAATATTGTTTTAAGTGGATTAGAAGAGGATCGGAAGGCTAAAATTACAAGGATGGTAGGAGATTCAAAGTTAAAACGAAAACTGTTAGAGATGGGTGTTGTGCCTGGTATTACGATTGAAGTAAAAAAGATTGCACCTTCTGGTCAATCTATTGATATAGTAACCGATAATCGTTATCTAACCTTGAATAGTGATGAAGTAAAATCCATTTTTGTGGAAGCGATATAATTATTAAATTTTATTTTTCAAAAATCTTTAAGCTTGGATACTTCATGAATTTTTACCCCATTCAATAAGTGCATTACGAAAAGTGCTTATACTGGATGTGCGTAAAAAATAAACAGGCTTACCAGATTTTCTGCATATATCTTTGACCATATTACATGCATAGTGACTATTTATGTTTAAAGGACAGAATATTGCATCTGCTGTATTTATCACTCTTTCCACAGCCTCTTTGCCCTGCGCACTTTTCCCACGATGATGATGAAATATACCACCATATTTTTCTACACATCTCCTGTAATATTGCACTATTGAATCTACACCACCAACATAAGTTATCCTTTTACCTTTTAAAAATTTTCCTCCCATTTTTTCCTCCTATAGTTTTATTATCCTAAAAAAGTTAGGATAAACTAATATTATAACATTGTTTCTGGTTTGTCAAGTAAATGTTTTTGTCAAGACAAATGATAGGGGTTGTGATTACTTTTTAAAAATGTTGTTTAGAATTGTAAAATTTGATACCATAAGTTAAAAAAGGAGTTGAGAGATGAAAATTCTTATTCCTACCGATCTTTCTGAAGTATCTCTGGAAGCAGTAGAGTTTATTATGCAGCATGAACAATTAAAAAGAGAGAACATTACTCTTGTTTATGTAGTAGATATTAGAGGTATTATTTCTGCGATCTATACCAGTGCAACAGAGCTGCAGGGTATCATTCAGCGAGGGGCAGAAAAAAGACTGAGGGATATAGAGAAGAAATATAAAGAACAAGGCTTAGATGTAAAACACATTATAAGATTAGGTGAACCCTCGGATGAGATTGTTAAAACAGCTATTGAGAAAAAAATAGATCATATAATTATTTCTTCACATGGTAAAGGAATATTAAAGGAGATGTTTGTGGGTAGTGTAGCTGTAAAGGTGGCAAGAAAATCTCCTATACCTGTTACCATTGTTAAGCCTAAGGATGTGAAGAAAAAGCTAAACCAATATTGGAAAAATGCCTAATTTTGTTTCTATTTATGAAAAGTTGTTTTTTGCTTTTGGCCATCAGAACTGGTGGCCCGGGGAAACGGATGATGAGATAGCAATTGGCGCTATTCTTACTCAGAATACAGCTTGGAAAAATGTAGAAAAGGCAATTCAAAACTTAAAACAGGCAAATCTATGTAGTTTTTCTGCTATTTTTAGTGTAGAAAAAGAAAAGATAAAGAAACTCATTTCACCCGCAGGTTTTTTCAATTCCAAGGCACAATATTTAAAAAATTTTGCATTTTGGTTACACTATAAAAAGGGCTTTCCGGGGTTAAAAAAATATTCTTGTGAAGAGTTGCGTTTGGAACTTCTTTCTATCAAAGGCATAGGTAAAGAAACGGCAGATTCTATCTTGTTGTATGTTCTTTCTTGCCCCGTTTTTGTGGTTGATGCATATACCAAAAGATTAGTTCACAGACACAAAATTATATCTGCGTTCAGCTATGATAAGATACAAAAATTATTTATGGAGAACATTCCTTTAGATATTGAATTATATAAGAATTATCATGCGTTAATTGTTGAGTTGGGTAAAACATACTGTAAGAGAAATCCTCGGTGTGATGTATGTCCCTTGAAGGAATTTTTATAATATGAAGTTCATTGGCCTTACTGGCGGTATCGCATCGGGCAAAACTACAACGAGAAAGATGTTTGAAGAATTGGGTGCATATACATTGGATGCGGATGAATTGTCTCATAAAACATTACACCAAGAAGATGTTTATCAGAAGTTGTTAAAACATTTTGGAAGTAATATATTAAATAAAAATAGAGAAGTAGACAGAAAAAGATTGGGTAAAATTGTAATAAACAATAAAAAAGAATTGAGATTTTTAGAGAGTGTCGTCCATCCCAAGATATCAGAGATGAGAAATGCGTTTATAGAAAATGTAAAGAAAAAGGATAAAGATGCGGTTATTATATATGATGTTCCTTTACTTTATGAAAAAAAGATGGAAAATATGTTTGATACGATTATTGTGGTCTATGTAGATAGAAAGACACAGATAAAAAGAATAATGGAAAGAAATAAGATTTCTGAAGAAGGGGCAGAAAAGAGATTAAAGTTACAGATGGATATAGAAGAGAAAAAGAAAAAAGCACAAATCGTTATAGACAATAGAGGAACACAAAATGATACCTTTAGGCAGGTAAAGAACATCTGGAATAAAATTAAGGGAGGATAGTATGCCAGAATTGGGTAAGATAAAAAAACCTTCAATTGAAAAGTTTAAGGATAAAAAAAGGTTATATCTTGTTCCACTTATATCTCCAGTGACAGGATTGGATGTTAAAGAGAAAAAAGAGGAGTATGAAAAAAAGAATGAGGAATATTGGAAACAAGTTGAGGAACAAATAGAAGGATTGGAACTTAAGATGGGGCAGGTCAAAAACATTTATCACGAGTTTGTTTCAAAGGAAGGAGAAGAGGGGTTAAAAGTAATTGAAAATTTAAACCAGAGCAGTTTTAAGATTGTTAAAAAGATGTTGGATAGGGGAGTAAAGTTTTTTGCTGTAGAAGATGACGAAACATTAAAGGAAACCTTAGATTGGCAACGGTGTATGATGATAGGTGTTGAGAGCCAGAATGCAAAGAAGATTGTTTCTGAGGCCTATAACAAGGCTACTGAAAAGAGAAACGAATATGTCGTGAACAAATTAGTCGAAACGCTTCAAGATGGAGAGGCAGGATTGTTATTTGTTTTAGAAAACAATCAATTTCAGTTTCCATCTGATATAGAGGTTTTTTATGTAGCTCCTCCTGCTTTAGATGAGATTCATCGCTACTTGAGTAATATTTTGAAAGGAAGTAAATCTTAAAGTGGAGGTTTTTATGACCCAAATCGTAAAAAAACTTCGTTTTTTTTACGGCAAATCGCAGATTTGTCATAGATTTGAGCCGTAAAAACCTCTAAAAAGTGGAGGTTTTTATGCGGCGATTTTTAAAATTTTATTTGGTGTTAGCAATACTCATATTGCCAGTTTCTGTTTATGCAGCTTCACCCAAAGAGACAATTAAATTTGTTTTTGAAAAGCAAATAAAACAATATTCTGCAAGAGGAATAGAGGTAAAAGTAAAAGATGAAGGTAAAATATCAGGACTTCAAGGATTTCATCTGGTAAGTATTACTTTAAAGAAGGATAAACAACAAAAAATTATACCTTTTGCTTGTAACGGAGATATAGTCATTGCCAGTGCGATTCAAGTTGAAGGGGAAAATCATTATCCTATTCTTTCTGCTGCCCTTGCCGAAAAAAATAAAGTTAGTGTACCTGTCAAAAATGCTGTAATAGTTCACAAGGCAAAGAATTCTCATTTTAATATTGTTGTGTATCTTGATTTTGAATGTCCTTATTGTAAGATAGGCAAGGCTCAAGTTTTAAACCTTGTAAAAGAAAAAAAATTGCCGATAGATGTTTATATAAAACCAGTTCTAATCCATTCTACTGAAAAAAATCTCTTTTTAACCGAAATGTTCATAGCTATGTCTCATTTTAAACAGGATATTTCTTCTCTGCTTTTCTCAATCGCCAATCAAAATAAAGAAGAAATAGTAGAAAAAATAAAGGATTATTGCAAAAAGAATAAAATTGATTACGCAAAACTGCTTAAAATAGCACAGAGTGAAAAGATCAAAAATATTACAGAAGCAAATAAAAAGGAAATGTTTGAAACACTGTATTCCAATGGCACACCTACTTTCGTTGTAGATTCTTATATAGTAAGAGGTGCAAATTTTGGTTTATTGCAGCATTTTGTTGAAAGAGCTGCAGGTAAATATGGAAGAATATAGGTATTGTCCAATTTGTGGGAATATTCTTAAAGTAGGAATTTTTAATGGTAAGGAAAGGAAGCATTGTCCCCATTGTGCTTTTATTAACTATAAAAATCCCCTACCTTCTGTCGGTGCTATTGCTGTAAAAGAAGATAAAGTTTTGCTGATTAAAAGGGGGATTGAACCCGGAAAAGGAATTTGGGCGCCGCCCTCTGGTTTTATGGAGTTGGGTGAAACTCCAGAAGAAGCTGTTTTAAGAGAACTAAAGGAAGAAACTGGTATGTCTGGCAGAGTAAAAAGGTTATTGGGAATATACAGAGAAATAACAAGTATTTATGGAGATATACTGGTCATTGTATATCTTGTGATATTAAATAAAGGGGAAATAGTTGCTGGAGATGATGCCGAGGATGCCAAATTCTTTGATATAGATAAACTGCCTGATTTACATTTCAACTGTTTTAGGAAAGCGATAGAGAAAATTAATATACAAAGCAATGCCAGAATTACCAGATGTTGAAGCTTTTAAAACATATTTTAAGAAAACCTCTCTCAATAAAATTATTGCTGATGTTCAATGTAGCTGTAAAGATTTGATTAAAAATATAAATTTTAAGGATTTAAGAAATGAGCTGATAGGGAAAAGTTTCATAGATGTTAACAGGAGAGGGAAATTTTTGATCTGTGAGATTAAGGACATTCCTGAAAAACTTATATTTCATTTTGGAATGACAGGAGATTTGCACTATGTGAAACAAAGAACAAAAAAAGATAGGTTTACCCGTCTCGTTATAAAATTTGAGAATGGATATGAACTTAAGTGGCTTAGTATAAGAAAGTTAGGTAAAATCTATTTAGTAAAAGACCCAGAGGAGGTAAAGCTGATAAAAGAAATGGGGCCAGAACCCTTGACCATTTCTAAAAAGGACTTTTTCAAAATCTTAGATAAACACCAGCGAAAGAACATAAAAGCCTTTTTATTAGATCAAAGGGATATTGCCGGAATTGGAAATGTTTATTCTGATGAAATATTATTTAAAGCTAAGATAAATCCTCATAAAAATATTGAAACTATCGGTTCAGAGCAAAGAGAAAAACTATACAGGAGTATGAAAATGGTATTAAAAGAAGCAATTGATTGTAATATGTATTTTGATTCATCCTGGCTCATTGTTCATCGAGGTAGAGACATGAGATGTCCCCGGAATAAAAATCATAAGCTTAAAAGAGAGATTATAGCAGGGAGAAGTTGTTATTTCTGTCCAGCTTGTCAAGCCTAAATCTCAAGGAGATTTAAGCTTGCAAACCCTTTACAGTTATAAACTTTTATGTTTGCTAAAGAGTTTTTTGTAGGCAAGATATTCC
>CAZVDS010000011.1:0-17158 GCA_964626315.1 uncultured Desulfurellaceae bacterium
AAGTGTTGTTAATTCCTTTTCGTTTAGAAAAATCTTGAGATGAAATTCTCTTACAATTGTATCTTCAATATTTTCTCTTTTTTTATCGCCAATCTGTACCATGGGAATTCTTATTGTTTTCATAACTTTTTTAATTATCATAACAAAAAGTTAGGGTAATTTCTATATATAATGTAGCAATTAGTTCATTATTATAAAACTGATTATCAATTTTGGTTTTGGAAAAACTTTAAGTTAAATTATAGGTAACTAAGTTCAATCTTGTTTTTTGTGCTGGAACAGCTATGTTGTCAAAAGGGTTTGTTTTTTTGTAGATTTGTGGTTTTTCGGTAGAGGAGGTGTGTATGGAAATATCACGAAGAGGGTTTTTAAAAGGAGCAGCGATAGGCGTTGCCGCATCCTACCCGTTGTTCTTCAAGCAGAAGGCACACGCAAGTATACTCAGCAGTTTTGGCATTCCGGACCCAGGTAAGTATCCGGAGATAAAACCATTTAAGCCAAAAGTCACTCATAATTGGTGTGAAATGTGCTTTTGGGGCTGTGGCATAGATGTGTTTACAGAAAACGGAAAAGTGAGGAAGATAGAGGGCAACCCTTATCATCCATACAACTACGGGAAAGTGTGTGCTCGTGGTAATGCTGGTGTTATGCTCTTGTATGACCCTGATAGGTTAAAAACTCCATTAAAAAGGGTAGGCGAAAGGGGGGAAGGCAAGTGGGAAAAGATTTCATGGGAGGAGGCAACAGATACTATTGTTAAAAAGATAGAGTATATTAAGCGAAAATACGGAGCAAAGGCTTTAGCCACAGTTCCTCATGGCACAGCAGGACATGCTGTCAAAAGGTTGTTTGATGCAATGGGGGCAAAGAACAGTGCTGAGCCTTCTTATTCTTCTTGTAGAGCTTCTCGCCTGCTGGGTTGGTTTGGCACATACGGCAAAGATCTTTCTTCTCATGAGTATTATGATATGGCAAACAGTAAATATATTCTTCTTATGGGAAGAAATATAGCTGAAGCGGTGATGATGGGTGATGCTAAAAATTTGGGTATTGCCTTGTCTAAACATGCAAAGGTCATTTATGTAGATCCGAGATTTACAAAAACGGCGGCAAAAGCAGATGAATGGTTGCCTATAAAACCGGGCACAGATATGGCTTTTGTTTTAGCTTTGATCAATGTTATTATCAAGAATGGTTTATATAGTGCAGATTTCATAGAAAATTACTGTTATGGTTTTTACGAGCTAAGAGAGCATGTAGAAAAATATACTCCCGAATGGGCAGAGAAAGAAACAGATATACCTGCAACAACAATTAAGAAGGTTGCCTGGGAATTGGCTCGTTATGCACCTTCTTCCGTTGTTATTCCTGCAAGGAGAACATCTCGTTATGGTGATGATACACAGAATGCGAGAGCTATTGCGATATTAAATGCACTTTTGGGAAACTGGGAAATGCCAGGGGGATATTATCATACTACCAAGACTAAACCTCCAAAGGCGCAATTGCCAAAATTGCCCAAGATAAAGAATTTTCAGCGAGCTGATAATTGCGGTAAGGGTTCAGATTTTCCTCTTGCTCCTACATCATTTGGAAGAACGAATGGTTTGGTTAAAGCAATAGCAGAACAAAAACCTTATCCTATTAAAGGTTTGTTCGTTTGTGGTGCAAATCCAGTTACGAATGTGGCGAGACCAGGGGAAACACTGAAAAAAGCTATTGGAAATTTATATTTTATCGTTACTGTTGATGTATATCCTACAGAGATGTGTCTCTATTCTGATATTATATTACCTGCGTCCACATATCTGGAAAAATACGGTGATTTAAAAGCAGGTGGTGCTATTCAGCCATTTATTACCTATAGAGAACCAGCTGTAAAACCTTTATATGATACCAAAGATGAATGGGAAATCTGTAGAATGATTGCCAAAAAAATGGGTTTAGAAGAATATTTTCCTATGAGTATGAAGGAAATTGTAGAATACAAGATATCTAAACTTTCCTCAGAAGAGCAAAAAGAGTTGAAAGAAAATGGTGTAATCGTAAAAGAAGGTGACCCCTATAGAAGAGCGGAAGGAAAGAAGATACGGTTTTCTACGCCAACCGGCAAGGTTGAGTTGTATTCTACATTGTTTAAGAAACATGGTTATGATCCTTTGCCTGTGTTCAAGAGGCCATCATCTCCGCCCAAGGGTTCATATAGGTTTTTGTTTGGACGGGTGTCGGTGCATACTCATGCCCGCACCGAAAACAATCCCTGGTTACATGAAGCTTATCATGTAAATAAGCTATGGATAAACAAAGACGAAGCAGGTATGTTGGGCATTAGAAACGGAGATAAAGTAGTGCTTATGCAGGGGAATAAAAAATCTTCACCCATAGAGGCTTATGTTACTTCTCGTATAAGGAAAGATTGCGTATTTATTGCTCATGGATTTGGTAGATTTTCACCATTTTTGACTCTTTGTTATGAAAAGGGTGTATTAGATGGGGAATTTGCCTCTGAAGCGGTTGATCCCATAAGTGGTGCCTATGCTTATCATAAAGACAGCTTTGTAAAAATAAAGAAGGCATAAGGAGGGCAAATGAAAGAAAAAAATTATGTAATGGTTCTTGTCCCGGGCAGTTGCATAGATTGTAAAGCGTGCACCGTTGCCTGTAGGGCTCAGAATAAAGTGCCGTTGGGGGAAGAGTATTTTAGAACAGAAATTTTGAAAGGAGAAAAAATAGAAAACGGGCAAGTTAGAGGTATGACTTTTATGCCGCTTTTGTGTTTCCACTGTGAAAATGCGCCCTGCATTAGTGTTTGTCCTACATCGGCAAGTTATCATAATGAAGATGGTATGGTTCTTATTGATAAGGAGAGGTGTATTGGTTGTAGGATGTGTGTGCTTGCCTGTCCTTACAACGCAAGATACTACAATGAGCATGAAGGTATAGTAGATAAGTGCACATTTTGTGTGGAGCGTTTGAAGGCAGGCATGAAACCGGCTTGCGTATCTACCTGTCCAACAGAAGCCAGGGTATTTGGTGATTTAAACGATAAGAACAGTGAGGTGTATAAACTCTTACATCAGAAGGCAAAAAAGGTATGGCAGCCAAAGGCAAATATGTTAGGTGTAAAACCACGGGTATATTATGTGGAAGTATGAGGAGGACAAATGATGAAAAAATCATTGGTTATTATCGTTATTGCAATTTTTCTTTTTATGTTTATAATTTCCTTAAATCAGGCATCTGCTGTTCAGCCCTACACTTTTAGTAAAGCGGCATGTGCAGAGTATATTACAAAGGGAAAAAAGGCTGTGTCTGAGGGAAATATGGAAATGGCAAGAGATTATTTCAAAAGAGCTATTCAGGAAAATCCTTGGGATGATGTAGCCTGGGAAAATTATGATAAGGTAATCTCGGGTGGAAAAATAAAAGTAAAACCTAAGAAAAAAGCTAAACCAGAGATTGCACCTAAGGAAACGGAAGAGGTAGAATTTGAAGGATGTTAAGCAAAAAATTATTTTTATTAGGAGGTTTTTATGCATAGGTATTTAAAATCTGTGTTGCTTGCTTGGTTGGCGGTAGTATTTGTTGCATCTTTGAGTTATGCTTGGCCAAATAAAAAGGATTTGGTCAAAATAGCGCAGGAATACATTGTGCAGGTCACACCCGAGCAGTTAAATGCAGAGATTTCTAAGGCAAAAGCAGGAGAGCTTGTGATCTTAGATGTGAGAGAACCATCAGAGTATAAGGCAGGACATATTCCTTATGCCAAGAATTTGCCCCGTGGACTTATGGAATTCAAGATTGCAAAGCTCGTACCAGATAAGGCTACACCTATCGTTATTTATTGTAAGTCGGGTGGAAGAGGTTCCTTGGCTACCTTGAGGCTACTTACCATGGGCTATGACGCAAAGAACCTGAAGAAAGGCTTTATATTTGGTTGGAAAAAGGCAGGTTACAAAGTAGAAAAATAGTTTATAAAAAAAGAGGGAGCAGGTTTGCTCCCTCTTAATCTTCCATTGTCTCGTCAATTCTCTCAATAAAGTGTGCTTTTCCTTTTAAGTTGCATTTTATAAAGACACCATTTAGATGCAGATTTGTCTTGCATGTCTCTATTCTCTTTGGTATTCCATAGATAATTTTTTCTATTACCTCTTCTTTTTTAAAACCGATTATACCGTTTAGGCTGCCTGTCATGCCCACATCTGTAATATAAGCTGTGCCTTTACTTAAAATGTGTTCATCTGCAGTTTGCACATGAGTATGCGTGCCTATCACTGCTGTTACTTGCCCATCTAGATACCATCCCATTGCTTCTTTTTCCGATGTTGCTTCAGCGTGAAAGTCTACAATTTTTACCTCTGCTTCTACTTTTTTGAGGAGATTGTCTATAGTCTGGAATGGATCGTCAACAGGTTTCATAAATACACGACCCAAAAGATTTGTCACTAAAACTCTAACCCCTTTAATTTTTAAGATCTTATATTTCCTTCCAGGTAAAGAGGGATGAACATTCAATGGTCTAATAAGTTTTTGCATCTCATCTATATTTTTTAATATTTCTTTTTTGTCCCATATATGGTTGCCCGAGGTAAATACATCTACTAAATCTTCTAATTCTTTATAGGTTTTTACCGTTATACCAAATCCACCTGCTATGTTTTCTATATTTGCAATAATTAGGTCCGATTCGTATTTTTGTATTAGTTTTGGCAGAAGAAAAGAAAATATCTTTCTGCCTGGTTTTCCTACAATATCGCTTATAAACAATATTTTTAACTCATCGGGCATAATCAATTGCCCTTACTTCTCTGATTACTGTAACTTTTACTTGACCAGGGTAAGTTGTTTTTTCCTCAATATCTTGAGCGATTTCTTTTGCCAACATTGAACTCTCTGCATCGGTGAGGTTTTTTTCCTCTACAATTACCCTTAACTCCCTTCCTGCCTGCATGGCGTAAGCATTTTTTACTCCATCATAAGAGAGTGCAATTTTTTCTAATTCATCTAATCTTTTGATATAATGCTCTAAAATTTCCTTTCTTGCTCCTGGCCTGGCGGCAGAAAGTGTATCAGCAGCGGCTATCAATACCGATTCAGGGCAACTGTATTCCACTTCACCATGATGAGAAATTATGGCATTGATTACCTTTTCTGATTCTCCATATTTTTTGGCTATTTCTGCACCAATTTTGGTGTGACTTCCTCCTATTTCCTGGTCTACAGATTTTCCAATATCGTGCAGCAATCCTGCCCTTTTGGCAAGCTTTTCATCTAATCCTAATTCTGCAGCCATTATGCCTGCTAAATAGGCTACCTCTAAAGAGTGTGCGAGCACATTTTGTGTATAGCTGGTGCGGAATTTGAGCATGGAGAGGTGTTTTATTATCTCCGGATGTAGATCAGGAATATCTAAATCAAATGTAATCTTTTTTACTTCATCTATTGCTTCTTGGTTTAATTCTTCTTTTACCTTGCCTATTGTTTCTTCAATTCTTGCAGGATGAATTCTCCCATCAGCGACTAGTTTTTCCAAACTAATCTTTGCTGTTTCTCTGCGTAGAGTGTTGAAACTGGAAACCACCACCGTCTCTGGTGTATCATCAATTATTAGATCAACACCGGCTGCCTTTTCAAATGTTCTGATGTTTCTTCCTTCTCTACCAATAATTCTTCCTTTCATTTCATCTGAAGGTAAACTAATAGTAGAAACAGTTTTTTCGGCAACGAAATTTCCAGCCATTTTTTCTATAGCTAATGAAATAATATTTCTACTGCGTTTTTCTGCTTCTTCTTTTGCTCTTTCCTCTATGGTTTTTATGTAATTTATTGCTTCCCTTTTTGCCTTTTCTTGTATATTTTCTATGATAATTGTTTTTGCCTCACCTGCAGTTATTCCTGCTATTTCCTCCAGTTTTTTAGTCCATTCTAAAGAGAGTTTTCCTATTTTTTCTTTTTCTTTTTCTATAACCTTCTCCTTTTCCCTCAAATCTGATGTTTCTTTGTGTAATTTCTCAAGTTTTTTATCTAATATCATCTGTCGGTTATCCAATCCTCTTTCTTTGAACTGTAACCTATCTTCCCGTTTTTGCATCTCTTTTCTTTTATCTTTTACCTCTTCTTCAAAGTCTGAACTTGCTTTTATAAGATATTCCTTTGCTTCTAATTGGGCAGTTTTTAATATCCTTTCCCCATCTTTTTTTGCATCTGAGATTATCCTTTCTATTTCTTTCTTAGCATATTCTTTTCTGCTTTTAGAGATTTGTGATAAGTAAGCAAAGGAAATGATAATTCCTAAAAGAAAAGAGAAAAAACAAACAATGATTCCTATTTCACTCATTTTTTTCTCCTTAAAACTGAATTTTCTGTAAATACAACATCTACTGGTATATCGTGTTTTTTTTGTTTAAAATTTATGATTTGCCAATTGTAAGCTACGCCTAATTTCACTGCTCTGATATTTTTTAAAAAATAGTCATAAAAAGCCATTCCATAACCAATTCTATATCCTTGTTTATTAAAAATAATACCCGGCACAATTACAGCATCAAGTTCGTTTTTATGTAGTATTCGTCCCTTTAATACATAAGGTTCATAGATTCCTTTGTATCCTTTTTTACAACAGTGATCATAATTATTAATAGAAACGGGTAATATTTCTTTATTTTTTACCACTGGCAGGCTTATCTTGCAACCTGACGATAAGAGACCGGTCGCAAGTGGTCTCAAATCAACTTCATTCTTTATGGTGTGATAAAGCATTATTTTTTTTATTTGTTTTTCTTTTAGGAATTTGAGTAGTTTTTGGCAAATGAGCGCGCTTTTTATACTTACTTTTTCTTGAGACATCCCCATACGCTTTTTTAACATATACACACGCTGCTTTTTTTTATTCATAACCTTTTAATAAAAAAGCAAATGGAAATTTTAGTTTAATTAGTTATTGCTTGTAGGATTTATTTAAAAAAAAATCGCTTACATTGGAATGATTTTATGGGCGGTGCGGATACATTTTTTAAAAAATTGCTAAAAATTAAAGTTACAAATCTCCTCAAAATAAAAATTATATTTATCTCTTTTGTTAAAAGAGCCAAAGCTCTTACGTTGCCTGACTCAGGTATTTTGTTAGTATCCATTCTTCTATACTAATTATATCAAGCCCCTCTCATATTCCTGTTATCATTATTATTCCAAATTATTCCAATGAAACTTCCACTCATACTGTTTTAAATTCCATTTGCTTAGTAACTTTGTTTATTTCCTCCCAAATCTATTTCTAAATTATCTCCATTCACATTTTACACAAATATTCTAAGGTGCCCCAGAATATCGTGCGAACAGCTTCCCTGAACCTAACGGCAAGGTGGGCGCTTCGACCTTATGGAATAAACCCACAAGATAACCCCACACCCCATGGTTAGGTGTTGGCTCAAGGGAAAACACGTCCAGCCCACGCGTATTCCAGGGCAACTTGTTTATCATTATATATCACATTACGATTTTGGTCAAGTAACCGCGTTAGATTGTCAAACCAATTTAGAAATGTCCGCTTTTTACCAAGATAGAAATGTCCTGTTCTGATAATATTAAATGTCTCTGAAATTGACTTGTTAGATAATATTAAATGTCTCCAAAAAAGTGATACCTTCTCAACAAAGGATGCCCTTAGAAAGTGTAGAAAGTTGGGAGGGCATTATGCTGAAGGAGTTTGAGAAGGAGTTATTAAAAAGATTTTCCGATGACTACAGGAAAGCGAGCAAAAAGAGAAAAAGAGAGATTTTAAATCAGTTTCCTTAGCATCCATTATCTCTTCGTAAGATGGAAATGTGTAAGTACCAAACATAGTCGTTTGTTTAGTTTGACTGCTTTTATTCATAACAGTTTTTATCTCCTTGATAGTATCAATTTTGCCAATGATATCTTAATCAAATAACTTTTTCCTTCTCTCTAAAGTAAAATGGGGCGTTAAGTCTTGATTAATTCCCATTTTTCCCTTTTTTTCATTCTTTTTCATAAACAACCAACCTATTTAACCAAATTATGCATAAATATTATTTTGTAAAGAGATTATACAATATAAAAACAATAAATGCAGTTAAAAATAAAATCAAAAAATTTGTAAAAATTACTTGAAATTTTATATTTCCTGTGTTATTTTGAGTTATCGGGTTACGGAGAATTAAGATGAAGATTGTTTGTTCGTTTTCTTATACTTATTGGTATTATTGGTATTACTTTTATTTTTGGGGCGGGAGTTTACCTGTGTAGGCATTTTTTTAGCCGCCTGGTAGGCTCCTTTAGAGCTTGCCAGGCGGTTTTTTTATTTATGGAGGTTTTAAATGATAATAGTAATGAAAAGAGGTTCAACCCAAGAAGATGTAGACAAGATACAGAAAAAGATTGAGCAGATGGGATTCAAAGCCCATGTAAGCGTGGGTGAAGAAAAGGTAATCATTGGTATTATTGGTGAAACACTCAACAAAGATGAGCTGTTTGCTACATTTTCTTCTGAAAAGGAAGTAGATGCTGTTTATCCTATATCAAAACCATATAAACTGGCAAGTAGAGAAGGAAAAGCAGAAAACACAATAGTGGAAGTGGATAGTGTGAAATTTGGAGATGGAAGTTTTACCGTAATTGCCGGCCCTTGTGCAGTAGAAAACGAAGAGCAAATGATGGAAACAGCAAGAGGAGTAAAAAGATGCGGTGGAAAACTTTTAAGGGGAGGTGCATTCAAACCCCGCACATCGCCTTATTCATTTCAGGGTTTGGGTGAAAAGGGATTAGAGTTGTTGAAGATGGCAAAAGAGGAAACAGGTTTACCAATAGTAACAGAGGTACTCAACCCGAAAGATTTAGACCTGGTTGTGGAGTATGCCGATGTTTTACAAATTGGAGCGAGAAATATGCAAAATTTCGTGCTTTTGAAGCTCGTGGGACAAGTGGATAAGCCCGTTATATTAAAAAGAGGTATGGCATGCACTAATGCAGAGCTTCTTATGAGTGCGGAATATATTCTTGCTGGTGGAAACTCCCGGGTGATTCTATGTGAAAGAGGAATGAGAACCTTTGAGACTGCTACCAGGTTTACATTGGATATCAGTGCAATACCTGTTCTTAAAAAAGAGACGCATCTGCCAGTGGTCATAGACCCTTCACATGCAGCAGGAAAAAAAGCTTATGTGCCTGCATTAGCAAAAGCGGCTGTATCGGCAGGAGCGGACGGACTCCTTATTGAAGTTCATTACAAGCCAGAGATAGCCTTGTCCGATGTAGCACAACAACTACCTATTGAAGAATTCTATACATTGATGGGTGAACTTAAAGCTATTGCTTCTGTAGTAGGAAAGAAGATGGATTAGATTGATTATTTTCTAAAAGATGCTATTTTAACAGTAATGCTTGCTGATGTTCAATCGCTAAAAGATAGAAGAAATATAAAAGTAGATAAGGTGGGAGTAAAAGATGTAAAGTATCCTATTACTGTTTTGGATAGAAAGAGAAAAATTCAATCCACTATAGCAGACATCAATATGTATGTGTTGCTTCCCAGTCAATTTAAGGGAACACACATGAGCAGGTTTATGGAAATTCTGAATGAAAATAGATACGCAGTAGATATAAAAAAGGTGAGATTCATTCTTCACGAGATGAGAGAGAGGCTTAATGCTGAAGAATCGCATGTAGAGATAAGATTTCCTTATTTTTTAGAGAAAGAAGCGCCAGTTACGAAAGCAAAATCTCTTGCTTCTTATAAATGTGGCATAGAGGCATTCAGTGGAAAAAAAGATGACATAACTGTTTTTGCCCAAATACCTGTTTCTAGTGTGTGTCCTTGTTCTAAGGAGATTAGCTCAAGAGGTGCACATAATCAAAGAGGTATAGTTACAATCAAGGTAAGATTTAGTGAGTTGGTGTGGCTGGAAGAACTTATTGAAATAGGGGAAAAAAGTGGTAGCTCACCTGTTTATCCTCTTTTAAAAAGAGAAGATGAAAAATTTGTTACAGAATATGCTTTTGATCATCCTTATTTTGTGGAGGATATTGTAAGAAATGCGGCTCAAATGCTGGATAAAGATAAAAGAATTTTGTGGTATAGTGTAGAAGTGGAGAACTTTGAGAGTATACACAACCACAATGCCTATGCTTATATAGAAAAAGGCAAGATTTAAAAGATTGAGAAGTGATATTAACAAACTTCCCTATATAGAAAGCTCAATATTCAAGTATTCAAGAAGGAAAGATGTATCTGCTTTAATAAAAAGAGAAACAGATATTTTGCACAGTTCAGATTATATAAAGTGGATTTTTACTCCTCTGAGCAAGATAAATGGTATAGGAAAGGCAACACTGGATAAATTGAGTAAAAATCATGTAGAAACAGTTTATGATGTTTTAAATATTATTCCTCTTAAATATGATTCCTATGTTAGTCTTACACCTATAAAACAATTAGATGAAGGGACTCATGCCGTAAAAGGCAAGGTTTTGGTGAGAGAAAATAAAAGGATATATTTTTTTCTAAAAATAGACGATGGCACTGGTTTGTTATTATGCAAATGGTTTAACATTACACCCTTTTTAAGAAAAATTCTGTATTCAATAAAAATAGGCGATGAAGTGGTTGTTTCAGGAAAGGTTTCGCACTTTGATCTATTTTGGGAGATGCATCATCCTTTAATAGCAAAAGAGTTTAAAAAAAGAATAGACATTACCTATCCTGTGGTAGGGGGATTAGAGTCAAAGAGAATAGCCAGGGTCATTAAAAATGTTCTTTTAAAAGCTCCGCCATTTTTTGATTATCTGCCTTATTTTATTATAAGAAAGAGGAAATTTTCTTTTTTGAGTGAAATGTTAAGAAATATTCATCTACCTTGCAGACCACCTGAAATTAGGACCTGCAAAGAGAGATTAAAATATGAAGAGTTATTTTTGCTAAATTTAAATTATCAAATAATGAAAAAAGAAAATAAAGAAAGAAAAGCAACAGTTATAAATACCGATAATAAAATAATAGAGACTTTAAAATCACAATTTCCTTTTAAATTGACTCAAGCTCAGGAAAGAGCATTAAAAGAGATTATTTTTGATTTGAATAAGGACCATCCTATGATGAGACTTCTGCAGGGTGATGTGGGCAGTGGGAAAACTGTGGTGGTAGCAATAGCTGCGGCTTGTGTGGCAAAAGCGGGTTATCAGGTCTCATTTATGGTGCCCACAGAGGTGCTTGCTATACAGCATTATAAGAAATTAAAATCTTTTTTTTCTTTTTGTGGTGTAACTTGTGAGATACTGATGAGTTCCACTTCTAAAAAAAAGAGAGAAGAGATTTTATCCTTACTTTTTTCAGGAAAGATAGGTGTTCTTATCGGTACTCATGTTTTATTTCAAGAGGGAATAAACTTTAAGAATATGGCTTTGACAGTAATAGATGAACAACACAAATTTGGCGTAGAACAGAGAAATAGATTGATGAAAAAAGGTGTTGCTCCTCATACTCTAATTCTTTCCGCTACCCCCATTCCTCGAACTTTGTGTTTGGCTTTATATGGTGATATGGATATTTCTGTTATAGATGAACTTCCATCAGGAAGAAAGAGTATAAAAAGTTTTATGCTGACTAAAAATAAAAGGGAGGAAGCTTACAGGTTTATTTTGTATGAGGTAAAAAGAGGCAGACAGGCTTATGTGGTTTATCCTCTCATTAGTGAATCAGATAAAATTCCTGGGGTGGATGCAGCGGAGAAGATGTATGAAGAATTAAAAAAAACATATTTTAAGAATATAAAGGTAGGACTTTTACATGGTGGTATGAGCAGTGATGAGAAAATGGAGGCCTGCGATTTATTTGGTAGAAGAGAGATTGATGTGCTTATTTCTACTACCGTGATTGAAGTAGGGGTGGATGTAGAGAATGCGACTACTATTGTTGTAGAAAATGCAGAGAAATTTGGATTAGCGCAACTTCACCAATTAAGAGGCAGAGTAAGAAGAAGCAAGCATCAATCTTACAGTTATTTTATTATTGGTGATAATGTCTCTTTATTGGCTCGCAAAAGAATAAGTTATCTGTGTTCTGTTGATGACGGATTTAAATTAGCGGAGATGGATTTTCGCTTAAGAGGAGCAGGTGATATATTGGGTGTAAGACAACATGGTATTCCCAATCTTGTTCATACCGATTTGATAAGGGATAGTAAAATATTAAAACAAGCCAGGAAAGATACAGAGATAATGATGAGATATGACTATCCTATTAGTGATGAGTTAAAATATATGTTAAAGAAAAAATGGGAGAAAAGCTTATGTTATCTATCAATAGGCTAAGGATTGGGGGCATTCAGTTTAATATTTCTTTGGGCGAAGCGAAGAAAAATATAAACACTGCAGAAAGGTTATTAAACAATATGCATAAAACAGATTTAATTGTTTTGCCCGAGCTGTGGTATACAGGTTTTGACTATAAAAATTTAAAAGAACATGCCAAGAAAAAGGATTGTTTTATAGATGTGGTAAGAGTGTGGTGTAAAAGGTTTAATACTTCCTTCTTATCTACTTTTCTTATCTGGGATGAGGAAAAAGAAGGTGTGTATAATACCTTATATCTTATTGATGAAAATGGTAATATATGTAATAAATATAGTAAGATGTATCTTTTTGGTCCAATGATGGAAGATAAATACTTTTTGAGAGGAGACAAAAAACAAAACAACATTTTTAGTTTTAAAGGATGGAAGATTGCTACAGCTATATGTTATGAGGTGAGATTTCCTGAAATTATGCGAAAAGCAGCATTAAATGGGGCAGAATTGGGAATTATACCCACGGAGTGGCCCGATGTGAGATTAGATCATTGGCTTTCGTTGACCAAAGCCAGAGCAATAGAGAATGAAATGTATTTAATGGGTATAAATGCCTGTAGGAAAACAGGTAAGTGGAATATGGCAGGACATAGTGTTATCTATGACCCCTGGGGCAATGTAATATCTTTATTAAGTGATAAAGAAGGCATAATATTCGCAGAGATAGATAAGAAAAAAATAAAACAGATGAAAGAAAACATACCCAGTGTAAATGATGCTTCAAAATTCAAATTTTTTCTCAATTAATAGAGAAAGTTTTTTTGAAAGATTTAAGATGTAACTTTTTCCTTTATCACTTTCCTCTAAAACATTGATATATTTTTTAGGAATATTTGAGATGCCATAAAAGCTGCCAGCCAAAGCACCAGTCATTGCACCCACTGTATCTGTGTCTCCTCCACACAGAATAGCATTTGTTACTGCTTGCTCAAAATTTTTTGAATACAGGAAACTATAAATGGCACAGGGAACAGATTTTATAGCCATTACACCACATCCATAAACTCGGGAGATATTTTTAGAAATATCATCTGCATTTAAGTTTTTGTATTTTCCCAACTCTTTGACGATTTTCGTTTTATCAAAATGTTTGCAGATATTTTGAATAAATTTCTGTTTTTCTATTTTTTGTTTATTTAAAGCCATCTTAAAGGAAACAGAAACAGCATAGGCAAACAGAATGGCAGTCCACACTGCTTCTTTGTCCTTATGGGTGATAATGGAAGAAAGCCTTGCATTTTCTATCAATGCACTTATATCATTTGCATAGAATAATCCAATAGGAGCAATGCGCATACAACAACCATTGCCAAAGCTATCCGTTCCCACTTCATCCCATCTATAGCCTTTCCGAAGCTTATCCATGATGCCATAGATTCTTCCTCCGTATCCCCTGTATGGTTCAAAGTTTTCTACAAATCTCCGGGCACAATAGGCAGGGTCAAAGCCATTTTTCTCAATCAATGTTTCTATAATGCCAATCATCATCTGGGTATCGTCTGTATATCTACCTTTGAAAAATATTATGTCTTCTTTTGTTATGTTTCTGTATCCTTCAAATGGCATGCCCAAGGTATCCCCAATAGCCAGTCCCAACAGGCAGCCGCTAACCTTATCATAGATTGAATTTTGCATTTTTCTCTCTTTATGTTAGTATTTACCGAATGATGCATTGGTTTTTGAGAATTTTCAAGTCCTTTACCCTTATCTTTATTCTGCTTCCCATTATAATTGTTTTATCTGCTTTAGGCACATTGGAAAAGTTTTCATTTATTTATCATCATCCTGCCTTTATTGCTCTTCTTTTCTTGCTTTCCTTAAATGTATTGGTTTGTTCAATTTATAGATGGAAAAGATTAAAAGTAAAAAATATAGGAGATTATTTAATTCATGTATCTATAATGGTAATTATTATGGGTGCTTTTATTACAGGTTTTTTTGGATTTAGAGGCACAATGGTGCTGGGAAGAGGAGATGTGTCAAATACCGTTGTTTCTCGCAATGGCAAGGTTATTCATCTTCCGTTTGCTATTCATTGTAACAGGTTTTATATAGAGTTTTATCCTCAGGGAATGCCTAAGGCTTATATTACAGAGGGAATAGTAGATGGGGAAAGTTTTTCTCTATCTGTAAACCACCCATTGAAACACAAGGGTTTGTGGATATATCAAGAGGCATACGATCCAGATAAAAGGTTTAGCTATACTATATTTGAGATAAGCGGAGAGAAAATTAAATTCCCTTTAAATAAACTGATAAATACAGGGAATTTAATGCTGTATATAGACAAGATAGAAAAGATGGACAATAAGTATATTGCTCATCTATATTTGATAAGAAAAACAGGAGAACATATATCAGGTTGGATGAAAACAGGAGAAACTGTAGGGGATATAACCTTTAAAGATGCTCATCTGGAGTATAAAACTATTCTTAGTGTTAGTTATGACCCTGGATTATATATAATCATAATGGGTTTTATATTATTTACTATAGCTACAGCTTTCTTTATATGGGAAAAGGCAAAAAGATAATATTACTTTTGAGTTTCCAATGACTTCTTATATTTTCTTCTAAATTTTTCTACTCTTCCTGCAGCATCAAGAATTTTTTCCTTGCCTGTAAAAAATGGATGACACTTAGAGCAAATTTCTACACGCAAATTGGGTACAGTAGATTTTATCTTTACTTCATTTCCGCAGCTGCATCTGATACTGGTTAATTCATATTTTGGATGTATACCTTTTTTCATAGCTTCTCCTCCAACATTTTTCCTCCAGAACTTTTATATAATATATCATCTAATAACAAAAAGCAACAAGCCGAATTGCCTCATCAAAAATCTATACGAAGATAATTATGCTGATAGGGTTGGATTACAAGGATTGAATTGAATGAATTAAGAAAAGAAAGTATTTTTAAATCTGTTTTAATCCAAGAAATCTTGACAAACATCTTTGATGTTTGCAAGCAAATCATAGATTTGTCCAGAGGCTAAAATTCTTAAATATCTCATAATGATTTAAATGGGGCAATGAATGATCACTTCGTGTAGATTTTATATGAGGTAAAAGGGTGTTTGACAAAAGGATGAAGCATGATATATTAACATCATTGATATTAGAAATGGAGGAGTAAATGGCAGGAATTCAATTGGGAAAATCAAATTGGAATGAGGAAGTGTTAGAATCTGATATGCCGGTGTTGGTAGATTTTTGGGCTCCATGGTGTGCTCCATGCAGGATGGTATCGCCTATTGTTTTAGAACTTACCCAAAAATATGAAGGTAGGATTAAAGTGGGACAATTAAATACTGATGAAGAATCGGAAATTGCTATAAAATATGGAATAATGTCCATTCCTACCCTTGTGTTTTTTAAAGATGGGAAGGCAATAGATCAAGTCATAGGCGCAGTTCCTAAAGAATATATAGAACAGAAGGTAGAAGAAGTCTTAAAACATGATTGATATTGCTATTGTTGGTGGTGGCCCGGCGGCGTATACTGCCGCAATATTTGCGGGGAGGGCAGGATTAAATGCTGTTGTATATGAGAGTGAGTTAATTGCAGGAAAAATTACATCTATTTCTCAAATAGAGAATTACCCTGGTTTTTCTGAGGGAATTAGCGGTGAAGAACTTTCTAATAAATTACATAAGCAGGCAGAAAAGTTTGGAGTGAAGACTATTTACAGCGAGGTTAAAAAGGTAGAAGATAGAGTAAAATATAAGGAAGTTTTGATTGATTCAGGAGAGATAATAAAAGCCAAGACTGTAATATTGGCTATTGGTGAGATGGCACAGAAACTCAATTGTGCAGGAGAAGAAAAATTCTTAGGAAAAGGCGTTTCTTATTGTGCTATCTGTGATGGAGCATTCTTTAAGGGTAAGAATGTTGCTGTTATAGGTGGTGGAGATGCAGCTTTAGCCAGTGCTCTTTATCTTTGTCATTTAGTAAAAAAGTTATATCTTGTTCATCGTCGTAATAGTTTAAGAGCAACAAAAATATTACAAGATAAATTAAAGCAGTGCGAAATGGTGGAGTTAGTTCTGAATCATGAAGTGAAGGAAATTCAAGGAAAAAAGTTTGTCAATGGAATACTTTTACAGAACAAAGAGACAAAAGAGATAAAGAGATTAAATGTAGATGGAGTTTTTATCTATATAGGAAGTAAGCCTAACACGGAAATCGTGCATGAACTTGTGAAGGTAGATGAAGAAGGGTATATCATTGCCAACGAAAAAATGGAAACTTCTTGCCCTGGTATCTATGCTGCAGGAGATGTGAGACAAAAAGATCTAAGGCAACTTATTACTGCGGCGGCAGATGGAGCTGTTGCCGCATTTCAAGCGCGTCAGTATATTGAAATGTATTATTGATTTTCTTTCTGATTCTGCAAGTTTTCCTGTATTTCTGCTGGATTGAATTGCATGGGAGGAATAATTACTGGAGATAGACCCATGCGCAGGAAAGAGTTTTGAACCGTTTCTCTGAAGTAGGGCCAGCTGTCTATAATTACAGTAGATTGGGAAAAGACATTGAATATCTCATCATCTATAGGAACACTTGTTTTAAAATCTAAAATAAAAGTTGGATTTACATAGCAAAAAATATTGTTTGGATCATCTTTTTGGGCTATCTTTAAACTGAATTCTTGAAATACCCTTATGTTATTATCATCTAATACTTGGTAATATGAATTTCTGTCAATGTATACTTTTTGGGTTTCTGGAGAAATGCTTATTTTTTCATCGTCAAAACCTGTTTCCAATTTCAACAGGCGAATACTACGAAACTCAA
>CAZVDS010000012.1:0-17014 GCA_964626315.1 uncultured Desulfurellaceae bacterium
ATGATTTGCTTGACAATCACTTTGTGTTTGCAAGGAAATCTATGATTTGCTTGACTTTCAACATACCAAAGTTTAATTTGTAAAAAATGAGCAAAGAAAGAGTAGAAATTCTTATAGAAGCACTTCCTTACATAAGGGAATTTTACGAAAAGGTATTCGTAATTAAATATGGAGGCAGTGCTCAAGAAGAAATCAAGAGCTTTTGTGAAGATATTGTTTTATTAAAGTATATAGGAATAAATCCTGTAATAGTGCATGGTGGAGGACAAGAAATAAACAAAATAATGAACAAATTACAAATAAAAACAGATTTTTACGAAGGGTTAAGAATAACTGACGAAAAAACGATGGAAATAGTAACTATGGTTTTGGCAGGAAAGGTAAACAAGCAAATTGTAATGTTTGTGAATGATGCAGGCGGAAGAGCAATTGGTATGAGTGGAGTGGATGGCAAATTGATAAAAGCAAAGAAAAAAACTACCAACGATATAAACTTAGGATATGTAGGAGAAATTATAGATATAAATGTTCTACCTATAAAAACTATTTCCAATGCTGGATATATTCCTATAATATCTCCCATTGGGTTTGGCGAAGATGGAAAAAATTACAACATCAATGCAGATACGGTAGCGAGTGAAATAGCCATAAGTCTAAAAGCAGAAAAGCTCATTTATCTTACAGATACAGATGGAATAAATGATGAAAACAACAATAAGGTTTCTTCTATTACTATAGAGAAAGCAGAAGATTTCATTAAGAGTAATATAGTGCAAGGGGGAATGATTCCTAAATTAGAAGGTGCAATTTGCGCCGTAAAAGTGGGCGTAAAAAAATGTCATATCATCAATGGTAGAAAAAAACATGCTCTCTTAGAAGAAGTATTCACTAAAAGTGGTGTGGGAACAGAAATATGTCTGAATTAAGAAAAGACCCTTTATGCGAAAGATGGGTAATCATCTCTACTGAGAGAGGTAAAAGACCCACTGACTTTAAGATAGAAAAGGTGGAAAGAAAAGGTGGTTTTTGCCCATTTGACCCAGGAAATGAAAAGTATGTTCCATCAGAGATATATGCCATAAGAAATTCTAACAATTCAAGTTGGGAGCTGAGGGTAGTACCTAACAAGTTTCCTGCATTACATATTGAAGGAGACCTTAATAAGCGTGGTATAGGCATGTATGATATGATGAATGGTATAGGAGCACATGAAGTAATCATAGAAACCCCTAACCACAATGAAACAATAGATATAATGCCCCTTCATGGAGTAAAAAATATAGTTATTGCATATAGAGAGCGCATTGCTGATTTACACAAAGACAAACGCTTAAAATATGTTTTAGTATTCAAGAATTTTGGAGTCTTAGCTGGAGCCTCATTAGAACACTCTCATTCTCAGCTCATCGCTCTTCCTATTTTACCAAAAAGGGTAAATGAAAATGTAGAAGGAGCGGAAAGATATTTTGAATATAGGGGCAGATGTGCAATATGTGATATGGTAAAACAAGAACTTTATTTACAAGAAAGAATTATTGAAGAAAATGATAGTTTTATCTCCTTATGTTCTTTTGCTTCTCGTTTTCCCTTTGAGGTGCATATAATTCCTAAAGAACATCAAACCCATTATGAAGAACAAGATGAAAAAACATACACTGATTTTGCAACCATTTTAAAATCTACTATAAAGAGATTGACTAAAGCCTTGGATAACCCACCTTACAATTTCGTTCTTCAGAATGCACCGTTTACAAGAAAACATGACGAATACTACCACTGGTTTTTAGAGATTATGCCCCGACTGACACGTATAGCAGGATTTGAGTGGGGAAGCGGGTTTTATATTAACCCCACACCACCAGAGGAAGCAGCAAAATTCCTGAAAAATCTTACCATTGATTAGGAGGATTTATGAAAGTCTTATTGGTCTCGTCAGAAGTTTTTCCTTTCTCCAAGACAGGTGGATTAGCTGATGTGACAGGAGCATTGCCCAAAGCTTTACAAAAAAATGATATAGATGTGAAAATAATCTCACCCCAATACAGGTGTGTAAAAAAGAAAGATTTTTTATTAGAGTTGGTAAACCAAAACCTAAAGGCACCGATAAGAGATACCGCCCATAATTTTAATCTATGGAAAACAAAATATAATGGAATTGAAGCCTATTTTATAGAAAAAGACGAATACTATGACAGAGAAAATTTATATGTAACAGAAAAAGGAGACTATGAAGACAATGCAGAAAGATTTGCGTTCTTCTGTAGAGCTGTTATTGAATCCTGTAGGAAAATAGAATATGTACCAGATGTTATTCATTGTAATGATTGGCAAACAGGACTCATCCCCAGCTACTTAAAAACCCTATATAAAGATGATTCATTCTTTCATCATACAAAAACTATTTTTACCATTCATAATATCGCTTATCAGGGTTTATTTAATTCTGCTTACCTTCCGATGACAGGTTTGCCTCAAAGTGTGTTTAATATGGAAGGTTTAGAATTCTATGGAAAGATAAACTACTTAAAAGCAGGTATTGTTTTTTCAGATATTGTAACTACGGTGAGCAAAACCTATGCACAAGAGATACAAACCAAAGATTATGGAGCAGGATTGGATGGCATTTTGAGAAAGAGAGAGAAAAACCTATATGGCATAATGAATGGTATTGATTATGATAAATGGAATCCAGAAAAAGACCCGTTAATTTATGCAAATTATACACACAGAAACATATCTGTGCGAAAAATAAATAAAAAAAATCTGCAAAAAGAGATGAAACTCACATATAGAGATTATCCGTTGATTGGTATAGTCAGCAGACTTGCCCTGCAAAAGGGAATAGATATTTTAATTTTGGCTATACAGATGATATTAAAAAAACATAAAACAGAATTTATCATCCTGGGCAAAGGAGATAAACAGTATGAAGATGCATTGCAAAGTATCTCTAAAAATTATAAAAATAAAGTATTTGTAAAAATAGGATTTGATGAAGCATTGGCTCATAAAATATACGCATCATGCGACTTTTTTCTGGTGCCTTCTCAATATGAGCCCTGTGGATTAGGCCCTCTTATTGCCTACAGATATGGCGCTATTCCTATAGTAAGAGCAACAGGTGGATTAAAAGACAGCGTAAAGAATTATAATTTTAAAGAGAGAAAGGGTAGTGGCTTCTCATTCAAAGCATATACAAAAGATGCCCTTTACAAATCCATAGAAAAAGCACTATATTTATATAACAATGATAAAAAAACATTGAATAAAATGATAAAACAAAACATGAAAATGGATTGGTCATGGGAAGAACAGGCTAAAAAATATATTAGGTTATATGAAAAAATAATAAAAAAATGAAAGAGACAAATTACTTTAAGCTTTTATACGAAGCAGGCATGGCAATAAGTTCTACCGACAATATAGAACAATTGTTTCATATTATTCTCACTTCTGTAACATTGGGTGATGGTTTGGGATTTAATAGAGCAGCCCTTTTCCTGATAGATAAAAAAGAAGGTATAGTAAAAGGCATATTGGGTATAGGTCCGGATTCTGCAAAAGAAGCCACTCGTATATGGGATGGATTGAAAAATTTAGATCTAAAAGGGAAAATGAGCAAGTGGCTTTTGGATGAAATAAATATAGAAGCACAAAGCCAAAGCAACTTTTGCAAAGAGATACAAAGTATTCAATATCACATGAAAGAAAGTCCCTTAGTTCAGAAGTTTTTACAAACAAAACAAGCAATATTGTTAAAAGCCAAATCGGCAAAAGACATAGACAAACAAATAACAGATAAAATAACTTTAGAAGAGTTTGCACTTTCTCCTCTCATTTCCAGAGGTAATCTCATTGGATTTATACTTGCAGATAATTATTTTAACAAGAAACCTATCACCGAAAGTGATCTAAATATAATTTTGCTCTTTTCCAATCGTGCGGCAATAGCCATAGAAAATCTATTGAATATTGAAGAATACAAGCAATTAAATAAAATGCTTATATCTACCCAAACTCAACTTCTCCATGCTGAATATCTCAAAAAATTAGGAGAGGTAACAGCATCAGTAACTCATGAAATCAAAAATGTCTTGATGGGCATTTCCGGTTTCTTCAATCGATTAAAAAAATATATCCCCGAAGATGAGGAAAAGGCAACAAGATATGTCGAGACAATTGAAAAGGAATTACAGCGGTTAGACAGGTTAGTAGTAGACATAAACAGATTTTCTAAAACCTCAGTAAAAAGCCCACAAACCTACTTTGACATAAATCAAACTATAGAAAATGCGATAAACTTAGTTAAAGAACAAACGACAGATAAAAATATTGAGTTTCAATGCCTGTTGGACAAAAATGTGAAACAATGTTATGGTAGTTCTGACCGTATAGAACAAGTGTTATTGAATCTACTAAATAATGCTGTTGATGCACTAAAGTCAAAAAAAACAGGAGAAATAAAAATAAAAACAGGCATAGATGGTAAATATATATCTATAAGTGTCCAAGACAACGCAGGCGGTATTGATTTAGACATAATGTCACACATCTTTAAACCCTTCTATACTACAAAATCTAATGGGACAGGTTTGGGTCTTTCTATAGTAAAACAAATCATTCAGGAACACAATGGGAAGATAGAAATAGATAATAAAATAGGAAAAGGTGTTGTATTTACCATTAAATTACTGAAGGAGAAACCATAATGAAAAAGAAAATTTTAGTAATAGATGATGAAGAAAGCATCTGCCTCCTTTATGAGGAAGAATTTAAAGATGAAGGATATGATGTAATTGCAACAAAAACTGGAGAAGAAGCAATTGAACTCTTTGAAAAAGAAAAACCAGACATAGTAATCCTGGATATAAACATGCCAGGAATAACGGGTATCGAAGTTCTAAGAATATTTAAGGAAAAGTCTCCTAACATTCCCGTTATTATGTCCACTGCCTATAGTCATTACAAACAGGATTTCACTGTATGGGCAGCAGATGCTTACATTATTAAATCTCCTGACCTTACAGAATTAAAACAAAAGGTAAAAGAACTCTTATCTACTTAAAATTATAGGGATAATGAAAAATACCTTCTTCCGTTATGATGGCGGAAATAAATTCTGCATCGGTAATATCAAAAGAAAAATTAAATGTCCTTGAATTCTCTGGTGCAATAAAAAAACCTTTAATCTGTGTTATCTCGTCGTCATCTCTTACTTCTATGGAAATATCTCTTCCAGATTCCATATTTTTATCTATAGTTTCAAAAGGAGCAACTACAAAAAAAGGCACATCAAATCTCTTTGCCGCCGTTGCTAAAGAAGCAGTGCCAATTTTATTAGCCACATCACCATTTTTTGCAATTCTATCCGCCCCTACAATTATGCAATCTACTAAACCTTTATACATCAACATATAACACGCACTATCTACAACAATCCTGTAGGGAATACTTAGTTTTTTTAATTCCCAGGCTGTTAATCTTGAACCTTGAAGAAGGGGGCGAGTTTCATCCACTATTACCATAATGTCTTTATTTTCTTTGTTTAATTCTCTAATTACACCCAACGCTGTACCGTAGGCACCAGTAGCCAATACTCCGGTATTACAATGAGTGAGAATATTCTTTTTATCCTTTAAATAATCTGCTCCCTTTTTTGCCATTTCTCTTTCTGTGTTTTTCTCTCTTTCCCATAATGAAATTGCTTTTGCCCTCAGTTTATTCTTTAGCTTGTATTCTGGTAAAATGTTAAACTCATCAATGCATTTTTCCATCTTATCCAATGCTTTAAATAAACTTACAGCCGTAGGTCGGGTCTGAGAAATCCTATTTTTTGCTTCATAAAACTTAGAGAATACATCTTCTTTTGTTTCCGCATCCTTTATGGATAAATAAATACCAAAACCAGCAACAATACCTATTAAAGGAGCACCACGCAATACCATATTCTCTATGGCATATGCTATATCTTCATAGGTTTTAGCTTCAAAATATTCTTCTTCTAATGGCAGCCTTCTCTGGTCTAATATATATAAAACATTATCAAGAAACTTTAATGCCTCATAACCAATCATTTTCTATATACCACTGAGCTGTCTCTTTAAAACCTTTTTCAATTGTATAAGAAGGAACAAAACCTGTTTTTAAAAAAAGTCGGGATGAATTACATATCCATTTTTTCTGCACAAATTCCCTCATCTTATCTATGGTAAGAATTGGTTCATGTTTTAAAATTTTGGAAAACATATTAGAAAAATAAGCAAAAACATAGGGCGAAAACTCAGGAAATCTCAATATTTTCCCATCTACATTCATACTACTGAATAAGATGTGAGCAGCATACTCCCAACTATACATGCAATTATCTGACAGCTGAAAAATTTCTGGTTTAGAATTTTCCCTTTTTATAAGCAATTTTATTGCTTCTATCAAATCTTTTATAAAAATAAAACTAATATATCTTCTCTTTTTCAAAACAGGTATCACACCTTTCTTCGCCATATTAAAGTAACAATACATTCCTTTATCGTAAGGGCCATAGATAATTGCAGGTCTAAGAATACTTATCTGCAGCTTATCTTTATATTGTAAGAGTTTCTTTTCAGCCAACAGTTTTGACTTACCATAATGAGAAACAGGACTTTGAGCAGAAAGACTACTAACATACACAATCTTTTTAACATTAGATAAGGAGGAGGCATAAGCCACATTCTCCGTCCCTATAACATTAGATGTGTAAAACTCACCATTTTTATTTGTTTTTATAAGACCTGCTATATGAATAACAACATCTACTCCTTTTAAAACAGAAGATACTGATTTTCTGTCTCTTAAATCTGCTACACGCAGCTCATTTTTCTTTAATATATTTTCTGCTTTTTTTCTATTTCTGACTAAAGCTATACATTCTATATCATCTTTTAAAAACTCATCTAAAACATTTTTGCCCACAAAACCAGTAGCACCTGTTACCAGTATCTTTACTTTTTCCACCACACTCTCACCGCTTTTACACCCACTTTATACTTTATCTCCAATTCTCCCTTATATGCTCGGGCTAAAGCTTTCCCTATACGAGTAGCTAAATGTTCAAATGTAGTATGAACAACCATTTTGCCCTTCTCAATATCTTCTTCTATCTTCCCTACCCTTCTTAAAGGATTTACTTTTTGCGCTTTTTCTTCTTCATTTTTGATAAGATTCTTTATTTCCTCATTTCTTGTTTTTACCAAATCACTATTTATACGCAACACTCCACTAAAATACTTATCCCTTGTACATCTACAAGCCGGACATAACTCAGCATTTACCTCTCCCTGTGGTTTTTCTTCCAGTTTTTTCCACCTTCCACTTGTAAATACCAATCCACATTCAGGACAAACTGTAGGCTCTATATATTTTTTCTCTTTTAAATATAATTTCCCTCGTGACGCATACAAATTAGTTTTCATCTTTTCCTCCTAAAGATTGATTATTGAAAATATATATTAAGCAATGTATAATTTCAACGAATGTTCAGATTAAAATATATTTTTCTACTATTGTTTCTTATATCTATTTCTTCCTGTGCAACAACTAACTCTGTGCAAAACAAAAAAGAATCAATCATCTATTATGAAATGGGAAGAAACATTGTCTATCACAAGGATATGGAAGCTTTACCGCAAGCCTTTACTTATCTTGAACATGCAAAAAAGCTAGACCCTTCCAATCCACAAATATATTACATGACAGGTATGGCTTACAGGTTAAGAGGAGAAAAAGAAAAGGCAAAGAATTATTTCTTGCAAGCAATAGAAAGGGATAAAAAATTTGGAGATGCCTACAACGCCCTAGGAATAATCTATGCCGAAGAAAATGAATTTAAAAAAGCAATTCAATGTTTTACTATACTTATAAATGAACCCACTTACCCTAATCCGGATTTAGCTTATTACAATAGAGCTAATGTCTATATAAAATGTAGGGATTTGGAAAAAGCAAAAAAAGACATAGAAGATGCTATTGCCTACTCAGGTGAAAAAAACAAGGATTATCTGTGGAGCTTATCCTTTCTATATATAGAAGAAAAAAATTATTGGAAAGCCCTCATTACGATGAACAAGATAATAAAAAAGTTTGGGATGAGCGATGACATAAAATATTACAAAGGCTGGTGCTACATTCAATTGTCCCTTAAAGAAAAAGCAAAAGATATACTCTCCTCAATAGACAAAAACAGTCCATTTTACAAAAGAGCGTATGAGCTTCTCAACAATAAATAATTATATTAAATGCTGTTTTGATCTATAGGAAATTTTTACTTTATCAGACTTTAATGTCACACATATCAAACCGCACCTCTTCGTAGATAGATTCAATTTCTTCCTTCCTCCGAAACAAATATAAATTTTTCTGTCAGGTGTTTGAATTTCAGCTATATATGGTTTTATCTTTAATTGTATTTTTTTATATTTAGCAAATATTGTTTTTTTATCTCCATATAATGGAATATAATTGCTATCCAATTTCCCCTGAAAATCAAAATTTTTCTTATCTTTTATTTTTATATGGTGCTGACGGGCGAAATTTTCTATAATCTCCTCATTCCTCAATGAAAGATTATGTGTAATAAGCACACTTTTCCCTCTTTCATAAAAAAGGATTGCTCCCCCCTTAGATAGATCAAAGAAATATATCTTTTTAATATTATTTTTAATGAGAAGATTTGTAAAACACATAATAAAAATGAAAATTATAATTAAAGAAAACTTGTATTGCCTTTTTAAGATAAAAATAATGAAACAATAAAGGAGAAAGATAAATATTAAAGGAACAAAAAACAGTTGGGGAGAACTAAAACTACCAAAAAATGCAATAAGATGAATAAACAGATGAGAAACAGCATTGAGTACAAAAAATAACAATTTATTTAAAACATAGATATCCAGTAAACTAAATAAGGAAGAAAATAGAGTAAATGGCAAAATAAAGAAGCCCATCAAGGGAACAGCTATCAAATTTGCAAAAACACCACCTATAGCAAATTGATGAAAATAATATATAGAAAGAGGTATACTAAATAAAAACATAGCTATAAGAAATAAAAAATAGACTTTTATTCCTTTATATTTGCGCAAACTATCATATATAAATATGGCAAAAAATGTCATACAAAAGGAAAGAATAAACGATGCAGAACTAATAATTAAAGGATTTACAACCAAAAACAACACCGCAATAAAAAAGAGAATATTATAAGACTGTTTTATCCTGCCACTCAAAATAAGTAAAAAAGAAAAAAGAATAAAACATAAAGCTCTTAAAGTAGGAATTCTTAAGCCTACCATACAAGCATATAAACATACAAAAGGAATGGTAAGGGCAAAAGTTTGTATCTTTAAATTATAACGACGATAAAAATAGGGCATATGTCCAATAATAAAATAAAAGATAAAATAAAATATCATAACTATAAACCCCAGATGCAAACCAGAAACAGCAGTAAGATGAGCAGTCTGAGTTTTGATGAACATATCTTTTATATTCTGTTTTAATCCTGCTCTATCTCCAAATACACAAGATTTCAAAAGTCCACTTACATCTTTATCGCAAAAAGCATCTATATTTTCTTCCAGCTTGTTTCTCATTCTATAAAGAAATGTTTTTATATTTTTCTTTTCACCTATAAATGAGTGATAAAAAGGATAAACAATAAAATGCACCCTTTTTTCTAACAAATATTTACGGAAATCAAATTGGAGATGATTGTAAGAAAGATGCGTAGTAGGAATAAGTTTTCCTTTAATATAAAACATATCTCCTGAAGAGATCCTTCCTCTATAATGTTTCAAAATAACATAAACATTAAACCGCTCTTCATTATAATAAGTAGAGGCTATAAAATGAGCAGAATACTCACTATAACCTATTCCAGATTCAACCACAACATTCAAAGAAACTACCTTATGTTTTAATTTATCTTCTATATTTAAAAAACTTCTTTGAAATAGGTGATAAGAAAAGACACAGACGAAAAAAACAACGATGGAAGAGATAAAGATAAGGTATGCTCGGTGAAAGAGAAGCAACAAGGCAGGAAAAAGAAATAAAATACCTATATATTTTCCACTTATTATAAAATAAGCTGCAACAACAGCACAAAAAACAGAAAGAAAAGGAACCTTATATTTAATAAAGAAAACAACACTTTTAAGATTCAAATCACAACTACACCTGCATAGCCCACTACATGTTCATAGTCTCCACTGACATCTCCGCTGGTTTTATGTTCTATTACTATAGCTTTTTTTGCACCCAATATCTTGCTAGCTACAATAGCAGAAACGGCACAACCCACACCACACATTGAAATACTATGCTTTGCAGTGACATTTAAAAGTCCTATCTCATCAAGTTTTTCTATCTTTTCTAAAGCCAACCTATCCTTTTCCAGTGTTAACTCTTGATTTTCATAATGATTCATATCTGTAGATACCACAATCATTATTTTCCTTTTATCTCTCTTAATTGTCTCCGCTATATGCTCTCCTACCGATTTCAAAATATCATAATCTAAAGTGCCTATGACTAAGGGAACAATTTTAAAACTCCTATGACACAAAGACGAAACATACTGCAAGAAAGGCAATTGAACTTCTATGCTGTGTTCATGCTTATGAGCAAATAAATCCTCTTCAACAGACCTGTAGGACAAAAGATATTCTGCTACTTTTTCATCAATCTCAACATCACCCAAAGGCATTCTAAAAACACCGCTACTTATCAGAGCAACAGGTTTTCCTAATCCTGTATGATTAGGGCCCAAAATAATATATATATCTGCCATCTCTATTGAGGAAAAAACACCTCCTGCCACTTCTCCACAGTAAATATAACCGGCATGAGGTGAAAACACTGCAATTGCCTTATAAAGTTCATCCTTAGGTTTTACCACTGTTTTTAAAAAATCATTCAATTGTTTGATCTCGTCAGGATAAAAACTCCCACTAACCGCAGGAGACCTTATAAACATAACTCCCCCTTAAATCTTAAACATACTTAATATTAAATTGTACAACAACCCTATCAATATTATTAAAAAGACAAGTATGATACCATACATAAGACTATTTTTTTGTCTTAAATTGTCTATCACAGACAAAAATGAGCAATATCTTACATCAATAGTATGAGAAAAAATCTTTTGTCTACTATCAAAACAAGCTAGGTTGATTTTCTCTGGAAAGATACGAGAAGGCAGGTAGAATGTAAAATGAATATTCCTATTCTTTATAGAAATTTTTCGCTTTTTATAAAGCTTTCTTTTCTCTTTTTGCTCAATGAACATATTCCATTTTTCTCCTATGTTATGGTAATAAGCATCTTTAATATCGGTATAAAATACATAATAAAAAAAAGGAGAGCAACCAAAAGGTATTCCCTCAGAATGCACATAAAATAAACCGCTCTTTTTACCTTCATATTTGTATGTCATCTGAGGCGAGGAAGTAACTATACAGAAAAAAGAATTTACATTCTTACAAAGAGGATAAAAAACATCCATTTTCTTCTTACCATAAAAAGGTTTAATTACCACCTCATCTGTTAGTAAAAAATTACTTTGAGCAAAAGATATAGCGGTAAAAAATAAAACAAGAAATACAACTTCACTGCACAAAATAAATTTGCGGTATTTTAAATATTGCATATCCACTTTTCACTGCTATAGCCATTAAAACCAAAGAGAATGCAAACCTTATTGTTGCATTAGATAAGCTTTTACTTAAACTTATACCCAATATTACCCCTATTATAGAACTTATGTAGGGAATAAGAACCAAAAAAGCATCTACAGTTTTATTTAAGGCAGCATGTTCTATGGCAATTAAACCATTAACCACTGTAATTATTAAAAGACTGGTGCCTAAGGCAACTTTTGTAGGGATGCCACATAGATATATCATCGCTGGAACATAGGCAAATCCTCCACCTACACCCATAATAGAAGCAAGAATACTCACTAAAAAACCCACTATAAACAAAAAAAATATAGAAAATTTAGAATCTTTAAAAATAGTAAAGTCTCTGGTCTTTTTTTGTTTTTTCAACATTGAAAAAAAACTCTCTTTCATCATAAAAATACCCATAAGAACCAATATAATTGAAAATAACAGATGAATGACCAGGTCAAAATTCCCACTAATCCTTAAATATTTTGTCAAAAAAACACCGAATATCCCTCCTACCACTGCTCCTATTATAATATTTAAGCCTACTTTGAAATCTATACCCTCTATCTTTTTATAAGCCAACATCCCTGCAAAAGCTGTGCCACAGGTTATAGCGATACTACTGGCTCCAGCCACATCCGATGAAATGCCAATAGCAATGAGAAAGGGAACTATAATAAATCCTCCACCCACACCCAACAAAGCAGAAAAAAAACCTGCAATTATACCTATTAATATCAGTAAAGGCAGATTTGTTAAGGTATGAGCACAGATACTATACACCACTTTTTTTAAGTTCCTCTATCTCTCTTTTTAAGTTTTCTATCTCTTTTTTTAATGTTTCTATATCATTTTCTGTATAAATATGCATTCCTTTCAATGTCTCATTTACACATCTTTTAACTAATTTACTGAGCTCTTCCGTTCTCTTCTTCAACATCTCTGCAATCTTATTCTGCAAATCCTTTCCTTCTTTTGCCTTCATTTCACCTTTTTTTATCAACTCATCTATGGTCTGCTTTATTTTCTCTTCAGCCGTCTCCTGCATACCCAACCCTAAGAGAAACATCTTACTCAAAATATTCATTTATTCCTCCTTATAGATATTTTTCAATGTTTTTCACAATATCTTCTACTATTTTCACCCTTTTCCCTCCTCCCTGAGCAAATTCCTTTCTGCCGCCTCCACTTCCACCCAAGGAGTAAGAAATTCCCCTTATAATTTTATTCGCATCAAATTTGCTGGTAGCATCTTTACTAACATTAACTACACAATTCACTCTACCATCAGCTTTGTTAAACAAAATAACCACACCACTCTTTATCTTTGACCTTAAAACATCACTTAAATTTCTCAAATCACCAATTTCATATCCTTCCAAGATTTCAGAAACTACATTGAAATTGCCAATATGCTTGATATTTTTTATCTTTACAGGCTTTTCTTTCTGCAATCCTTTTGTTTTCTTCAACTTTTCTTGTAATTTCCTATTCTTTTCTATCAGTTCATCCACTGAGGTGCATTTCGCCTGTTTTAATACTTCTCTCAGTCTATTTTCTTTCTCTTTTATATATTCATAAGCACTAAGACCACATTTTGCCTCTATTCTCCTTACCCCGCGAGCCACAGCACTTTCACCTATTATCTTTAAAAAACCTATTTCTCCTGTATATTTTACATGGGTACCACCACATAACTCTTTACTAATATTATCTATACTAACCAGTCTTACCCAATCTCCATATTTTTCTTCAAATATAGCAATTGCACCTTCCTCTAATGCTTCTTTATAACTCTTCCACTCTATACAAACAGGTATATTTTCTATAATCCACTTATTTACATATCTTTCTATTGCTTCCATCTCTTTTTCGTAAAGGTGAGAAAAGTGAGTAAAATCAAATCTCAACCTACCCGATTCAACTAAAGAGCCTGCTTGATGAATATGTTTTCCCAAAACTTTCTTCAATGCAGACTGCAAAAGATGAGTAGCAGTATGATGTCTTTGTATGTCTTTTCTTCTATTTTCGTTTACAGATAATTTTACTATATCACCTTTTTTTAAACTTCCTCTTGTTATATTTACATGATGAACAAAAATCCTTCCTTCAAAACACCTTTTAACATCTGTAATCTCCAAATGAACATTTTTATTAAAACCTTCGCCTATATCCGAGACCTGGCCTCCTCCCTGCCCGTAAAATGGTGTTTTATCAAATGTTACCTCGCATTTTCCTCTTGCTTCTTCTACCAAAATATTATCTTCCTTTATGCTCAAAACCTTACTATCTGAAATCAATCTATCATATCCTATAAATTCTGTTTCCCCATTGTCCAACATCTCTCCATAAACTTTAGTTATCTTCTCTTCTCCCGAACCTGCCCACGCTTCCTTCGCTCTCTTTTTTTGATCTTCCATAAGTCTGTTAAATTCTACCAGGTCCACTTTCAAGCCCATATCACTTAAAACATCGGTTGCAATATCCAATGGGAAGCCATATGTATCATACAACTTAAATATCTCTTTCCCTGAAACTACTCCTGCCTCCGCTTTTTTTGCTATCCCATACAGAAAATTCAATCCATAATCTAAAGTCTTAAAAAATTGTTCTTCTTCATTCTTTAAAACATTTACAACAAATCTCTCCATCTGTTTTATTTCTGCATAAACATCTCCCATTACCTCTATTACTATTGAAACAAGTTTATATAAGAATGGTTCATTAGTTCCCAACTTATTCCCTTGTCTCATTGCTCTTCTTATAATCCTCCTTAAAACATATCCCCTACCCTCTTTATCCGGTAAAATGCCATCTGCGATAAGAAAAACACAAGCACGCAGATGGTCAGCAATAATTCTAATGGATACATCTAAATCTTCATCCTTACCATATTGAACATGCAACATATCCACAATGGAGGCAATAATATCCACAAATAGGTCTGTATCAAAATTGCTATATACATTTTCCATCACCGCTGTTATACGTTCTAATCCCATGCCGGTATCAATGCTGGGTTTAGGCAAAGACACAAGCTTGCCATTATCCTTTCTCTCAAACTGCATAAACACAAGATTCCACAACTCTAAGAGTTCATTTCCCCAATCTATATGAATCTCTGAACAGGGTCCGCAGGGACCTGTATCTCCCATCGCCCAAAAATTATCTTTCTCATTCCTGCGCTCAATACGGCTCTCCAAAACGCTTTCTTGTTTGTGCCAGATATTGAATGCCTCATCGTCATCTCTAAATATAGTTATATACAACTTCTCTTTAGGCAAATTTAATACATTTGTAAAAAAATCCCAAGCATAATGAATAGCTTCCTTTTTAAAATAATCACCAAAAGAGAAATTGCCGAGCATCTCAAAAAATGTATGATGCCTGGGTGTATGTCCCACATTTTCTAAATCACTATGTTTTCCACCTGCTCGCACACATTTCTGACAACTTGTAGCTCTTACATAGTTTCTCTTTTCTAAACCCAAAAAAACATTTTTAAACTGCACCATACCTGCATTAACAAAAAGTAAACTAGGGTCACTCTTTGGCACCAAAGGAGCACTGCTCACTATTGTATGTTTCCTTTCCTTAAAATAATCTAAAAATGCTTTTCTTATTTCATAGGATTTCATCTTTTCTGTTCCTTTTTTTCCACGCCTCTTCAACCACTTCCCATTCAAAACCTCTTTGTAAAAGATACTGAAAAAGTTTTTTCTTTAGCAACATTTCATTATCTATTTTTATCGTCTTTTCTTTTTTCCATAAAACCTTCTTTGCTTTTTCCACCTGTTTACTAAAATCTATCTTTTTTACTACATCCTGAATTGTATCCTCACCAATCCCTCTTAAAAAAAGATCCTTTATTATGCGTCTTTTACCATAACCCTTTTTCTCCTTAAAAAAAACAAGATTCTCTGCAAATCTTTTATCATCTATAAATTTTTTTTCTTCTAACCAGCTTACTATTTTATCAATTATATCGTTGGGAAATCCTTTTTTTATCAGCTTATCTTTTATTTGCCTTCGTGTATAATCCTTCTTCTCTAATAACTTCAATGCATTTTTTCTCGCATCATCAAACATCAAATAACACCCTTTACTTTAAGCAGAAAATCATCAGGATGAGTAGCATATTCTCTTGCCTTTTCTAAGGATATAAGTTTCCCCTCATACAAATCCGTCAATGATTGGTCAAAGGTTTGCATTCCATAAATCCTGTTCATCTCTATAATACGAGGAATATTAGATGTTTTTTCTGAATCAGCAATCGCAGTCCTTATATATTCTGTAGCAATCATAATCTCCGTTGCTGGAACAAGTCCTGTTTTATCTATATTCTCAATGAGCCGTTGACAAATAGCCGCGGTAAGTGTGGTTGATAGCTGCTTTCTTATCTGATTTTCCTGGTCTAATGGAAAGGTGGATATTATCCTATTCACTGTTTCTGTAGCATTTAAGGTATGTAAAGTAGAAATTACCAAATGACCTGTTTCTGCCGCTTCCAACGCCATGTGCATTGTTTCTCTATCTCTCATCTCTCCTACCAATATCACATTTGGGTCTTGTCTCAATGCACCTTTTAGCCCCTCTGCAAATGATGACACATCATCTCCTATCTGCCTTTGACTGATTATAGCTTTGTTATCTGAAAACAGATATTCTATAGGATCCTCCACTGTTATTATATTCACCGCCCTATTTTTGTTGATAATCTCCACCATTGCTGCCAAAGTAGTGGATTTTCCACTACCGGCAACACCTGTAACCAGAACAAGTCCTCTCTGATTTAGAGCAATCTTCTCAACAATTTTCGGAAGATTTAATTCTTTCAGGGAGGGAATATTGTATGGAATAAAACGTCCCACAATAGCTAAGGAATCTCTCTGATAATAAACATTTAAACGAAAACGTCCTACACCAGAAATACTGTATCCTACATCAACCTGCCCTGTTCTTTTTAATCTTTCTTTTTTTCCTTCCTTTAATCTCATTTCAGAAATAAAACCTTCAATGTCTCTTGAGGTCAATGGACTCATATTGCTTACAACAATATTTCCTCCGATGCGAAATGCGGGTGGACTGCCTACCTTTAAATGAATATCTGATGCCTTCCTCCGTATAGTAATAATTAATAGCTCATTCAGTCTCACCTTTCTCTCCACAACCCACTTTTTCTCTCAGTTCCTTTTCTATCTGTTCAGCAACATCAGCATGCTCTTTAAGAAATTCCCTTGCATTTTCCTTTCCCTGTCCCAATTTTACATCTTTATAAGAAATCCAGGTTCCACTCTTCTCCA
>CAZVDS010000013.1:0-7805 GCA_964626315.1 uncultured Desulfurellaceae bacterium
GAAGAGGAGAACCTGTATTTACCCAAAAAGCACACCCTTTTTTCAACCTAAATCCTACTTCATCCACTCCTATACTGCCTTGAATGGTCAGTTTCTTTGGCAACTTGTCTATATCCTCTACACGCACAGCATACCCATCCATCGCCGAGCGAGGAGTGGAAGGGAAATCCATCGGAGCGTATATATCATTGAACAAAATTCGTCCTAAAACCTCATCTAACTCTTTTTCTTCTTTATCCAAAGCAACTGTATGCTCTAAGATTTTATTTAATGCTGATTTAAACTTCATACATCCACATATTCAGTCTTTTTAATATCTCATCCTTACCCAAACAAAGAATAAGTTTCGAAATACTTACTCCCTCTCTTCTTCCAATGAGAATATATCGTAGCAAGGTATAAAAATCCTTCTTAGTGAAAAAACTGCTTTCTAAAAAGCCGTTTAGGCCTTGTTTTAATTTCTCTTCTCCTCCTTTAAAACGGGAAAGAAAGTCTATAAATTTTTCCACTATATTTTTATTTTTCTTCGTTTTTTTAGCAAGAAATATACTACCTTTAAGAATAACCTCAATAAGTTCATTCAACTGTTTCAAATCGTTAGTTTCATCCCTCAAGCAAAGAGCCAATCTATTTTCTCTTTCGTTCAAATTTCTGTTCAAATAATGAGAAAAAGAATCTATAAAAATATCGTTGTCCAGTATTCGCATAAATTTTTTATTCAGCCATTTTAATTTGTCAAAATCACATACTGCTCCGCTTTTCCCCACTTTATGAATGTTATAATTTTTTATTAAATCATCCATATTGAGAACTTCCCTTTTACAATACCATCCCAAAAGTGCCATAAAATTACATACTGCCTGAGGTAAAATGCCCATTTTTTTAAGATAATCTATGGACAAATGTTCTTCCCTCTTTGAAAACTTTCTTCTTTCTCTATCTAGTATAATGGGTAGATGAAAAAACTTCGGTGCATTCCTGTCTATACTGTTTAATATGAGTATTTGTTTTGGAGTATTAGAAAGGTGATCCTCTCCTCTTATTATATGAGTAATATTAAACAACGCATCATCTATAGATGATGCGAAATTATAAGTGGGAAACCCATTTGACCTTAAAATAATAAAGTCTCCAAACTCTGAATCATAAAAACTCATCTTTCCAAATATACCATCGTTGAATTCTATTCTTTGTCCTGTCGTTTTAAAACGAATAACATAAGGTAATTTTTTGTTTAAATTTTCTTCTGTCTCTCTTTTAGAGAGATGACGACACTTTCCTGAATAACGATAAGGGATATTTTTTTTCTTTGCCTCTTGTTTCTCTTTTCTAATATCTTCTTCTGAACAAAAACAAAAGTATGCATTTTTTTTATCTATTAAACTGTAAGCATAATCTCTATAAATTTTTAGACGTTTGCTTTGAAAATACGGACCTTTGGTAAAGGTAATACCCAACCATTTAAGACTATCTGTTATGCCTTGAATGTAGATTTCTTTATTTCTCTCTATATCTGTATCATCAATCCTCAATATAAAATCGCCATTGTTTTGATAACTAAATATATAATTTACAAGAGCAATGCGTGCATTCCCTATATGAAGCCGACCAGTGGGAGAGGGAGCAAAACGCACTCTTATTTTACTCATCCTTAAAAATCACCAACGTTTCATTGCCTTTAGAAAAATGTAACTGCTCATAGGCTTTTTTCTTCAATGTTTCCTCATCTATTGGAAGGTTCATTTTTTTCTTTATCTTTGCTATTTCTTTTTTCTTTTCTTCTAATTCTTGAAGCATATGTTGTTTTACATCTTGAAGATGTTTAATGCGGTTACTTCTCTCATAAATCCTATAAAGCGAAAATAAAACAAATAAAAATAGAACAATAATAATAAATTTTTTTACCATGCGGGGTATTGCCCTCTTTCACCCAATTCTCTCTCTATATCCATCAAACGATTATACTTCACAATTCTTTCTCCCCGACAAATAGAACCTGTTTTTATCATGCCTGAGTTTACCGCTACTGCCAAATCAGCAATAAATGTATCCTCTGTTTCTCCGCTGCGATGAGAAATAACCACGCCGTATCCTTCATCCACCGCCAATCTAATAGTGGAAAGAGTCTCTGTAAGCGAGCCTATTTGATTGGGCTTTATTAAAATGGCATTTGCCACCTCTTTATCAATACCTTTTTGTAAAAGTTTAATATTGGTTACAAATATATCATCACCCACCAACTGAATTTCACCTCCTAAAGTTTCTGTAAATTCAAACCATCCATCCCAATCATCTTCTGCCAATCCATCTTCAATGGAGACAACAGGATAATTGTTCACCAATTCTTTATAAACATCTATCATTTGGGAAGAAGTAAGCTTCTCTTTTCCTATTATATAATAGCCATTTGAATAAAAAGAAGATGCTGCAGGATCCAGTGCAAATACTATATCTTCACCTACCTTGTATCCTGCCTTTTCCACCGCCTCTGACATTAACTTCAACGGCTCCTCATTAGAAGAGAGATTGGGTGCAAATCCACCCTCATCGCCTACGCCAGAAAACATATCTCTTTCTTTTAATATCTTTTTTAATGCTTGGAAAACCTCGCTGGATGCACGTAACGCTTCCCTAAAACTCTCCATGCCCACTGGCATGATCATAAATTCTTGAAAATCTATATTGTTGTCGGCATGTTTTCCGCCGTTTATCACATTAAACATGGGAATAGGTAAAACAGATGCATTTAGCCCTCCTAAATAAAAATACAGAGGAACATCCAATTCCTTACTTGCCGTTCTTGCACAAGCTAAAGAAACACCTACAATGGCATTTGCTCCTAAATTACTTTTATTATCCGTGCCATCTAAATTTATCATTGCCTCATCTATTTTAGTCTGCTCTGTTACCTCCATTCCTTTTATACATTGGGCTATTTTATCATTTACATTTTCCACTGCTTTTAATACCCCTTTTCCACCATATCTTTTTTCATTATCTCTCAATTCCAATGCTTCTTTCTTTCCGGTAGAAGCACCAGAAGGAACGGTAAATGTTCCCCTCTCTATTTCTGTTTCTACATATACCTTCAATGTAGGATTTCCTCTTGAATCCAAAACCTCATCAGCATACACATCACAAATAACACTCATAAAACCTCCAATATTAGTAGCTTTTTTTATCTTCTCTACTTAACCATAGTGAAAAGAGTTCTAAACATTCTTCTCGCATAAAATCACCAACTATTTTTATCTTCAGTTTACCCTTTTCCTTTATAAACTAGTTTGAAATTTTTATCTCATTAAATCCTGCTTGTTTTGCATCCTCAATCCTTGCCCCGTATACGATTTTGGATATCCGTGCCCAATGACAGGCACTAAAACACATGGGGCATGGTTCACAGGTCGAATATATCTCACAATCAGAGAGATCTATCATGTGTAATTTCTTACAAGTCTCTCTCAATGCATTTATCTCTGCATGTGCTGTTATATCCATATCTTTCCATACTGTATTATGAGCACAACAAACTATTTGTTCATCTTTCACAATACAGGCTCCGACTGGGGCTTGTCCTTCTTTGATACCTTTTTTTGCCTCTTCTATGGCAAGCCTCATAAATTTTTCCATTTCTTTAGTTTCAACAAATATACAAAAATGTCAAGGAAAGTAAGATAAAGTCTTACTTTTTTGCAACTGCTGAAGGTTAATACTCTTTTTCAGCCTCGGGATTTCTACGATTACTACGGATTAAGATATTTTTAGCTTCGGGATTACTATGATTACTATAGATTAAAATAAATATTTTTATCTTATCTTTTTTCTTTATGGGTATTTTTTAAATCCGTCCAATCCAGAAGAAATCTTGGCAAACATCTTTGATGTTTGCCAAGCAAATCATAGATTTGTCCAGAGGCTAATATTCTTTTCTTTTTTTAAATCTGTGTTCATCTGTGCAAATCTGTGGCTAATTCTTTCTTTAAAAAAGGTTTTGCATTCCAATTTTTAACAAAATTGTGAATTACAAAACAGAGTTTTGCATTCCAATTTTTAACAAAATTGTAGAAAAAAAATAAAAGTAGATATATAGTAAATAATATGTTTATGAAAATAGGCGTGACAAGCAAACCAGGTGTAGAAAATATCGGCAAACTAATACGGAAATTGAAACAATATTTCTTGGAGAGAAAGAAAATCTTATTTTTAGAAGAAGAAACAGCTAAATCTATTGGAGAAAAAGGATTAAACAGAAAAGAATTCATAAAACATATAGATTTGCTCATTGTCTTAGGTGGTGATGGAACAATGCTCTCTGCAGTGAGGGCAATAAACGAATCTGATAAAAATATACCTATTCTCGGCGTAAACTTGGGGAAAGTAGGTTTCCTTACAGAAGTACCCTTAAATATGCTTTTCCAAACTTTAAATAATGTTGAAGATAACAAATTTAATATTGAATCACGCATGATGATAGATGCATATGTATACCGCAATAAAAGAGAAATAAAGAAATTCACCGTTCTGAACGATGCTGTAATAAACAAAACTGCCCTTGCTCGACTGATTAGTGTAAAGGCTTCCGCTAAAGACAAGGATGGCTCTAAAAAATTTTTGACCATATTTCATGCCGATGGTTTAATCATATCTACCCCTACCGGTTCCACTGCCTATTCACTCGCTGCTGGTGGACCAATTATATATCCTTTATTAGATTCTTTTATTGTCACACCTATTTGTCCTCATACTTTATCTAATCGATCGCTTGTTTTGCCTGATTACTTTTCTATATATCTTGAACTGAGTGAATACAATCCTGACACCATACTTACTCTGGATGGGCAAATTGGATTTGATTTAGAACAAGGAGATTATGTATTAATTAAAAAGTCGTCAAAACGGATAAAGTTCATTACCCATCCTCAGAAAAATTATTTCAATGTTCTACAGACAAAATTAGGATGGGAAGAAAGAAAAACCCGAAAAACAATCAAATAGATCTATATTTACTTTTAAGGTAACCCAATTCCATCAATTTTTTATATATTTTTTTAGTTAAGGGAGCAGCAATTTCGCCACCTGACCCTCCATGTTCAATTAGTGTAACTACCACTACTTGAGGATTATTTAAAGGAGCAAAAGAAGCAAACCATGAATGTGGCATAAATTCCTTATTTTTTATTTTATTTATCTTTACGCGTTTGGATATAACTTGAGATGTTCCTGTTTTCCCACAAATATCCAAGACATCTATTCGTGCCTGCTTTCCCGTACCATTTTTACCATTCACAACCAAATACATAGTTTTTCTGACAATATCAAGTATTTTCTTATCTATTTTAATATGCGACCTTATAGCAAAGGGTATCTTTCTATCACCTATTGAAGAAACAATATAAGGCTCATAAATTGTCCCTCCATTAGCTATTGCCATGTAGGCAACAGCCATCTGTAGGGGTGTTACTAAGGTGTACCCTTGACCTATCGCTGTAGATACAGTATCCCCCAAATACCACCTTTCTCCTGTTCTATTTAACTTCCATTGGGGTGAAGGTATAATACCCCTATGTTCACAGTTATATAAACCACATTTTCTTCCAAAACCAAACTTGTATAAATAATAATCAATATTATTTATACCTACTTGCATTCCTAACAGGTAAAAGAAAATATCGGAAGACCCTTCTATTGCCTTATATATATCTATCTTACCAAAACCACCACTTTTCCAATCACAATACTCGCGGATACCTATATTAATGGAATAAGGACAATCTATCTTTTCTCTATCACTGATAATCCCTAAGTCCAATGCTGCTACAGCAATAAATGGTTTTATGACCGAACCTGGAGAATACAATCCTCTTAAAGCCTTATTCTCTAAAATTCCCCTATCTTGAAATACTTTATTTAGCTTTTCCTCCTTTGCCGGCGAGATAAATAAATTGGGATTATATGAAGGCTTACTAACCATTGCTAATATTTTACCATCTCTTGGATCAAGCACCACAACAGCTCCTTCCAAATCTCCCATTATCTGATAAATATAGTTTTGTAATTGCCAGTCAACAGTGAGTAATATATCCTTGCCATTTATTGGTTCATCCTCACTTAATACCTTTATCTTTTTGCCTGTTGCATCAACTTGAATCTCTCTGTAGCCTTCCTTCCCTCTCAAGTATTCATCATATTCTTTTTCTATTCCCATTCTTGCCGAATAACCTGTTATGTGTGCGAATGCCAATGGATAAGGATAATATCTCCGAGATTTAATATCAATGAAAAGAGAAGATAATTCTTCTTGATGAGCGTATAATTTTAAAATTTTCTCCTTATTTACATCTTGTGCTATGAGAAACTCATTCTTGGATTTAAGTGATGTAAATAATTTCTTTGCATCTTTTTCTAAAATTGAAGATAAAAGTCTTATTTGCTTTTCATTAGTTTTACCACCAGGTTTAAGATATACATCAAAAGTAGGTTTACTTTCTGCTACAACCACGCCGTCTGTAGTGATAATCTTTCCTCTTACTGGTTTTAATTTCACAAGTCTTATCACATTTTCATCTGCTAACTTTACATAGTATTTATGTTTTAATAATTGTAGATAAAAGAGACGAGCAATAAATAAAAGAAACACAATGATAATTATCAACCGTATATAAAAAATCTTTTTATCGGATTCACTGCTAAACTCATCATTCAGCATATCTTTTGCTCCTCAACAACAAATAATGCAAGTATTCAGCGCCAAAGAACAAAATAAACGAAAAGAAAAAATAATAAAGAGAAAACGTCCCAAAAAGAAAGAGATAAAAAGAAAAAATTATACTAAATACTAAAGATCTAATAAAAAAGGAATCCGTCTTGTTCTCTAAGTAAGAAAACAATAAACACACTACAGGAAAAATTATAGCACTACAATAGAAAATACTATCATTAAGAATATCCACATAAAAACCGTAAATAAATGCAAAGAAAAGTGGAAAAAACCCTCTATTTTGCTTTCTTACCAGAAAAATACTGAAAATGAACAGAAATAGAGGCAAGCTATAGAGTGCTACATTTTCCAGTATAGATGAAAGAATAACGGCAATTAACCATCCTACAAACGCCGCAAAAACTACCATCCACCTTTAACAACCAACACCAGTCGCTCATTTAAACTAAAAGCAGGCTTTATATAAGCGATTTTATGAAATCCTTTATCTTCTATGTTTATCACCTTTCCCAACAAAAAACCAGAGGAGTTAAATACTTTCATTCCGTTTTTTAACATTGCACCCTCAGAAATATATTTAACACAGCACTCTTTGCCTCCATAGAATATACCGCGGTATTTCCCTACAAAGGCATCTACTATGCATTCCTCATTCCACAATGTGGAAACTAAATATATTCCTTTTTTAAATGAATGTATCTTGCCGCACAACACAGAATTTTTAGAGATAACCAAACAGCTCTCTGTAATATCAATATCCGCATTTTCTATAGGTTTAATAAGTAAATAGCGAGGGTTTATAAGACTTTTGCCTAACACCTCACATACAAATGCTTTATTATTTTTTGCCTTCATATTTAGTGCTTTTCTTAGGAAGAGATTTTCCATTTTATAAGCATGGTTTTCTATTGTTAATTGTGTTATCCGCTTTTCCATCTGTTCTATATTACCTTCAAGTTTTACTAACAGAACATATTTTTTAATTAAATCGATTAAACTATTCTTTGTCTTTACAGTAGCAACCTCTATGGGAAAAGTAATAAATAAGGCAGTATTTTCTACATAATTAAATATGTTTATATATCTC
>CAZVDS010000013.1:7815-16238 GCA_964626315.1 uncultured Desulfurellaceae bacterium
TCTTTGCTACCGATAAGCATATAACGATTAATATAATAATAATTAGATTTTTAAGCCAATGCAATTTCCTTCAATAAATCCACATTGTCCGAAACCTTGCCCGTTCCTCTAACCACTGCTTCCAATGGGTCTTCTCCTATAATAATGGGCAATGATGTTTCTTCCTGAAACAATTTATCTATGCCTTTGATCAGTGCACCTCCTCCCACAATTACAATACCTCTATCTACAATGTCGGACGCTAATTCTGGTGGTGTTTTTTCTAAAACATCTTTTATGGCAATTATAATCTCTGTAAAAGGTTCATGTATTGCTTCTCTCAATTCAGCAACTGTTATTTTTATTGAAGTAGGGATACCAGAAACAAGGTCTATACCCTTTATTTCAATTTTTTCATCATCCATCTCTGTAGGATATGCTGAACTCCATTTTATTTTTACTTGCTCAGCAGTGCTTTCACCTATAAAAATACTATATTTCTTTTTTATATAATTCACAATTGCTAAATCCATTTTAACTCCACCTGTTCTTATAGATTGACTACATACAATACCACCCAATGAAATTACAGCTACTTCTGTTGTTCCACCACCTATATCCACAATCATATTACCCACTGCTTCCTGTATCGGAAGACCTACCCCAATAGCAGAAGCCATAGGTTCTTCTATCAAATAAACTTCTCTTGCTCCTGCACTCGTTGCTGAATCTCTTACCGCCCTTTCTTCTACCTGAGTAATGCCATGAGGAACAGCAATAACTATGCGTGGTTTTAAAAATGATCCTTTGTTTTTCGCCTTTTTTATAAAGAAACGGAGCATTTTCTCTGTAATTTCAAAATCCGCAATTACACCGTCCTTCATTGGTTTCACCGCCTCTATTGCAGCTGGCGTTCTGCCTACCATTTCCTTTGCTTCTTTCCCCACTGCTAAAACCTTTTTCCCACCTTTGCCATCATTTTTTACGGCAACCACAGACGGCTCATCAATGATAATTCCCTTTCCTTTTACATAAACCAATGTATTTGCTGTTCCTAAATCTATAGCGATATCATTAGAAAACCTCATAATTTTATACTCCCCTTTATCCTATATTTTTTATATCCACAGGATTACCTTTAACCACCCGTTGAATAGAAATTATATCTTCTAATTTTCTTAAGTTTCCTATAAGCTTTTCCATCTCATTTTTATTGCCTATATCCAAGATAAATGATAATATTACCTTCGCCTCCTTGTCTATATTCTTCATACAGACATCTCTTATGTTTATTCCGTGTGAGGAAATCGTATCTGTCACTCGTGAAAGTATTCCCACCTTATTTAATACCAACATACTTACTTTCACTGGATAAAGCTGTTTTTCCTCAGGTACCCACTCCACTTCCACCAATCTATCACTATCGTAACCTAAATTTTTAATACTATAACAATCCACTCGGTGAACTGTTACACCTCTTCCCTTCGTAATAAATCCTATGATTTCATCACCGGGAAGAGGACTGCAACATTTGGCAATTCTTAACAATACCTCATCCACACCTTTAACTTTTATACTGTACTTTTGCTTCTCTCTTAATACCCCTTTTTTATCCTTTTTTGGAAGAGGAATAAACTTATTTACAACATTACAAGGATTTAATCTGCCAAAACCTATTTTTATAAACAACTCATTTATTTCTTTACAGTTAAAACCATTACATATTTTCTCTAAATCCTTGACATGTAAAAAACTTTGCAGAGAACTATTGTTTTTCTTTAACTCTTGAGAAAGTATACTTCTACCTATTTCCAATGCCTCCTCTTTTTCTTCTCTTCTTATCCATTGTCTTATATGACTTCTTGCTTTAGAAGTTTGAACATAAGAAAGCCAATCTTTACTGGGATGTTTGTGTGAAGATGTCTTTATCTCCACAATGTCGCCACTCTTAAGCTTATATCTTAAAGGCACTATCTTTCCATTTACCTTTGCTCCTATACACCTGTTGCCTATCTCTGTATGCACACTATAGGCAAAATCTATTGGCGTAGCATCTTCTGGAAGCACTTTTAAATCCCCTTTCGGAGTAAATATGTAAACTTCATTCTCAAATAAATCTATTTTTAAGTTATCTAAAAAATCGCGAGAGTTTTTTAGATCTTTCTGTGACTCAAAGATATATCTCAGCCAGGTAAAACACTTGTCCAGCTCATTAAATTTTCCTCCTTCTTTATATCTCCAATGAGCAGCGATGCCTTCCTCCGCAATCTTATTCATCTCCTGTGTTCTCACCTGAACCTCTATTACTCTATTCAGGGGACCAAATACAGTTGTGTGTAAAGACTGATAAAGATTAGGTTTGGGTAAAGCAATATAATCTTTAAAATGTCCGGGAATGGGTTTATAAAATTTATGTATAATACCTAAGATTAAATAGCAATCTCTTTCTGTATTGGTGATAATTCTAATTGCCATCAAATCATATATATCTTCAAAATCTAAATGTTTACCTATCATTTTATTATAAATACTATATATATTTTTTGCTCTTCCTTTTACCTCACAATTTATCTTAGCTTTAGATAATTTTTCTCTTATTTTTTTTTCCACACACCTTATATATTCCTCTCTTTCATCTTTTGTTTCCCTAAGCCGATCTAAAATTTGCATATATCCTTTAGGGTCTATATATTGCAGACTTAAATCTTCCAATTCTGATCTTATCCACCCTATACCCAAACGATGAGCAATGGGTGCATATATTTCGAGTGTTTCTTTAGCTATTCTCTCTCTTTTTTCAAAAGGTAAACAAGACAATGTTCTCATATTATGTAGGCGGTCAGCAAGCTTTATCAAAATAACCCTTATATCTTTAGCCATAGCCACTATCATCTTGCGGAAATTTTCTGCTTGCCTCTCTTCGCTGCTTCTATAAGAAAACTTTCCGATTTTCGTTATACCATCAACCAAAAAAGCAATTTCTTTGCCAAATCTTTGTTCCACATCCAAAATAGTAGCGGACGTATCTTCCACAACATCATGAAGAAGAGCAGCAGCAATGCTTTCTCTATCTAAATGCATTTGAGAAGTAATTCTTGCTACCTCCACAGGATGAAAGATATATTCTTCACCCGATTCTCTCAACTGCCCTTGATGCAATTCTCTTGCCCAGTTAAAAGCATTATCTAATAATTCGTCTGCCTCCATATAGTAACTTTCTATGGCTTTTTTCAACTCATTAAATAGTTCAACTGCACTTTTACTCTCTATATTTAACATCCCATATACCCTCAGCACACTCTATTAAAGCAATAATAGAATTCTTATGTAACTCACTGTCCTGAGAAACCAAAGGCCTATCACCACGTGAAAGGCTCTTTTCCCTTAAAGAAGCAGCTTTTACTAATATATATCTACTCTTTATGTGCTTTAAAGCCTGATGAACAATCTCTTCAACTTTTTTATTCATTTCTTAACTCTCCCTTTAGTTTTACTATCAATTCACTTATCTTATTTTGTAAATCAAGAGTGGAAGCATCTATCTTTTGCCTTTCAGCAAGCACAATACACTTAAGATCATCAATTGCCTGTTCTATAGAATCATTAACTACAAAATAATCAAAAAAGAACAATTTTTCTAACTCAATTAAAGCATTTTTTAATCTCAAAACATTATCTTTTTTATATATTCCCTTCAACCGTCTCATCCATTCTTCAAAAGACGGAGGGAGAAGAAAAATCAAGACAGCATAAGGAAATTCTTCTTTAATATTCTTTGCACCCTGCACATCTATAGAAAGCACCGCATCATACCCATCTTCCAAAACATCGTGAAGTGCTTTTTTGCTTGTCCCATATAGATTTCCATGAACTTCCGCCCATTCTACAAACATTTCTTCCTTTATTCTCTTTTGAAATTCTTGTTTAGAGATAAAATAATAATCCGCACCCTCTGCTTCCCTTTCTTCCTTTCTTTTTTTTCTTGTAGTGTGAGTAATTACTCGTCTTACCCCATCTATCCTGCCTTCTATCGCTTTACACAACGTGGTTTTCCCTACACCTGTAGGGGCAGAAACAATAAAGATTAATCTCCTACGCATTTTCTCTCTAACCTCTCTCTAATAGTATTTACACTAATGGCTGAAAGAACAACATGGTCTGAATCCATGATAATTATAGAGCGCGTCTTTCTACCCTGTGTAATATCAATAAGCATGCCTTTCTTTTTTGCTTCATCTTTCATCCGTCTTACTGGTACAGAATTGGGATTGATAATAGCAATAATTCGCTCTGTAAAAAGTATATTTCCAAAACCTACTCCTATCACCATATTCACTACTCTAAGCTAAAACGCCTGCCAAAATATAATTCTTTTATCTCTTGATCCCCTGCCAACTTTTGAGGTTTTCCCTCTCTAATTACCTTACCCTCATAAAGTATATAGGACATATCAGTAATGTCCAGTGTTTCTCTTACATTATGATCTGTAACTACAATCCCAATATTTTTCTTCTTTAAATTTAGAATCATTCCTCGAAGTTCATCTATTACAATGGGGTCTATACCTGTAAACGGCTCATCCAGAAGAATAATCTTTGGATCTAAGGCTAAAGCTCGAGCTACCTCCACTCTTCTTCTTTCTCCTCCCGAAACAACATATGCTTTATTTTTTCTAATGTGTTTGATTCTGAATTCCTCCAAAAGCCTTTCCAATATAACACTTCTTGCTTTTTTATCTTTATACACAAGTTCTAATATTGCATAAATATTCTCTTCTACCGTAAGACCCCGAAAAATAGAAGATTCCTGTGGTAGATAAACAATGCCCAAGTGTGCTCTTTTGTGCACTGGAAAATGGGTAATATCTTCTTCATTAAAATATATTTTTCCCCCATCAGGAGAAATCAAACCCGCAATCATATAAAAGGTGGTGGTTTTACCGGCTCCGTTGGGACCCAAAAGCCCTACAATTTCACCTCTGTTTATCTTTAAATTTACATCTTTTACAACAATTCTTGATCCGTATTTTTTTGTTAAGCCCTTAATTTCAAGCATACACTAACAATATACCAACACCCTTTTATTTTTCAATCAAAAGTTTTACTCTGTATCTTACCTGTCATAGGAACAAAGAAACATCCGCTTATCTCTTCTTTAATAATTTCCCCCTTTTTTTTCTTAAAAACAGTAAGAATTTGCATTTGATCTGCTTCTCCCACTGGCGCTACTATTCTTCCCCCATCTTTCAATTGTTCTTTTAGAAAATTAGAGAGATATGGAATTGCACAGGTTATTATAATTCCATTAAATGGGGCTTTTTCTGCCCAGCCAAAATATCCATCTCCGCATTTTACACTGACATTTTCATATCCTAATCTACTCAACCTTTCTGCTACTATTTTTGCCAGAGATGGAATTATCTCTATGGCATAAACTTCTTTTGCCAAAAGAGATAAAATGGCTGCTTGATAACCAGAGCCTGTCCCTATTTCCAAAACTTTTTCATCACCTTTCAGTCTCAATAATTCTGTCATTACAGCTACCATGTAGGGTTGAGATATGGTTTGACCATCTCCTATAGGTAAAGGATAATCACCATAAGCATCTATTTTATACCGATGAGGAACAAATAAATGTCGTTCCACTTTCTTGAAAGCATCTAGCACCCTTTTGTCTTTTATTCCTCTTTTTTGCAATTGATTGCGAACCATTTGTTCTCGCTGTTTAGAAAAATCGCTCATGTTAAAATAATAAACCTTTTTATTCAAATTTAAAACTTCAGATTGAGATTTTTTTAAAAAGGCATATCTTTGGAATAGTTATGCGGCACACCAAAAAATAAAATTAGGAGGTAGTAATGTTAAAAAATATTAATTATAATATTTTAGAGACTATTACTATACTGTCAAAGAGTCTTTATCGGTATGATAGTTACATAAAGGATGCAGCAGAATGCGAATCTTGCCAGGAGATTTGGAAAAATTTTAAAGAGCAAAGAGAAAAAGAACTATCTGTGCTGCTTAAGGAGCTTAAAGCTCACATTGATAAGGGAATTGTATCTCTGGAATAGAATTTTGTTAACTATGTGTGCTGCATAACCATCAAAATAGAAAAGCATTTATAGTGAATCGCTTGACCTGAAAGACCATTTTTATATTATGAAAAGCAAGCTTTAATGATTGAATAAGAGGTGGGAATGGCAAGAAGAATTGCAGTTGTAGATGCAGATAAATGTTTGGGTTGTCAATCCTGTATGTTTGCCTGTGCGAGGAGATTTGGCGAGGGTGGATTGTCTCGCTCTTGCATTGGCGTAAGATCTGCCGGTGGATTGGAGAGAGGTTTTGTCGTTGTTGTATGCCGAGCGTGTAAAGACCCTCAATGTTCAAAAGTTTGTCCCACAAGGGCATTAAAGAAAAGAAAAGGTGGAGGGGTTACGCTTGTAGCCTCTGACTGTATCGGATGTAAATTGTGTGTGAAAGCCTGCATTGTGGGAGCAGCATTCTGGAGTGAGGAGATAAATAAACCTATGATCTGTACTCATTGTGGATATTGCGTAGATTTCTGTCCACACGGTGTATTGAAAATGGAGGAAATAGATGTTAAAGAATGACCCACTAAAGAATGTATTGTATATAAACCTCTCCAGAAATTCCTTTCATATAGAGGATAGGAGTGATTTATTTGAAGAAAGGTTAGGTGGTGTAGGCGTAGGGATAAAACTACTTCTTGAGGAATGCCCTAAAGATTGTAATCCCCTTTCACCAGAAAACCCCATTATCTTTGCCATTGGACCATTAAATGCGCTTTTTCCAGTTGCCAGTAAAACAACGGTTTTATTTAAATCTCCCCATACTGGAAATTTAGGAGAAAGTCACTGCGGTGGAAGAAGTGCGATAGCAATGAGATTGGCAGGCTATGGGGCAATAGTGATCAAGGGAAAGAGTGGTTCTCCTGTTTATATAGCCATTCATGAAGATGGGGTTCATTTTAGAGATGCCTCTTCCCTGTGGGGAATGAAAAGCTCATTTACCGTGGGAAGGGTAATCAGAGAAAGAGAAAAAGGTGAGGGGTTGCGCACCATCATGCGTATAGGAAGAGCAGGAGAAAAACTGGTTACCTATGCCGGTGTAATTACTGAGTCTTATAGGCACTTTGGGAGGTTGGGTCTGGGAGCAGTATTCGGTAGTAAAAATCTAAAGGCAATCATCATCTCCGGCAAAAAATCTCTGCCTGTAGAAAATGCCAAACTCTATCGGAAGGTGTACAACCACATTTTTAATGAGGCAACAAGGTCTAAGGCGATGAAAAAATATCATGATTTGGGAACCCAGTCCAATATAAATCCCCTGGCTAAAAAGGGAGCATTGCCTGTAAGGAACCTGCAACAAATAGGATTAGACGAAATGAAAAAGATATCCGGCGAATCATTTGCTGAACATTTTTTGGGAAGAAGGCTGGCTTGTTCTCATTGTCCGGTAGGATGTATCCATTTAGCGGCATTGCGGGAGCCTTATGAGGATGAACCATATTTCTATAAAACATCTATGATATCTTATGATTATGAACCAACGTATGCATTAGGCACAATGCTGGGAATTAGTGATATACCTGTTTTCCTGAAGCTCATGGATGAGGTAGAGGTTTTGAGTATAGATGCAATGAGTACGGGTGTTGTTCTGGCATGGGCTACGGAAGCTTATGAAAAGAAACTGATAGGTAAAAGAGAAACAATGTGTCTTGAACCAAAATGGGGAGACGGAGAAACTTACGTGAAAATGGTGAGGAAAATTGTCAATCAACCCAATGAATTCTATAAAGCCCTGGCAAAGGGAGTAGATTATGCAAGCAACATTTATGGAGGAAGGGAATTTGCTCTGGCTTTTGGTGGAAATGAGATGCCTGGTTATCACACCGGTCATGGTTGCTATCTGGGATTCCTTATTGGGGCTCGGCATGGTCATTTAGATAATGCAGGTTATAGCATAGATGAAAAGGCATATGAGAAAAAAGAAGAAATAGAACCGGAGGATATGGTAGATAGGTTGGTTAAAGAAGAAAAATGGAGACAAATACTTTCTAGTCTGGTAGTTTGTTTTTTTGCCCGCCGCATATATGTGCCAGATGTTGTTATTTCTGCGTTAAAGGTAGCAGGTTTTGATCTCTCTAATGATGAATTGCGAAACATTAGTAATGAAATTTACAAAGATAAATTCAATTTCAAAATAAGGGAAGGATTCTCTGTTGATGATTTACGACTTCCAAAACGCATACTCCAGACCCCATCTTCACTTGGCACATTAAAAAAAGAATATTTCTCAAAAGCGTTAAATTATTTTAAAAAGATACTTTTTGAATTAAAATGAGGAGGTAAAAATGGAAAAAAGGGATATAATTATTGTGGGTGGGGGTCCAGCAGGACTTTCAGCAGGTATATACAGCGCTTT
>CAZVDS010000014.1:0-10517 GCA_964626315.1 uncultured Desulfurellaceae bacterium
ATATAAAGAAAATGAGTGAAAAACTGATTGCTGAAATAGTAAATATATTGAAGGAAAAATCGGGTAAGGATATAATGATTTTAGATATGAGAAAATATATGAGTATATTTGATTATATGGTGATATGCGGTGCGACATCCAAAAAACATGCTCAAACACTGACCAATGCTTTGAAGGAAAAAATAAATGTAAAACATATAGAAGGATATGAAATTGCCGAGTGGATATTAGTTGACTGCACAGATATTATTGTGCATATATTTTCTCAAGAAAAGAGAGAATATTATGGATTAGAATATTTATGGGGCGATGTACCGAGAAAAAGGGTTTGTGAATAGGAGGTTTTATGGATGAGCAGTCGTTTGCTCAATTGAAAGAAAGACTACTTAAGATGAAAAAAGAATTACAAAAACGAATAAAAGAAAGAAATGAGAAGGTAAAAAGAAATTTTAAAGGTGATGTCGCTGATAGCTCTGTGTATGTTTATAATAGAGAAACACTTTACAATCTTGCAGAGCGGGAAAGAAAAGAATTAAGGGATATAAAAGATGCTTTATATAGAGTGGAAATAAACACCTATGGATTATGCGAGAAATGTGGTGCGGAAATATCCAAAGAAAGATTATTCCTTAAGCCTACGGCGAGATATTGTGCAAAATGTAGGAAAAAGATGGATGATAAATGATAGTAAGTGAATTTTTTAACACTCTTTTCCCCTATGTCTGTCCTTTGTGCAATAATCATACAAAAAAAATCCTGTGTGATAGCTGTTTTCATAAACTAAAACCATATTCTGGTAAAAGGTGTTTGAAATGTTCTAGACCTCTGCCCGGTGAAGACAATATTCTTTGTGCGCAATGCCTGAAAGGTGTGGCTTTTAAAAAGGGTTTTTCGTTATTTTCCTATGAGGAAACAAAGGAGGTTATATACTGTCTTAAATATAAAAATATACCTTATATTGTGCATCTACTCAAGTTCTTTTCAAAAGAAATAAAAAAATCTGGCATTTTTAATGATGCTTCCTTTCTCATTCCTGTGCCTATGTACCCCAAGAAAATAAGAAAAAGAGGCTACAACCAGGCAAGTTTGATTGCATATGAGATTTCTTCTATATTTCATATTCCTGTAGCCTATAATGTGCTTATAAAACAAAGAGATACTTTACCTCAGACAGAACTAAATTATAAACAAAGGTTAATTAATCTTAAAGGTGCATTTTTAACAAGAAACACAGAAAAAATAAAGGCGAAAACGGTTGTTCTCATTGATGATGTATATACAACGGGGACTACAATTAATCAATGTGCTTTGCTTTTACAGAAAAATAAAGCGAATGTGTATTTTTTCACACTATCTACCACCTCGCTTACACATTAAATATTTGCTTGTAACTCTCAAAGATACTTGCAAGCAAATGCCTTTGGCAGTTGCAGGTAAATGACTTCGTCGTTTACCTTGACAACAAAGATTTAATAAGATATACATATCGTCATGATTTTAACTGAAGGGAGAAAATAATGGAGTGGGACACTGAAGGTCCACCTTCTGTGAAAGAAACCATTGATCGTTTTAAAAGAAAGTTCAAACTAAAGCTGCCTGGCATTTCCATTATTATCATAATAATTATTGCCATCTGGATTCTTTCAGGAATCTATACTGTAGCTCCAAATGAAATTGGAGTGGTAAAACGGTTTGGTAAATTTGTATATACCACCACACCAGGGGTTCATTATCACTTTCCCTATCCCATAGAATCAGTTTTAAAAGTAAAGGTGGATGAAGTTAAAAAAATGGAAATAGGTTACATGACTATCTCTATGGGTCCACCTGCTCGTTATAGAGATATACCAGAGGAATCTTTAATGCTGACCGGAGATGAAAACATAGTAAGCATACAATTCATCTTGCAGTATAAAATAAAAGATGCCATCAAGTATCTGTTCAATGTGAGGAATGTTAGAGAAACTGTAAAAGATGCGGCAGAAGCAGCGATGAGAGAGGTGATAGGAAAAATTAATATAGACGAAGTTCTCACTGTTAAAAAGTTCCAGGTTCAGCAGGATGTTAAAAACTTAACTCAAAAGATATTAGACAGCTATAAAACAGGAGTACTTATACAGGTAGTTCAGCTGCAGGATGTTCATCCTCCGAAATCAGTCATAGAAGCATTCAGGGATGTAGCATCAGCCAAAGAAGATAAAGTCAAAATTATAAATGAATCTGAAGGATATAGAAATGACATTCTGCCTAAAGCCAAGGGTGGTGCATCCAGGATAGTAAATGCAGCTCTCGCATACAAAGAAGCAAAAATCAAAGGCGCAAAAGGTGACACCAGCAGATTTCTTCAAGTTCTAAAGGAATATCAGAAAGCCAAAGATATCACCAAAACACGCCTGTATATAGAAACTATGGAAGAAGTTCTACCTTCCGTTAAAAAGATAATCATAGAAGACAAAACGGGAAAAAATGTCCTCCCTATCCTTCCCCTGGAAGGAATGAAAGGACTACCCGAGAAGCAGATTGAGGAGAAACGATGAAGGGGAAACTGAGTATTATAGTTATAGCAATTATCATTGTCTTATTAATCGTTGTTAGCAGCTCTTTATATAGCGTTGACCAAACCAAACAAGCTATAGTCGTTCAGCTTGGCAAACCCGTAGGTGGCATTAAAGCTCCGGGTCTTCATGTTAAAACACCCTTCATTCAGCAAGTTATATATTTTGATAAGCGCCTTTTAGTTTATGATTCTCCACCTACTGAAATTATAACCAGTGACAAGAAAAATCTCATTATAGATAACTATTCAAAATGGTACATAGAAGATCCTCTCCAATTCTATAAAAGCGTGAAAAATGAAGCAGGAGCTCAAGCCCGATTAGATGATATCGTATATGCTCAGCTGAGGGTTGAGTTGGGAAAACACACCCTTTCCGAAATTGTGTCCAAGTTTAGAAATAAGATTATGGTAACGGTAACCAAAAAATGCGATATAATTGGCAAATCCTATGGGATTAGAATTACGGATGTCCGCATCAAAAGGGCTGACCTGCCTGAGCAGAATGAACAACATGTCTTTGAAAGAATGAGGGCGGAAAGATCCAGAGAGGCAAAGAGATACCGGTCTGAAGGAGAAGAAGAAGCACTTAAAATCAGAGCAGGTGCAGATAAAGAGAGAACCATTATATTAGCAGAAGCCAGAAGAAAAGCAGAAGTATTAAAGGGCGAAGGTGATGCAGTAGCCTTTAAAATTTATGCCGAAGCCTATAGTCAAGACCCTGAATTTTATGCATTTACAAGAAGCCTGGAAGCCTATAAAAATTCCTTGAAAGACAACATGACGCTTGTGGCACCACCAGATTCTCAATTCCTCAAATACCTTCTGCCTAAGAAAAAATAATTCTATTGAACAGAAAGTTTCCTTAGGTAATAATGTAAGTGTGGCTTTTTCCTTTATGCACTTCTATTCTATTGTTAGCAAGCATCTATATCCCAATAGTTATCTATTTCTCATTTATACCATTATTTTTCTTTTTATCTAAAACTAAAAAAAATTATCTCTGGATATATATCGGCATTTTGCCATTTTTAGTCTTTGTTTATTTTGGCATATTTCCCGCCCTGCACAGGTATACGAGTATTCCATTTGTCCTTTCAGCCATTTTATTACTTCTCCTCTCTACATATCATACCCTGTATTTTTTGATGTTTTCTTTTGCCTATAGGAAATTAAACATATTTCTTGCCCCTTTTGCATGGGTATTCTTTGAATTTCTAAAGAACAATTTCGCCGGTGGTCTGCCCATAATGAATGCAAGCAAACTCGTTCATCTTTTATCGTTTGTTCAATGGGCTTCAATATTTGGTTCTTATTTCTTATCCTTCTATGTAATCTTGATAAATGTCTTGTTTTTCTGTTTTTTACACAGGAAAAGATTTATTTACTTATTTTCTGGAGTTTTTTTACTTGTTTTTCTATTCGTTGGTGGAAAATTCATGATGAATGAGGTAAAAGGTAAAGTAAATGTGTGTATAATTCAGGGAAATATACCACAGGATGAAAAATGGCAGAAAAATCTTTTTGGAAGAAATATAAGCATTCATCTAAATTTGATAAAAAACATCAAAGATGCCGAGATTATTATATGTTCAGAAACAGTATATCCCTATCTATTTACAGGATATTTTCCATATTTTATAAAGAAACCTTTAATCTTTGGTGCAATAACCAGAAAAAACGGCAACATATACAACAGTGCCATTGAGATTTTTCCTCAAAAAAACTTTTTCCAATATGACAAACACAAACTGGTGCCCTTTGGTGAATTTACACCATTTCATTCATTGGCTAACCGTATTCCCTTAATAAAAAATTTTACAAAAGGGATAAAAGACTATTCAAGCGGAAAAGATTTTATTCCCTTTGTTATAAACTCCTATAAATTGGGTATTTTAATCTGCTATGAATTAGAATTTGAAAATCTTCTTAAGAAATGGATGAAAAAAAATGTTAATGGGATAATAGTCATGAGTAATGATGCCTGGTATAAGGGGAGCGCCTTACCCTATATTCTATACAAAACCTCTATTATCAAAGCGGTGGAGAATAGAACCTGGATAATTAGGTGTGCCAATACGGGAATAAGTTGTATCGTTGACCCTTATGGTAGAGTAGTAGCAAAGATTGGATGGGGAAAAAGAGATATTTCATGTTATTATTCCTTAAGTAAAAACAAAAAATCTGTTTATCTAAAAGGCGGTTATCTATTTGTCTATCTTTCAACCTTATTTTTTATTGTATCGTCTTTATTGTTTATATTTATTGACAGAAAAAGATAATTGTCCTACATTTTAGTGCATGAGTATAGAAAGAATAAGGAATTTCGCTATTATCGCTCACATTGATCATGGCAAATCTACACTCGCTGACAGGCTGATTGAACATACCCATGCTTTATCTAAGAGAGAGATGAAAGAACAAATCCTGGATACATTGGAAGTGGAAAGATTGCATGGTATTACGATAAAATCACAATCAGTAAGACTTAATTACAATGAATATATTTTAAATATGATTGATACTCCAGGACATGTAGATTTTTCCTATGAGGTTTCCAGAAGCCTTTCTGCTTGTGAGGGGGCATTGTTAGTTGTAGATGCTTCTCAAGGAGTGGAAGCACAAACCATCGCCCACTCTTATTTAGCTGTTGAAAACAATCTAAAAATTATCCCTATTATAAATAAGATAGACCTTCCCACTGCAGATGTGGAAAAGACAAAAACAGAAATCAAAGAGATTGGCATTGATGTAAAAGATACAATTCTTATTTCTGCAAAACTTAACTTAGGCATAGATAAGGTTTTGAATTCAATTGTAGAAAAAATACCACACCCAGAAGGAAAAAGAAAATCACTAAAAGCACTGATTATAGATTCCTGGTACGATAGCTATAAAGGTGTCGTATGTTTGATGAGAGTGTTTGATGGAAAGATTAAAACAGGCAAAAATATTTTAATGTATTCTACCAAAAAAACATACGAGATAATGGAATGCGGCGTATTTACGCCAAAGAAAAAGGTATTGAATGAAATCTCTACTGGCTCTGTAGGTTATATGATTTGCGGAATTAAAAATATAAAAGAAGCAAGAGTAGGTGATACAATAACAAATATAGAAAAACCAACACAGACTGCTATATCAGGCTTTAAGAAATCAAAACCTTGTATTTTTGCTGGCGTTTATCCCACTGATCCCAGAGATTTTCCTGAACTTAAAAAAGCATTAGAAAAATTACAATTGAACGATGCTGCTCTTAGCTTTGAGCTTGACTCATCAACTGCATTGGGATATGGTTTCAGATGTGGTTTTTTAGGCCTCTTGCATCTGAGTATTACAAAAGAACGGTTGGAAACAGAATTTGGATTAGATGTAGTAATAGCCGCACCTACTATAGTTTACCGTGTAAAAACAAAAGAAGAAAAAATAATAGACATTTCTAATCCTGCACATTTCCCAGACAATGTTTCATCGGTATGGGAACCTTATGTCTCGGCAGAAATAATAATACCAACAGAATTTTTAGGCAATACCATGAAACTTTTAAAGGAAAAAAGAGGAATACAAAAAGATATGACATACATATCTTCTAATAGAGTAATTGTAAAAGTTCTTCTTCCATTTAGTGAAATAATCACAGATTTTCATGAGCGACTGCAAACACATACAAGGGGTCACGGTTCTTTTGATTATGAGTTTGAAGGATATAAGCCCTCTGATGTAGTAAAGTTAAACATATTGATCAATGGAAAGTCGGTAGATGCTCTCAGTGTAATTGTATACGGAGAAAAGGCTTATACCTATGCCAGAAAAACATTACAAAACCTGCGAAAACTGGTTCCTCGCCAACTGTTTGAAGTGCGACTGCAGGCAAGCATAGGAAAAAAAATCGTTGCCAAAGAGGATATAAAACCCCTGCGGAAAAATGTTACTGCAAAATGTTATGGAGGTGATATAACAAGAAAGATGAAACTCTTAGAAAAACAAAAAGCAGGAAAAAAACGCATGAAAGAAATAGGAGATGTAAAGATAGACAAGGAAGCATTCTTTCAACTTCTAAGGACAACAAGTAAATGAAAAAAATCTTAAGTTTTGTAAAATCTATAATAATTGCTCTTATTATCGCTCTTATTATTAGGGCATTTGTGGTGCAGGCATTTCGCATACCATCCAGTTCAATGAAAGACACTTTGCTAATTGGAGACCACATTATGGTATACAAATTTATATATGGAGTAAAATCACCCATATTTAATGTAAAGATTATTCCTATATCTAAACCCAAGAGAGGAGATATAATTGTATTTAAGTGGCCTCCAAATCCCAAGATAGACTTTATTAAACGATGCATAGGGTTACCTGGTGATGAAATTAAAATTGTAAATAAAAAGGTATATGTAAATGGTAAATTGTTAGTTGAACCTTATACAAAATTTATTGATTCACACATATATCCCTATAATGCAAATAATATTTCTGCCCGGACTATATCTGGCTCAAGGGATAATTTTGGTCCTATAAAGGTTCCACCTCATCACTATTTTATGATGGGTGACAATCGTGACAACTCATTAGATTCACGATACTGGGGTTTTGTGCCAGAAAAAAACATTTTAGGAAAGGCTTTTATTGTTTATTTTTCATGGAATAAACACCACAATATAAGATGGCATAGGTTCTTCCATATTGTGAAATGAAAATATATACTATACCCAATGTGATAACCTATATAAGAATAGCGTTGGTTTTCCCCATTCTTTATTGTCTCTTTGAAGAGAAAATAATATTAGCTACCACATTTTTTGTCATTGCCGCTGTTAGTGATCTTATAGATGGATATATAGCACGTAAGTGTAATCAAAAAAGCGAGATAGGCAGCATAATAGATCCCTTTGCAGATAAATTACTTTTAAATTGTATGCTCATCGTATTGGCCACGAAAGGATGGATATCACATATTTTATGGATTATAGTGCTGCTGAGGGACCTTGTCTTAGGCATAGATAGTTTATATATCTTTTGTGCAACACATAATTTTGAAGCCAGGCCTTCTTTATATGGCAAAACCTGCACCTTATTTCAAATATTTACAGTAGGGTTAGTTCTAATTGATAAAATAAATATTCCTTTATACAACAGACATCTTTTATTGTTTTGTATTTACATGACTATTATTTTGGCCTTCGTTTCTCTTATAGATTACCTAATAAAGGGGGCAAAAATAGTAAATAAACAAAAGGGTAAAGATGTAACTACTTTCCCCAAGCAACATACTTAAACCCTAATGATTGTAGTTGTTTTTTATCGTAAACATTCTTTAAATCAATAAATATCTTTTCTTTCATTAACTTGGAGATACGCACCAGATCCAGTCTTCTGAATTGATTCCATTCCACCGCCAAAACTATTACATCTGCTTCTTTCGCTGTCCCATAAGCATTTTCTTTATAGTTAATTTTAGGCATAACTGATTTTGCATTATCCATCGCCACGGGGTCAAAAGCGTTCACCTCTGCGCCTTCTTCCAATAATCTCTTAGCAATATACATAGCAGGTGATTCTCTTATATCATCCGTATTTGGCTTAAATGATAATCCTAAAATACCAACTACCTTTCCCTTTATCTCTCCCCCTAAAGCATTTATTATCTTTTTTACAGCTATCTCTCTCTGCCTACTATTAGCCTCTATCGTTGTTTTCAAAAGGAGAAAGTCATAACCCATCCCCTCTGATTTATTAAGTAGTGTTTTTGTATCCTTTGGAAAGCAAGAACCACCATATCCCGGTCCGGGATGGAGAAACTTAGACCCAATGCGTGAATCTAAGCCCATAGCCCTTGCCACCTCATCTACATTTGCTCCTACATGTTCACAAAGATTAGCAATTTCATTGATAAATGTAATTTTTAAAGCCAGATAAGCATTACATGCATATTTGGTGAGTTCTGCCGTTTCTACACTTGTGATGATAAATGGTGTTTCCTTTAAATATAGAGGGGTATAGATATCCCTCATAATAGCTATAGCTTGTTCACTTTCCGCACCGATAATCACTCTTTCTGGATACATAAAATCAGTCACTGCCGCTCCTTCTCTCAAAAACTCAGGATTGCTTACAACATCCACGCCTTTAGCAATAAATTCCTTCATCCACCTGCCCGTTCCCACCGGCACTGTAGATTTGTTCACAATGACCTTATATCCATTGACATTCTCTTTAATTATCTTAGCTACGGATTTGATATACTCCATATTGCATGAGCCATCACTATTGGATGGTGTGCCCACTGTAACAAAGATAACGAGATTATTCTTTATTGCTGAAGATATATCTTTAGAAAAATGTAACCTCTCTTCCTTGAGGTTTTTCTTTACCAGATCTTCTAATCTTGGTTCAAATATAGGAACTTTTCCTTTGTCCAATTTTTCTATTTTTTCTTTATCTATATCTACACAGGTCACATCCAGCCCAAATTCTGCCAGACAAGTTCCTGTCACCAAACCCACATATCCTGTTCCAATTACACTGATATGCATATCTTACCCCTTTATCACCCCTATGGGCTTAAGTCTAACAATCTTTCTCGCCAAATTTGCACCTTCCACAATAGAAATAATCTCCTTTATATCTTTATATGCACCAGGCACCTCTTCCAAAAGAGATTTTACACTGGGTGAAAGGATTATAATACCCTTTTTCTTTAAGTTTTCCAAAACATCTTTTTTAAAAGACTTCAATGCTTTTCTTCTGCCCATTATTCTTCCTGCACCGTGACATATACTTCCGAAACTTTCTCCCATTACCTCTTTGGTGCCTACACAGATATAAGAATAGCTGCCCATATTGCCAGGAATGATTGCCGGTTGCCCTACATTTCTATAATGTAAGGGTGTAAGTCTATGTTCAGAAGGAAATGCCCTTGTTGCTCCTTTTCTATGTACACATAGTCTCATGGTTTTCCCATCTACTATATGTTCTTCTATCTTGGCAATATTGTGACACACATCATAGACAAGATTATGATGTATATTTTTCTTCAGTATATCGCTTATTATATCTACTGCCTTAAAAGAGATGATTTGACGATTAGAAAAAGCAAAATTTGCAGCAGCACACATAGCAGAAAAATACTCCTTTCCCTCTTCAGATAAAATAGGAACACTAACCAATTCTCTGTCCGGAACACTAATACCATAATCAATGTTTCTCATCTTCTTTATATAATCACCACACACCTGATGCCCCAATCCCCTGGATCCGGTGTGAACAAGAAGAACAAGTTGCTTTTCCTCTAAACCAAATGCATGGGCTACATCCTTATCATAGATTTCGTCCACTACATCTATCTCTAAAAAATGATTTCCAGAGCCTAAGGATCCCAGCTCTTTGCCACCTCTTTTCCTTGCCTTTTCACTTACCTTTGATGGGTCTGCACTTAACAGGCGTCCACCATCCTCTATCTTTTCTAAGTCCTCCTTCTTCCCAAATCCCATTTTTACTGCTACTTCTGCTCCATAGGTCAAAATATCATCCAACTCTTTTCCTCTTACTGGATATATTGCAGCATCGCTCACTGCACCTTTCGGTATTCTAAGATACAAAGTTTTCATCACCTCTGCTAGTTTACTCTTTACCTCAAGAAGAGATATAGACAAGGCAACTGCTCTCACTCCACAATTTATATCGTAGCCCACGCCACCCGGAGAAATAATGCCATTTTCTATATCAAACGCCGCAACTCCACCAATGGGAAACCCGTATCCCTGGTGACCGTCAGGCATGAGTAATGCTCTTTTCACGATGCCCGGCAGATGCGTAATGTTAATCAACTGCTCAATCGTCCTGTCAGTTTTCACCTTTTTTAAAAGTAACTCATCAACATACATTCTCGCCGGAACAAGCATATCGCCTTCTTTTTCAATATCATATATAAAAGGAGAAACCTTAACAATTTTCATAAAAA
>CAZVDS010000014.1:10617-16182 GCA_964626315.1 uncultured Desulfurellaceae bacterium
AATTTTCATAAAAAGCTCCGTTTTTTTACGCGCAAATCGTAGATTTGTGTCATAAAAAAACTCCGTTTTTTTACGCGCAAATCGTAGATTTGTGTCATAAAACCTCCGAAGGAGGTTTTACGGCAATTCGCAGAATTGTCATACATCAAAAACGATATTCGCCCTCCATCTGTGGTTTTCTTTTTCTATCCTTAAATATTCGTAGGTTGCTGCCTTTATTTCCATCTTAAGTCTATCTTTATCTTTATCAAAATAATAACCAGATGCTTCCACATTCAATTTTCCGTTTATTTTCACCTTACAATCCACACACACAAATTTATAGGTATAAAAGAGGTATAAAAACTCATTCAACATATCTATTAAAGCATCTTCTTCATCTATACAATCAATCTTTAATTTTCTTACATCTTCTATGTATTTTTCTCCCTCAATCATAATATTATACATAGACAAAACAGCATTGGCAAAAAGCTTTTCTTTTGTTTCTCCAAACACCCTGATATAGATATCAGCAGTATGGTTAAGAAAAATATAATCCATAGTTTAGTTTATCTGAATACTAAACAAAAAATCAAGCCACGAATTGCCTTGTGTCATTTACGATTTAAAAGTGAACACCTAAGGACTGTAACCTAAAGTCAAAAAGGAGGCTTTAGGTTATGGTTCAGTTACATAAGAAGTTTACAGACAGTGAGGTGAAAAACCTCATAGAACACTACTTGAGGAAAGAAATCAAAAAGAAGTATATCCAGGAGCTTTTGGGTATTAGGAAAACGAGGTTTTTTGCGTTGATAAAAGATTATCGCAAAAATCCAAACACCTTTTCTATTCAATACATAAGAAGTGCCAAAACAGAACTATGAATTCTCAATCAGGAAATCCACAGATACAACTATAAACAGATTCATTCAACAACCAAGGAGATCCCTTATTTCTGGTTCCAAAGAGCATTAAAAGAGAACAAATCTTTATTCAGAGAGTTCAAAATAAAACCGCCGTATCAATCTGTGAAAGATATATTCTGCTTGCGGATAAAGAGAACCATTAATCCCTACAGAAGAATATCCATTAATAACCTACAGATTAAAGTTAATAATGCTACTCCAAGGAAAAGGGTAACTCTTCGTATCTATCCCCTAAATAACGATATCTCCGAAATTCGATTCTGGTGCGATAATAGACTTATCGATACCCAAAAGATCAAAAATCGCGACCTAAATATAGTTCACTTTTAATTCGTAAACAGTTCACTTTTAAAAAGTTGCTAACAGTAATTTTTACAAATTTTTTGATTTTATTTTTAGGATAGTAGAAACCTTTGATATTGATAGGCAATTTCTTACACCATGTATAAGAACCGTTTTATCTTTTGAGTAGGTGTTTTTTCAAATTCTTCAGGATAAAGCTCAATCTTTGAAATAGAAATGTAAGATGGCAACTGTTGATTCAATATTTTTCTATTTTTTTCCATTTTAAGTTTCAGTTCTTGTTCGCCGATTCCTTTATTATCTGCCAATTCTAAATCAGGATAAACCAGTGCTAAGAGTTTTCCATCCTTTCCAATTACTAAAGATTCCTGCACAAAAGGCAAGTTGTTGAGTTTGGCTTCTATTTCCTCAGGATAAATATTTTGTCCGGAAGGACCTAAAACCATATTTTTGCACCTTCCTTTAATGTAAATAAAACCTTCTTCATCAATTAAACCCAAATCTCCGGTATGAAGCCACCCTTCTTTATCTATCGTATTTTCCGTAGCTTCCTTATTTTTGTAATAACCATACATCACATTTTCGCCGCGAACTAAAATCTCTCCCACAATGTTGCGAGGGTCATCAGAATCAATTTTGATTTCCAATGTATCTACAACCTGCCCCACAGAAAATAGTTTAAGCTCTTCATGAGAAGCATAACTTATCAGTGGCCCGCATTCTGTCATGCCATAACCTACTGAAAAGGGAAACTTAATTTCTTTTAAAAACAATTCCACCTCTTGATTTAAAGCAGCTCCACCTATAATAACCTCATAAAAGTTGCCACCAAAAATCTCCATTAACTTTTTACAAATCTTTTGCTTAATTGTTTTTTCAGCTACAGGAAACTTTGACAGCCATTTTGTTGTCTTCTTGTTTAAAAAAGATTTTATCTGTTTTTTGTAAATTTTTTCTATTATTAGCGGAACTGACACTATCAATTGAGGACGAATCTCTTGAAAAGCTTCTAAGATTATCTTAGGGGAAGGAATTTTACTCAAAAAGGTAATGTGACAGCCTACGGTAAAAGGAAATAAAAATTCAAAAGCACATCCATAGGTATGAGCCAAAGGTAAAAATGAAACGATATTGTCTCCCTTTTTCATAATTTTGTGGTTTTGAGCGTAAAGGACATTTGCCATCAGACTATTATGCAGCAACATAACCCCTTTTGAAAAACCCGTAGTCCCTGAAGTATAAAATATGGCTGCAAGCTCATCGTTACGAATTTCATTAAAAGAAAATTTCTTCAGCGTAAGTTGATGACCATACTTATCTAAAAAATGGGTTTCTGCTTCTTGGATTATTTGAACGGTATTTTTCTTCTTATAATAGAGTAATGTAAAATTCGTAAGTGAAAATATTGCTTCTAAATTTTGCATTTTGGTTTCGTCAAGTTTTTCATAAATTACATTAGAAGAAAAGAGGAAAACCGAATCTGAATGATTAACAATATGATGCATATCGTTTAAACTGAAATCAGGTAATATAGGAACAATCACCGCTCCATAAGTAATGGCCGCTAAATAAACTATTGCCCAATTTAAGCTGTTTTTTCCTATCAGTGCGATTTTATCTCCTTTTTTTATATGGCTTTTGCGAAAAATATAGTGCAGATAAATAATTCTTTCTGCTACTTTGCCATAACTCAAACTTTGACCATGATAATCAGAAAGCGCTGATAAATCCCAGTTTTCCCTGATACTTTTTTCAATATGTTTAACCAGATTCTCTTTTAACATAAATTTATTTTATTTAATAAAATTACAAAGTAAACCAACAATGCATTGTAAGCCAAAGTTTAGAAATAAAAGTGTCGGTGTATGTGAAGAAGTGTGAAGCGTTTGAATAAAGCGTAGCGAGCCGTATGTGCTGTGCTCTGCGAAGTGCCACATTTTTCTATGTAAACGCCAATATTGCAAAAACCACACCTAAAAAATAACAAAGCCAAAATATCCGATTATCTAGTTGTTCATATACAGTGTCACCTTTTAAGCTTTGTTCTTCCCATCCAAGCCTACCCAAAGTTGTAAAAGCAAAAAGAAACAAAGACAGAAATGCTTAATAAATTATTTTTAAGGAAACAGCTTAACGTATTTAAATTGAAACCTAATTGAATGTAGGTAATAAAACAACCAACTAAAGAAGCAGCAATCATCCAAAAAATTGATTTAAGTAGTTTTATTCGAAGTAATTTACAACGGGATATCGTATTCGCAATAATATCTTCTTTTTGCTTCTGCTTTATACCAGGATTAGAATCAGCTAATTGTTGATTAGAAATGAGCTCTTTCTCGAAATCTTTAGAACCTAAAATTTCTGAAAATATTTTAGCACTTGTAAGAATAGAGATGAATGCTAAAAACGGAATAAAAATGGAATCTTTTTTTCTCATACAGCTACCTTATATGTGACATTTCACCTAACGGCTGGCGGATGAGCGAAATGCCCGAAGGGCAAGGGCGATAGCCCGTAGCGTATATGCTGTGTTATCTGAAGTTTTGATGGCTTTTTCATGTCGAAGACCTCATTGTATTATTTATATGCCTCGTAATAACCTCAATGAATTTATCTCCATAATTCTGAACAAATTTCTCGCCGATACCACGCACAGAAAGAAGAGATGCACTATCTGTCGATTTTTGTTTAGTTAATTCTCTCAAAGTAATGTCTCCACAAATCATAAATGCGGGAATGTCTTTTCCTTGTGCAATCTCTCTTCTCAATTTCCTAAGTTCATCGAATAATTCTTTTTCAAAGTCGTCGAATTCCGGAATGCTTCTATCAACAAAATCATCAAGAAACTTTACATTAGCCTCATATTTGCCAGCAATAAAATCTGTACCTTTTGTTGTAATTTTCAGCACTGGCATGTTTTTGTACTCTGATACAAATTCTACCTCAAGAAGTTCAGCTTTAACGAGACCCTCTATAATAGTTCTCAGTTGTTCTCCTGTGAATGTTGGAAAAGCTGAATATGTTGCAAGATTATGTAAATCATGGTTTATTATAAAAGTTGACTTTGAGCCTTTTAGCACTGATATTGTTTTCTTAATACCCAATGAGAACGGCAATTCTGTAACACAATAGAGAATAATCTTGCAAACTAGCCTCTCGTAATCTTGAATTAGTTTTTTTATAGTTGCATCCATCTTATCACCTCATCAGAATTTCGGATATACATTCCTCTGGCTGAAGTATTTTACTTCTTCACCTCCCTTTTTTTGATGGATTTATACCCAAGCTGCCCAATGGACTCTTTATTTTACCTATGTCTTTTTTGCTCACATGTGTATAAATTTCAGTTATTTTCATTACTTAAGTAATTATCATAAAAACCTCCAAAAAACCAGAGGTTTTTACGGCAATTCGTAGATTTGTCATAAAAACCTCTGGAAAACCAGAGGTTTTTACGGCAAGTTCATTCCCAAAATTTATTTTACTTAAAAACTTAAATATTCTATTATCTGCAACATGAGTATAATACTTATAAACTTCCTGATTCTTATAATAGGTTCAATTGCCGTTCTTTTCACTGCCTATTTTTCTGTGAAAAGCAGTGTAATTTTAGGTTATCATTTTGACCTCTCCGACGAACTTATTGGAATGACAGTCTTGTCAGTAGGAACAAGCCTACCAGAGATAATGACCCACATCGTATGCAGTCTCAAAATAGTTGAGCATCCACAGCTTTTAAATAATCTATCAGGACTGGTGCTGGGAGCAAACATTGGCTCAGACATATTTCAACAAAATTTTGTCCTGGGCATAATTGCTATTGTGGGCATAGTTACTGTAGCAAAAAACCATCTGTTCAAAGATATGGGCGGTCTGATTGGTGCATCATTATTACTCCTTTTGTTTGGATTTAATGGCATAATATCCAGATTTGAGGGATTTATACTATTTTTCGGATATATTCTATACCTCTTTATCCTTAAAAAACGAGGCATGATTGAAAAAAAATCCATAATTAAAATTCAAAAAAGGCAAGTATTTAAAAATATTGCTATTCTTATATTAAGTTTTACAATTATGGCTTTTTCTGCCGATAAGGTAGTTGGTTCCTCTGAAGTGCTTATAAAACAACTCCACATAAGTGCCTCATACTTTGGTATCATCATTTTGGGAGTTGCCGTTGCCTTGCCAGAGTTAACCACATCATTAATTGCCGTATTTAAAAAGAAAAAGGCGATTTCTGCCGGTATTCTTATTGGAAGCAATGTGACAAATCCCATGTTCGCATTAGGATTAGGCGCGTTAATCTCAACCTATACCGTCCCACAAGTTGTAATTTTACTTGATCTTCCTT
>CAZVDS010000015.1:0-2414 GCA_964626315.1 uncultured Desulfurellaceae bacterium
TCCTTACTATTTCCTCCCTTTTTAAAGGGATAAAATAATATTTTAATACCTTTTATGTTTAGAATTTTAGGTTCTGTAAATATGGTTAAAGGAGAAGAAGAAAACAATTCTTTTGTCTTGTCTATTCCCTCGTACTCATGATTACCCAATATTCCTAAAAACGGAGTAGATGTTTTTTCTATTGTTTCTTTTAGCTTTCTTCCATAAACAGAGATACTCTTCTCATCATCAAATAAATCACCGGCTACAATGACAAAATCATAATCTTTAGCAATAGTTATCAGTTTTTCTATCTGCTTAAAGATATCTTCTGTTCTTTTCTCTTTTCCAATGTGCCAATCTGCAGTATGAATAACCTTTAAGCCCATCTTCTTTTCCTCAAGATGTATTTTACCCATATTATACCAAATATAAAACCACCGATGTGAGCAAACCAGGCTACACCACCCTTAATAGATGCGCTGAGAGAGACGAAGCCATAGAAAAACTGAATAAAAAACCAGAAAACAATAAATGCAACAGCCGGTATATTTACAATGGTAATAAACAGGAAGATAGGTACGAGTGTGAGAATGCGTGCATGAGGAAAAAAATAGACATAGGCTGCTAAAACAGCAGAAACAGATCCACTGGCACCAATTAAAGGGATGTTGGAAGTGGGCGAAAATAAACCCTGAAATACGGCGGAGAATATACCACCCAGCAGATAGAAGATGAGGTATTGCAGGTGTCCTATTTTATCTTCTACATTGTCGCCGAATATATACAAAAACCACATATTTCCTATAATATGTATAAATCCGCCATGAATAAACATGTAAAACAACAATCTCTTTATAGAATCAAGTAGGGGAAAATGGTTGAAGAATAGATCTGGTATAAATGCATAATTATAAATAAATATATTTAGTCTGCTTGTGCCTAAAGATATTTCAAACAGAAAAACAAATACATTGAGTAGTATGATAGTTATATTGACTACAGGAAAAGTATGAGAAGGAATATTATCTTTTAATGGTATCATATTTCTTTTCTTTATATTTTTTTAAGACATATCTTATAATGAAAAACATAGGGAAACTTATCAATATTCCTATAATTATACTGCCTATCCATAAAGGAACAAGTATATCTAAACCTAAGTGAAGATAGCGGGAGAATGAAAGTGGCTTAATGGAGAAATCAACATTTTTTCCTGTAATAAAGGTGCCTACTTTATAGCACATATAGTATATAGGAATGGCCGTTAGGTGATTGTTGAACCAGCTGCCAACTACTGTGGCTAATTTGTTTAGGCGAAAAATGATGGATATACCAAGAGCAATAAGGGCATGTAAACCAAAGGTGGGAGTAATAGAAATAAATATACCCCATGTCGCTCCTTTTGCTATTCTATCTGGTGTATCATTTAGAGACAACAGTTCTTTTAGTCCTGCTCTGAGTGATTTTAACCGTATCAAATTATATCCTTAAAGAAATGCAATTTCTGTTGATTATACATATATTCAAAGAAATGTGGAAACTTTTTATATGTAAAAGTTAATGTGTTAATTCTTCTTTGGTTAATTTTTCTTTTAGTTTTTTCTTTATCTCGTTTTCTATTTGTCTTACCCTTTCTTTGGAAATGTTATATTTTTTTCCTATTTCCTGTAGTGTTCTCTTTCCTTTGCCGTCTAAACCATAACGCATAATGATAATGTCTTTTTCTCTTTCATTTAAGGAAGATTCAATAATTTCTTTCAAGTGTTTAATGAGAGAATCGAGTATAACTTTATCTTCAGCAGTTTCTTCTTCTACTTTCAATAAATCTATTACCTCAACACCTTTTTCTTCACCTACAGGTACATTTAGTGATTCAATTCTTAATCTCGCTTGCTCTGATGAGCGCAGTTCTGCCTCACTTAAGCCAGTGAGTTTTTCAATTTCTTCCTTTTTAGGAGATATTTTATATTTCTGAAGATATTTAGCCTTTGCCGCCGCTATCTTGCTTTGTTTTGCCCTCATTTTTATAGGTATTTTAATTAGTATCCCTTGCTCAGACAATGTTTTAATAATAGTCTGTTTTATCCACCATACAGCATAGGATATAAATCTTATATCTCTTTCGGGGTCAAACTTTTTTGCGGCTTGAATAAGTCCCAAGTTTCCTTCGTTTATTAAATCTAACAATGATACGCCAAAGCTTCTGTACTTGCGTGCTACACTAACTACGAATCTTAAGTTTGATTTAACCAGTTTTTCTAATGCTTCCTTATCACCTTTTTGTATTTTTCTTCCTAACTCTTTTTCCTCTTCTGGTGTAAGCAAGGGAATATTTTTTATACTGTTCAAGTATGCCCGTAGAGTTTCTTCTTCCTCTCTATATCTTAAATCTGTCATAAAAATTCTCCTTTAGAATTTTTACGCTCAAATCT
>CAZVDS010000015.1:2514-15647 GCA_964626315.1 uncultured Desulfurellaceae bacterium
TTTGAGATTTGTGTCATAATATTTGTTCCTTTGTGGTTTTCCACCGTGTTTCTTCTTTTGTATCTTCCAGTATAATACCCATTTTTAACAACTCTTTTCTTATTTTATCCGCTTGTTTGAAATTACCTTTCTTTCTCTCTTCTTCTCTTTGTTTTATCTTTTGTTCAATGAGATTTACATCTATCTTTCCCTTAAACCATTCTTCTGCTGATTCATTCATAATGCCCAGTATCTCTCTAATGGAATTTCTTACATCAATAAATGCTTCCAAATATTCCTTATCAGATTTTTTGTCTTCGTCCTCACATCTGTCTAAATATCTATTGATTTCTTTAGTAAGAACGAATATCTCTCCGATGGCTTTCGGTGTGTTAAAATCTTTATCTAAGGCATCTATAAAGAGTTTCTTAAATTTGTTTAATACCTCTTCCAGTTCTTTATCTTTTAATCCATTTTCTGGGTTTTTCAAATTTTTTTCCACTCTCCATAAAAGCATATACAGCTTATTCAATGCCTCTTCTGCCGTTTCCATCCCCTGTAGACTAAAATCTATGGGATTGCGATAGTGTGTAAGAAGAAGAAACATTCTCAATATTTCACCCCTGTATTTTTTTGAGATGTCTCTAATAGTAAAGAAATTCCCTAAGGATTTTGACATCTTTTCCTTGTTTATCTTTACGAATGCATTGTGTATCCAATGTCTTACAAATGTTTTTCCTGTGAGTGCCTCCGATTGAGCAATCTCGTTTTCGTGATGAGGGAAGATGAGGTCTTCCCCCCCACCGTGGATGTCAATAGTCTCTCCCAGGTAGTGCATGCACATTGTGGAACACTCAATATGCCAGCCTGGTCTGCCACCTCCCCACGGACTTTCCCATTTAGGTTCTCCTTCCTTTGATTTTTTCCACAGCGCAAAATCCAGTGGATTTCTCTTTTTCTCTGAAGGTTCAATCCTGGCTCCTACTTTTAATTCCTCTATTTTTTTGTGAGAGAGTTTGCCATAATCTCTAAATTTGCCTACAGAAAAATAGACATCTCCCTCCGATACATAAGCGTAATCTTTTTCTATCAATTTTTTTATAAAGTCTACCATATCTTTTATATGTTCTGATGCTTTAGGTTCAAGGGTAGGTTTTTTTATATTAAGTGTTCTCATATCAATATAATATTCATCTATGAACTTCTGAGAGATATCTTGCCAGCTTCTTTTTTCTTTATTTGCCCTGTTTATGATTTTGTCATCCACATCGGTAAAATTTTTTACAAAAGTTACATTATATCCCTTATACAGAAGATACCTGTAGATAACATCAAATACCACTGATGCCCTGGCATGTCCCACATGACAAAAATCGTAGGCAGTTATACCACATACATACATCTTTACCTTGTTGTCATACAGAGGGTGAAAGGGTATATAATCTCTCTTCATAGTATCATATATGTATAACATGGCACCTCCTTTAAAAATGTTGCAATTTCCCAATAGCTCTTTTACAATCATACCAACTTATACAAAAATTGCAAAGAAGTTATGTTTGAAGATTTAAGAGATTATTTGAATGTTTTAGAAAAAAAGGGTGAATTAAAAAGGATAAAACAAGAGGTAGACCCTATCTTAGAAATTGCTCATATTGCAGATAGAGTGGTAAAAGAAAGGGGACCTGCTCTTTTGTTTGAGAATGTAAAGAACAGTGATATTCCTGTGGTAATGAATCTATTTGGTACTGAACAGAGAATGGCTTGTGCTTTAGGTGTAAAAAAATTAGATGATTTAGGAGAGAAATTAAAGGATTTTCTTCAACCTGAGATGCCGGTGGGACTTTTTAGAAAATTGAAGCTTATCTCTAAAATGGGTAAATTTCTAAATTTCAAACCAAAGACTGTAAATATAGGCAGATGTCAGGAGATTGTAGAGAAGAAAGTAGATTTAGAAAAATTACCCATTTTGAAAACCTGGCCTAAAGACGGCGGGAAATTTCTTACTTTTCCTCTAGTATTTACCAAGAATCCTACAACCGGCATTTTGAATTGTGGTATGTACAGAATGCAGGTAATGGGTAAGGATAAAACGGCAATGCATTGGCATCGTCATAAGGATGGAGCAAAACATTATAGATTGGCTAAGGAAAAGAAGGAAAAATTGCCGGTGTGTGTAGCTTTGGGATGTGATCCGACAATTATCTATTCTGCTACTCTACCTTTGCCAGAAGAAATAGAAGAGATGTTTTTTGCAGGTGTTTTGAGAGAAAAATCAGTGGAGATGGTAAAGGCAAAATCGATGGATATGCTTGTTCCGGCAAACGCAGAGATTGTTTTGGAAGGCTTTGTTGACCCGCAAGAGGAGCTGGTATTAGAAGGTCCATTTGGTGATCATACCGGTTATTATTCTCAAGCAGATTATTTCCCTCTGTTTCATATAAACTGTATTACACATAGAAAAAATCCTATTTACCCTGCAACAATCGTGGGGAAACCACCAATGGAAGATGCATTTATGGGCAAAGCCACGGAAAGACTATTCTTGCCGGTTATAAAAAAGGTTATACCAGAAATTATAGATATAAATCTGCCTATAGAGGGTGTTTTTCACAATTTTGCCTTTGTGTCTGTAGAAAAATCTTATGCTGGTCAGGCGTTTAAGGTGATAAATGCTTTATGGGGATTAGGTCTTTTGTCTCTTACTAAAAACATTATCATCTTTGATAAAGATGTAAATGTTCAGGATAAAAATGAGGTTTTATGGAGATGGGGTTGCAATGTAGACCCCCAGAGAGATACAATTTTTACCAGGGGTCCGTTGGATGAATTGGATCATTCTTCCCCACAGGTTGCATTTGGTAGCAAGATGGGCATAGATGCCACAAAAAAATGGAAAGAAGAAGTGATAAGACCATTTCCCCATGATTTAAAGACGGATGAAGAGGTTATTAAAAAGGTAGATAAAAACTGGGAGAAATATGGTTTCTAAAATAGCAATAGGTTCAGACCATGCAGGATTTAGAATGAAACAGGAAATCATAAATTATCTGAAAAGAAAAAATATAGAAGTAGTAGATACAGGCACATACTCAGAGAAGAGTGTAGATTATCCTGATATTGCTCAAAAGGTAGTAAAAAAAGTTCTTGATTTAAATTGTCTCGGTATTCTTATCTGTGGAACAGGAATAGGTATGTCTATCACTGCTAACAAATTTAAAGGAATCAGATGTGCATTGTGTTACGATGAATATGTAGCGGAATATGCGAGAAGGCATAATGATGCGAATGTTATTGCCTTTGGAGGCAGGACGATGGATATAATAGAGGTAAAAAAGATGTTGGATATATTCATAAAAACACCGTTTGAAGGTGGAAGACATGAAAGAAGAGTGAGAAAAATAGAAATACTGGAGGAGTAGATGAATAATCTAAAAGATGTGGATTTTGAGGTATATGAGGCAATAGAAAAAGAAAAAGAGAGAGAAAATTATAATCTGGAGATGATTGCTTCTGAAAATCTGTCCTCTCCTGCTGTCCTGCAAGCAATGGGTAATTGTATGACAAACAAATACGCGGAGGGTTATCCTAAAAAAAGATATTATGGCGGTTGTGAGTATGTAGATGTAGTAGAAAGGCTGGCTCAAGAGAGAGCAAAAAAATTATTCGGTGCAGAGCATGTGAATGTTCAACCTCATTCTGGCACTCAAGCCAATATGGCTATATACATGGCAGCATTACAGCCAAGAGATAGATTGCTTGGTATGGCACTTCCTCATGGGGGTCATCTCTCTCATGGTGCAGCTGTAAATTTTTCTGGAAAGTTGTATACCACATTTAGTTATGGTGTGAATCCAGAAACAGGATATATTGACTATAATGAGGTAGCTGAAATTACAGATGAGTTTAAACCCCGTTTGATTGTGGTAGGTGCATCTGCTTATCCTCGGATTATTGATTTTAAGAAATTTCGTGAGATTGCTGATTCTTGCGGAGCTTATCTCCTGGCAGATATCGCTCATATTGCGGGATTGGTGGTAGCAGGCATTCATCCCTCCCCTATTCCGTGGTGTGAATTTGTTACTGCTACCACTCACAAGACCTTAAGAGGACCAAGAGGAGGTCTTGTTATGTGCAAGGAGTTTTTTGCCAAACCTATAGATAAGATGGTTTTTCCTGGTATTCAGGGCGGACCCTTAATGCATGTGATAGCGGCTAAAGCTGTAGCATTCAAAGAAGCATTAACAGAGGAATTTAATGAATATCAAAAACAGATTGTAAAAAATGCAAAGAAATTGGCATCGGTTTTGATGGACGAAGGGTTTAAACTTGTTTCTGGTGGGACAGATAATCATTTAATGCTTGTTGATTTAACCGATAAGAATATTACGGGAAAGGCTGCAGAAGAGGCATTGGGAGAAGTAGGTATTGTAGTAAACAAAAATACCGTCCCGGGCGAAACCCGCTCTCCGATGGTTGCCTCTGGCATCAGAATAGGAACCCCTGCAATTACAACCAGAGGAATGAAAGAAAAGGAAATGCAACAGATAGGCGAGATTATCTCCTATACATTGAAGAATATAGGGAATAAAGATGCCTACAGAAAGGCTAAGGAAAAAGTTATCCAGCTGTGTGAACAGTTTATATTTTATACATAATGCGTTTTTTGTGGTGTTTATTTTTATGGATAGTGGTATTTTTTGTTACCATTTTTTATATTTTAGCGCTTTTGTGGACAAAGGATGTTTTACTAATCAAGAAATGGTCAAAATTGCTTTGCTTTATATTTGGAGTGAAAGTGGAAAAAAGGGGACAGATTACTTCTCGGTGCGTATGTATGGCAAATCACGAAAGCTATTTTGATATTATGGCAATGGAGGTTATAATACCTGATAGATGTATATGGATAGCGAAACAAGAATTGCTCAAAAATCCCATTTTAAGTATAGCAATGAAAAGATTAGATGTTATACCTATAATAAGAGGTGACCCTAAAAATAGTGCCATATCTTTACTAAAAGCAATGAGAAAGAAAAAAGGGGTATTTATGATATTTCCCGAAGGGTCAAGAATTAAAGAGAAAAAGACATTTTTTAAAGGTGGCATTCTTCTTGCTCAAAAACTCAATCTTCCCATTGTTCCAGCTAAAATAGAAGGAACAAAGGAAATTATGCCACCAGGAAGTGCGATTAAAGTAAAAAAGGGCAATATAGTTGTTCGTTTTAAGCAAGAAATAATGCCTCAAGGAAATATAGATGAAATTGCAGAAAAGGTGCATGAGGAAATATTATGATTACAAGTTATCATAAAAATTTTAAGAGAATTTTACTGCTTTTTTTATGTTTAATTGCAAGCAGTTGTGCTTCTTTACATGCTGTTTATACACCATATAAGGGGTATACGGAAGAAGGCATTGCCTCGTGGTATGGTGATAAATTTCATGGTAGGAAAACATCAAGCGGGGAAATTTATAACATGTATGCTCATACTGCAGCTCATAAGACCCTGCCTTTAGGAACAATGGTAAAAGTAAAAAGTCTAAACAATCATAAGGAAACAGTGGTGCGTATAAATGATAGAGGTCCATTTATAGAAGGAAGAATTATTGACCTTTCTTATGCCGCTGCAAGAGATATAGATATGATTTCTGCTGGCACTGCTCCAGTGAGAATAAGTGTTCTTTATCCTACAGAAGTATATAAGGCTATGAAAAAAGAGCTTTTCACAGTGCAGGTGGGTTCTTTTAGTTCTTACACCCATGCTCTTTTATTGAAGAGAAAATTAGACAATCATTTTCCGTATGTATACTTGAAAAAATTCTTTGATGGACAGGATGTGTATTGGCGAGTGCGGGTAGGAAAATACAACGATAGAAGTAATGCTAATATATGCTCAATAAAGTTGAAACAATTAGGTTTCCCTACATTTATTACTGCAACAGATTAATATTTTAATTTGTAAGAAAGATAATATTGTGATAGTATAATACAATCAAGTTTAAAGATATAATGGTGGTATGATGCGTATAGATTTGAGTTTTAGTTATACGGAGCATTTCTCTAACAATGGAGATGTGTATATAGCAATTGATGTTTTGAGAACAAGTAGCACTATTACTATTCTTTTAGAAAAAGGGATAGAAGAAATAAGAATTTTACCATCTTTGCCTTTAGATGAACAGAGAGAAAGATTAAAACAAGATTATATTTTGGTTGGTGAGTATGAAGACAAAGACATACCAGGTTTTGATTTTTCTAATAGTCCTTATATATTAAACAATCATACATTCAAAAAGAAAAAAGCAGCTTTGTTTACTACCAATGGAACACGAGCGATCAATGCTTGTCCTCAAGGAGGAAAAACGATTATAGCCTGTTTTTTGAATTTGTCTTCTGTGATCAATTATGTCTCTTCTATGCATCCTGACCATTGTGTGATCATTCTTTCAGGTTCTAAGGGAAAAGTTTGCTTAGAAGATACAGTGTGTGGAGGAGCAGTGGTAGAGAGATTAGCAGACAGAGTACCAAGTGTAGATTTTGATGATGGTGCACGAATGGCACTTGATTTCTGGAAATTGATGGACAAAGATGCAAAGAAGATTGCTTCATCTACACATGCTCAGGAACTCATAAAGATGGATTTGGATAAAGATATAGAATTTTGCAGCAGGAGAGATTATTTAGAAGCAGTGGGTATAGTTTATCAAGGCACAGTAAAACCTGTATAGTGTAATTTTATTCTTTAATTCGGAGTACCTGTTGCCTCATATAAAAATCTACACGAAACAATCATTCGTTGCCTCATTTAAATTGTAATGAGATGTTTAAAGTTTTCATAAAAATTCTAAGAGAATTTTTACGGCAATTCGGAATATTGCAAATTTTTTAAAAAGTGATAGAATATTTTTACTGAGTTTTAAAAAAATTTATTTTAAAGGAGGATATCATGGGAACAAGAATTGAAAAAGATTCTATGGGTAGCATTGAAGTAGAAGATGACAAATATTGGGGGGCACAAAGCCAACGTTCATTACAGAACTTCAAAATAGGCGATGAAAGAATGTCAAGAGAAACAATAAGAGCTCTTGGTATTTTAAAGAAAGCATGTGCTCTGGCAAACATGGAATTGGGAGCTTTGGACAAAGAAAAAGGTAATTTGATTGCAAAAGCAGCAGATGAGGTAATTGAAGGCAAACTGGATGAGCATTTTCCGCTGGTAGTGTGGCAAACAGGAAGTGGCACCCAAACTAACATGAATGCCAATGAGGTTATCTCAAATCGGGCAATAGAGATGGCTGGAGGGAAACTGGGTAGTAAAGACCCTGTTCACCCAAACGACCATGTAAACATGTCTCAATCGTCCAATGATACATTCCCAACTGCCATGCACATCGGCGCTGCTGAAATGATTGTTCACAAATTAATTCCTGCTTTAAAACATCTAAAGGAAGAGCTGGACAAAAAAGTAGAAGAGTTCAAGGACATTGTGAAAATAGGAAGAACTCACCTTCAAGACGCAACACCACTGACATTGGGACAAGAGTTCTCTGGCTATGCAAAACAAATAGAGTTAGGCATAGAGAGAGCTAAGAATTGTTTAAAAAATCTTTATAGACTTGCTTTGGGTGGAACTGCAGTGGGAACAGGTCTAAATGCGCCCATTGGTTTTGATGTATTAGTTGCTAAAAAGATTGCAGAAATTACAGACCTTCCATTTGTAACTGCAGATAACAAATTTGAAGGATTAGCTGCTCATGATGCAATAGTGGAAGCCAGTGGAGTTATGAAAACCATTGCTGGCAGTCTCATGAAGATTGCCAATGATATTAGATGGTTAGCATGTGGTCCAAGATGCGGTTTTGGAGAAATAAGCATTCCTGCCAATGAACCTGGTAGTTCTATAATGCCTGGCAAGGTTAATCCTACCCAGTGTGAAGCTATGACTATGGTTGTAACCAGAGTATTGGGAAATGATGTAACTGTCAGCTTTGCAGGTTCTCAGGGTAACTTTGAGCTGAATGTGTTTAAGCCTGCTATGAATTACAGCTTGCTTCAGTCCATCAGACTTCTGGCAGATGCTACTGTAAGCTTCACAGATAATATGGTCGTAGGAATTACGGCAAATGAGAAAAGAATAAATGAATTGATGCGTAACTCATTGATGCTGGTTACAGCATTGAGCCCATATATAGGCTATGACAAGGCGGCAAAGGTTGCACATGATGCCTTTGAAGAAGGAAGCACTTTAAAAGAAACGGCAGTTAAATTGGGATATGTGACAGAAGAAGAATTTGACAAAATTGTAAAACCTGAAGAAATGGTAAAACCTGGTATTCCTAAGAAAAAGTAAAATATCCAATTTATAGACAGGAGCAAATTTTTGCTCCTGTCTATTTCATTAAGAGGATAGAAAAACACGGTTATAAAGCATACAATGATATTGTAGGTAAATATAAATTCCATGAATTTGATTTAGAGATAGAAAAAAACGGACTATGTGTTCTCCAGCCTGCTATGGAAGGCTCAGCGAGATAAGATTACAAGATATTATGGCTGTGTTGAATAGAATGAGAACAAGGGAAAGTATAATACTTCCCCTTGTTACTTTTTTACCATTTTCGCTTTATAATTTCATGCTGCAACATAGCAATAGCCTTTGTGGGGTTTAAGTCTTTAGGACATGCAGTAATACAGTTTAAAACAGTATGACATCTCCATACACCATGCTTGTTGTTTACTATGTCTAATCTTTCACCTTTTCCATCATCTCTTGAATCAAATACAAATCTTGCGGCATTCAACATCGCAGACGGACCCAGGTAATCCTTATCAGACCAAAAGAAAGGACAGGACGAAGAACAGCAACCGCACAGAATACATTCATAAAGTCCATCCATTTTAGCCCTATCTTCTATACTCTGCAATCTCTCTTTCTCTGGCGGCGGTACCTTCTCAATCAGATATGGCTTCACCATATAATACTTGTTAAAGAAATCAGTAAAATCACATATTAAATCCTTGATTACAGGAAAACCAGGTAATGGTTTAACGGTAAGTGTAGTGGTGTTGTAGTCTTCAATATGAGTCAGACAAGAAGTAGTATTTACACCACATATATTCATACCATCTGAACCGCAAACTCCCTCTCTACAAGACCTTCTATAGGCAAGTGTTCCATCCTGTTCCCAGCGAATTTGATTTAATCCATCCAAAACCATCATACCCTTTTTTCTTAACTCTACTTCAAAATCCTGATAATATGGTTTTTCATCCTTCTCTGGATTGTATCTAAGTACCTTGAATATTACTTTGTCTCCAACATTTAAAGCCATTTAACCCTCCTTTAATAGACTCTTTTCTTGGGTGGAATGGATGGAATAGTCAAAGGCTGCATTCTTACCGGTTTATAATCTACAGTTGCATTACCTTCATCATCCAAATAAACAAGTGAATGTTTTAACCACTTCTCATCATCTCTTTCTGGAAAATCTTCTCTGGAATGAGCACCCCTTGATTCTTCCCTTGCAAGACCAGCTGCTGTTTCAATTATAGAATTATCAATAAGAGATTCTAATTCCAATATTTCTATAAGGTCAAGGTTGAATGTCATGCTTTTATCTTCCATTTTTACCTTCTTAAATCGCTCCCTCAAGCCTTTCAGAATCTCCATTTGCTTCTTCATTCCCTCTCCATTTCTAAACACGAACATATTAGTTGACATACTATCTTGCAGGTCTGTCCAGATATCTATCATCTTTTCTGTTCCCTCTGATTCAAACAGTCTTCTCACTCTATCCATGCCTTTTTTGGCGTATTTTTCCGCCAAATATTCTTCAGCAGGATATGCAACATCTACATTCTTTTCCATTATCCATTTAGCCGCTGATATTCCTGCTTCTTTACCAGACCACACTAAATCCAATAAGGAATTTGCTCCTAACCTATTAGACCCATGAACTGATGGAGTTGCACATTCACCAGCAGCATAAAATCCAGGAACAGGAGTCTCTGGCTTATCCATACTTCCTAATACAAATTCACCGAATCTATTACTCGGAACTCCACCATTATGATAATGCATCGTGGGTTCAACAGGAATAGGCTCTTTAGTACAATCAATACCCATAAACTTATAAGTCAATTCCCATATACCAGGCAACTTTTCCATAATAAAATCATGACCCAGATGGTCTAACTTTAGTAATAGGTGGTCCTTCTTTGGACCTACTCCCTTTCCTTCTCTTATTTCCATAGTCATTGAACGAGACACAACATCACGAGAAGCTAAATCTAAAACATGAGGTGCATACTTTTTCATAAATCTCTCACCATCAGAGTTAATCAGATAACCACCTTCTCCTCTAACCCCCTCTGTAATCAAGTTGCCTACGGCATATAAACCGGTGGGGTGAAACTGTATAAATTCTGGATCTGCTACTGGGAAACCCGCTCTTACAGTCATTGTCCAGCCATCACCAGTATTTAAATGGTTATTAGTGCTGGTACGGAACATTCTTCCGTTTCCTCCGGTGGCAAGAATGGTTGCTTTTGCAAAAAAGATATGAAATCCACCATTAATCATATCCCAGGCTAATACACCTATTACATTTCCTGTCTCCTCATTTTTTAGGATCTGCAATGCAAAAAACTCATTATAATAACTCACATAAGGAGCTACATCTTCTCTCAGTGTTCTTTCAAAAAGTGCATGTAATATAGCATGACCGGACCTGTCTGCAATAGCACAGGTGCGATGAGCTATATCTTCCCCAAAGTTTCTCATTGAACCGCCGAAAGAACGCTGATAAATCTTACCATTCTCTATACGGGAAAATGGTATTCCCCAATGTTCTAATTCATATACAAGTCCGGGCGCCTTTTTAGTAAAATCTTCAATAGCATCCTGATCACCTAACCAGTCACTACCTTTTACCGTATCATACATGTGCCATACCCAGTAATCTTCATCCATATTCCCAAGAGCAGCATTGATGCCGCCCTGAGCAGAAACAGTGTGAGAACGAGTGGGAAAAATCTCAGTAATGACCGCTGTCTTCAACCTTGCCATGCCTGTTTGCACAGCGGAAGCCAATCCTGCTCCCCCTGCTCCCACAATCGCTACATCTACTGCGTGAAAATCTACTTTAAATTCTGCCATAAAAACACCTCCTCTTTAAGGAACAATAGCTATAAATGCAACCCAAAAATAAATAATACCTGTCACACCAAATACAAGCTTTAAAGTCGCTCTCCATCCTGCTGTTCTTATATAATCATCAAATACATAGAAAACACCATTTATGCCATGATAGACGAGGAACAAAGAAAATAATACATAAAATGCTTTTTTAAACATTGCATGCATCAGAAACCACATCATCACTGAAGGATACAAGCCACTCCAATGATTTATAAACATATGGAAAATAAGCATAAGAATAAGACACAACCCTGTAATTCTTTGAGCAAACCAAGAAAAGTCTCCTGCATGTCCGCTACCTGTATATCTATCTATATATCCCCTCATGTATTCTGCCATCTTTCAACCCCCTTTAAACAGAAGCAAATAAAATAACACCAATTATAAACAGGACAATAGCAATTATCCAGAAAATCCATAAATTGGCGTTATAATTTTCTCTCTCTGCACCATGAGCAAAATTAACAATCACAATTCGTAACCCATTCATTGAATGATAACACAAAACAGCCCATAAAATTATGCCTACTGCTTTGTTAGTGCTCATAAAGCCTGCAAAATGAAACAAAACATACAAAACTAAAAGCAGTCCCGTAATACGGTGTAACAACCATGCAATCCAACCTTGATGCCATTTATAAGCTACACTACCTTCCAACCATTTTTTCTCAGCATTTGCATATTTCATAATACCTCCTTCCTTACAGCACCTTTAAGGCCGGAATATTCCGGCCTTAAAGGTTTATGGATTAACCTGTTTATTTTAATAAACCCAATTCGTCTACTCTATCACATACCTCCTTTACATGGTCTGCAGATTTCTCCAAAAGTGCCTTTTCTTCGTCTGATAATTCAATCTCTACAATTTCCTCTACACCATCCTTACCCAATTTTACAGGAACGCCGACCGGTAAATCATTCACGCCGTACTCACCATGCAGGAATGCATGACAAGGAATTACTGCCTTCTGGTCTCTCAAAATGGACTCAACCATCCAGCATATACCTGCTGCCGGTGCCCAATAGGCACTTGTTCCCAATAATTTTACTATTTCGCCACCACCCATTCGTGTCCTATCTACAATCTTTTCTAATGCATCTTTATCTACACTTTTACTCACAGGCACCCCATAGATAGAAGAATATTCCCTCAAAGGCACCATATCATCACCATGACTACCCAGTGTCATTGCCCACACATCCGCTACTGATACATTTTTCTCCATAGCCAGGAAAGCCATAAATCTTGCTGAATCCAACGCACCTGCCTGTCCTACCAGACGATTGTCTGGAAATCCTGTTACATTTTTCGCAGCATAAATCATGGCATCCAGTGGATTGGCTACAATGACAAAAATGCAGTCAGGTGCATACTTCTTCACATTCTCAGCTACTATTTTCATGATAGGTATATTTTTGCCTAAAAGGTCATCCCTACTCATACCCGGTTTTCTTGGAAAACCAGCTGTCATAACCACGACATCTGAACCCTTGATGGCTTCATAAACATCCCCTTTTGATGAACCGATAATCTTTGTATCATAACCAAGAATAGGTCCTGCCTGCATCATGTCCAGTGCTTTTCCCTCTGGCAGATTTTCAATGATATCTGTCATTACCACTTCATCTGCAATACCCTTCATCGCCATAATAAAAGCCGCAGATTCTCCCACATGCCCTGCACCAATTATACTCACCTTACGAATTCCTAACACCTTACACCCCCTGATAAATAAAATTAGATTTTTCTTTCTCCTATCCAAGAAAATTTTATACCAGAATGAGATAAATTGTCAATGTTTTTTTATGCGATTACTATTGACAATCACTTTGTGTTTGCAAGCAAATCTATGATTTGCTTGACAATCACTTTGTGTTTGCAAGGAAATCTATGATTTGCTTGACAATCACTTTGTGTTTGCAAGCAAATCTATGATTTGCTTGACAATCACTTT